>VGRX01000172.1 GCA_016875215.1 Deltaproteobacteria bacterium
GGGGTGCCGTCCTGGTCCACGGCCGCCCCGGACACTCCGGCCACCAGGTCCGGAGCCAGGTTGTAGCCCTCCGGCGTGTCCGACACGTCCGACACGTCCGACCTGTCCGACACGTCCGCTCCGTCCGACACGTCCGATCGGTCCGACACGTCCGACACGTCCGATCCGTCCGACACGTCCGACACGTCCGACACGTCCGACACGTCCGACACGTCCGACCCGTCCGCCCCGTCCGACACGTCCGACACGTCCGACCCCTCCGACCCGTCCGCCCCGCCCGACGTCCCCGAACTGCAGGCAGCGGTGGCGATTGCGGCCGCCGCCAGACCAATCCAGACCTTCATGGTTGCCCCGTCGTCAGTTGGCGATGATGTACTGGAGCGCGGCGTTCACGTCCTTGAACCCGTTCTTGTTGCCCGACGAGTACTTGTACTCCATGTTGTCCCCGTCCAGGATGCCATCCCACGGGAGGCTGAGCTCGCCCGTGTCGGAGAGGTAGGGATTCATCGCACCGAAGAGGACTTCCCAGCCGCCGTAGGTGTTGCCGTTGTCGAGCACCACCTTGTCGGGCGGCAGCTTGTACTGGTTCGCGTAGGTCTTGCAGTAGGCAAGCGTCGGCTTGCCCCGCGCCTGGTTTTCGCCGAGCACGAAGAGGACATCCAGACCGGCTCCCTTGTTCTGCTGGTATGCGGGGCCAACCTGGGGCACGTACTGGGCGCAGCCCGGTCACCACCCGGCTGTGGCAACAATCCACAGCGCTTTCACCTTTCCGCAACCTGTCTGGAGCCTGACCCAGTCTCCGTTGCAATTCTGAAGCTTGAAGTCCTTGATGTTGTCACCGATCTCGGCGCCTGTGCCATCCTTGACGCAGAACGGCTGCGTCACGTTGAGGTCCGTATCCAGGCCGTACTCGTCGACGCACCAGATCATCGCGTTCGGACTCTGGTTGAAGATCACGTCCTGGGTGTTCTTGTCGAACGACGCCTCTTCGAACACGGCCCCTACCAGCTTGGCCTGGATCGGGCCGCCCTGGGGGTCGAGCGTGCTGATGACGAGCTGGCCCGCGGTTGGAATCAGCAGCTTGGAATACCCGGTGCCGTTCCAGCCGACCAGGATGTAGGACCAGAGGCCGCCCTTGCCGAAGTTCAGGAACTTCAGGTCGTAGGTACCCGGTCCCTTCGGTCCGGACATGGGGGCATTGTTGTCGATCTCGATCACGAGCGCATCGAGGGGCGTCACCTCGGATGACAGACTCTGATAGTGGACGTAGAAGGCCCCGGGTGCTCCCTTGAGCTTGGCATGCTGGAGCACGCCGACGAATCCCTTCTGGTCGCAGGCGATGGGCGGCGGATCGCACGTCCCCTGGTCGTTGCAGGTGTAGTCTGCGCGGCACTGGCCGCAGGTGGATCCGCACGGGTCGAACCCGCAGACCTTGGTCCCGCACCCGCATACCGGACAGGTTCCTTCCGGAGTGCATAGGTCGTTGTTGATCGCTCCTTCCAGGGTCCAGCAGTCCCCGCAGCTTCCGCCGCAGCCGTCGTCACCGCAATCCCGCCCACCGCAGTCGGGCTTGCAGACGTCCTTGGGGTCCGCCGAGTCCTTTCCGGTTACGACGTCGGGCGGCGTGGCAGTGGCTTCCTCCTTCCCGTCCGACTCGACCGAGCCCTGGTCCTCGGCGACGGCAGCGTCAGGATCGTCGCTGTCCCCGCCGTCGCAACCGACGGACGAGGCCAGCCCCATCAGCAACAGGCCAACCAACATCCAGATTCGAGGTCCCGTCCTGCATCGCATCATCGCTCTCCATGGGTGAAGAGGACTCCCCCGGGGCCGAGGGAGAACCTGCGTGACCGAGAGAGTGTACACTCGGAGCACATGCAAGATCAACAGAATCGACCGCCGGCCGGCCGGGGTCATTGACGGGACGAAGCGTCCCTTCTAGACTGTGCCCGCTTGGAGCGAGGCCGTGACATGAAGATGAAAGAGCCCGAAGGCAACCCCCGCAACTGCTCTCAGAAGGAGCAGGAGTCGGGTCCGCCGACGCTGCGGATGCGCGTCACGCGGGACGAGCGGGTCGTTCCCGGTGACTTCTCTCCTCTGGCTGCCCCCAGGGAGATCAGCCTGGAGCTCGGGGAGCTGTCGCCCTCGCTCGTCGAGAATCTCGAAGCCGACCTGATGGTCGAGCTGAAGCCGGGGCGCTACCTGTTCCCGCTGTTTCGTGATGAGCAGCTCCCGGTCGACATCCCCGAGGAGTGCCGCTGTGAAGTCCGGGCCACGGTGGCCCGGAGCCGGTTGCAAACAGACTCCCAGGCGAGGCGAAGCACCCGCCCGGGGCGCCAGGAGCGGGGTCCCCGAAGACGAGGAAGCGCAGCCGCTGCCCACGTTGACTCGACTTCGGGGCATGCGCTCCGTGGCTTCAGCGAAGGAGGGTGCAGCGACGCCGCAGCTCGGGATGGGCGGTCTGCCGCAGCGGGAGGCTATTCGCAACAGGCTCCTGGGCCGGACTCGGGCGAAACGGTGCTCACCTGGGCGGAGGCTTCCTTTGACAGGCCGGTGCACCTGGGCAACATCCTGGTGATCCTGCTGCGCCTCCAGCAACACTTCGCTGACGTCGACGTGTCCCGGGTCGTGGCCGCCGTGCGGTCCCTCGTGGAGGGCTCCCAGGCCATGAAGGACCTGGGCTTCTTCGGCCGCGCCCTTCTCTCCCGGCTGGTGGACGAGGTTGCATCCTTTCTGGAGAACGCAGGGCGCTGGCCTCCGGACACGGACCGGTACCGGGATCTCCTGGCGGGCACCGTGCGACGGGCTGCCAGCGTGACCTTGAGCCGCATCACCGCACGGCCGGTCGAGCGCCACGGCCGCCTCGAGCTGGAGCTTCGCTTCACCGGGAAGTGGCTCTTCTTCGACCGCTGGGAGATCCCGTTCGACCAGGTGGGAGTGCCTGCTGCGATCCTCCCGGCTCCCCATGCGGAGCTGGTCGGCCTCCTTTCCAACCAGCCCCTCGCCAGCGCCCGGATACGGGAATCGGAGGATTCTCCGCTGCGGGAGATGCTCTGCGAGCTGGCCATGTCGCTCGAGCGATTCCGGGGCCAGGTCCGCTGCCGGGCCGATTCCCCCGCAGTCGCCGTGGACAACGTGATGGGGGATGGCGGAATGCTCTCCGTCACTGCCGGCTTCCCCGGCCCCCTTGCACTGGAGGCCACCCTCTCAGGGGAGGTGGCGGCCCCGCGCCTGTCGGTTCAGCTCGACAGTGCCACCGTCGAGATCGGCGGCGCCCGCTTCAGCACCAGGGCCGGCCTCGTGGTCTCGACCCGGACGGTGCCGCTCACCCCGGCCTCCGATTCCGCTGTGGCCCGCTGCATCAACGCTCTGTTCGACCGGACCTGGACGACCGAGGACCTGGACCTCCAGGCCTTCGCGGTCCTGCACCCGGGGTCCAGACTCGACTCGCTCCGGACGACGATTCGATACTCCCACCCCCTGTTGACCGGCGACACGCGGCTGGACGTCATCTTCCCCACGCTCCAGCTCCACGGGGCCGTAGAGGAGACGTTCGGCAGCAGCCGGGACCGGCCGGACCGCAGCATGGACCTCCATTTCAAGGCCGTGGCCGACCTGGTCCAGGGGAGCCTTGTCGACCTGGGAGATACACGGCTGGCGCCGAGCCTGACCGGAACGAAGCTGAACGGAACGGTACGCTCCACCAGCGATACCCCGCTCGAGATCAAGGCCTCCGCAGGCGGACAGGCGCTGCTGGCCCTGGAGCTGGACATGCAGCCGTTCCCCGAGCTCGACATCGACGATGCGCCGTTGACGGCCTGCCTTGCCGGCAGGTTCGACATGGGCGTCCGCCTCAACGCGGCGAAACCCAGTCATGGCACGTTCCACGTGGACGTGGCGGGAACCACGCTCGACGTGAAGCTGGCCAACGCCGCGGCCGAGCTGGGAGCTCGCAAGCTCGTGCTTCCGGCCGGGAGCCGCCTGCGTGTCGACGTGGCCCAGGGCGTGCTTGCGGTCTCGGGGCTCGGCCAGGCCGCGCTCGACCTGACCTGGGATCTGGCCGGCCGCTCGCCTGTCCTGAGCCAGGGCAACCGCTCCGTCGAGCTGTTCGTCCGGCCCCTCCGCAAGGGGCTGGTGACCCTCAACATCACCCCGAGCGGCGGTATCTCCGTGTCCGGGCCGGAACAGGGCCTCTACGATGCCCGCTACTTCAATGCCCTGCTGAACCCCCTTGTCGAGCCGAAGAGAATCCTGGAGATCCTCTCGGACGACGAGGCACTCGACAGGGTGCTGGCTACCCTCGCCCTCTTCTCGGCCGACCTGGCAGCGCACGCGTTGCGCCTGCGCGACTTCACACGCCGCGCTCGGCGCATCTTCGACGAGGAGGGGATTCGCGAGCTGGCGGACGCCATCCCTTTGCCCCGGCTGGCCCGCCTGGCCGCCCGGCTCTTCTTCGACCGGCCCGATTTCGAACCGCGGTTGCTCACCGTGATCGGCCAGGTCATCGACGGCCGCGGGCTGAACGTCCGGCAGGTCAAGCAGATGGTGGCGGAGCGCTATCCCGACCATGCCTGGGAGTTCGAGGTCGACCGACTCCTCCGCCTTGCCGCCCGCCTGCTGGGCCCGGCGGAGCCGGTCGCCAGCCCTCCTGTGCGCCGGGGAGTGGCATTGGCCGAGTCCCCGGCCACCCTGGAACGGCTCTCCCCGCTCCCGTCCGCTGCCGAGATCTACCGGGTCGCCGCTGCTCCGGCTCCGCTACCCCGAGCGTTCTCGGAGACCGTGGCCCGCCTGGCCCCGTGCCTGACGCTCGAACAGGTCCAATGGCTGCTCGACCGCGGGCGTCCGGACCCGGACGATCCGGGTTCTGGCTTCAGGCCGGTCGACCTGGCCCGCCTGCGCCACGTCCTGGAGGTCAAGCGACGGGTCCGCATGATCGCACAAGGCTACGGCGGCGTCGCATACGCTCCGCAGGCGACCGTGATCTCCTTCTTCCTGGCCGAGACGATCCACATGAGCCGCATCGAGCGGCCCCGGCTCGAGCCCGCACCGCTCCCCTACCCCGTCCCCCACTGCCTCATGGGCCCCCGCGACGTCGCCCTCCTGCTCCACGCCGGCCTCGCATCCGCCTGGGTCGGCCGGGCCGTGCAGCTCAACCAGCGACTCCTGCTCGACCTCGTCCTCGAGCAGCCCGCCCAGTTCCTCCTCGATGTCCTGGTCGAGCTGGGAAACAACGACCCCCGCATCCTGACCAACGCTCTCATGGCGCTGCTCGACCTCCCGCAGGGGGCCCTCCGCACCCCCCTCGATCTGCCAGGCATCCTTTCAGAACGCATGGGGTTCGAGTTCCCCCGCATCGCCGACTTCCTGGCCGGCGGACGCCGCGCACGACACAGCTACTACGAGGCCGTGGCCGACGCAGCGGATCAGATCCTCCAGCTTGGCGAGCCCTACCGGGCATTCAAATACTTCGTCCAGGAGGCACGCGGCCCGCTCCCGGCCGGGTGCGATGCCGAGGCTGCCCAGCCCGCTGCCGTCCGCAGAGCCCGCAACGCCATCACCGCTGCCGACGCGGCCGGTACCCGGTGCGACTGGACCGCCCGAACGGTCCCTCCCCCCGCTCGGCACAGGACCGCACGAAAGATCCCCGCTCCCGCCTCCCCCACACTCCCCGTCGCCGAAGTCGCCCGCAGAAACAAGGCCCGCACCCTCTATCAGAAGGCATTCGATGCCTGCGCGGCCCTCCTGCGGAAGGATCCGCTGGCCTTCCAGCTCCCCTGGTTCAAGGAGTTCTGGAGCCGCAACCACGAGGCGCTCGTCGTCCTCTCCGTCGTCCGCAACGTCCAGCAGGGGGTCGACCGGGTCGCCCGGTGGCTCGAGTGCCGGACCGGCGAGCCCCCCCGCCGTGACGAGCAGGATCTCCTGGCCCAGATCGTCCATGCCCTCTACCACGGCGCCGACGACCGCAACCGGCTCGAGGGGGATCCCCTGGTCAGGCTCCTGATCGACCCTCCCGAAGGGAAGTACCGCTTCACCATCGTCAGTGCCATGGGCGTTATCACCTATGGCGCCCGCGGGCACGAGCTCGAGGATGCCTTCGCCCGCATCGAGGCGCGCCGAGGGGTTCGCATCGTACGGGCCGATACCGCCACCGCCCGCTCGCTCGAGTACAATGCCCAACGCATCATCGAGGCCGTGTCCCGCGTCGACGGTCCCTGGGGCTACATCGGCTACAGCCAGGGATGCGCCAACTGCCTGATGGCCGAACACCGGCTCATGACCGGCACACCCGAGCAGCAGCGGATGCTCAACCGCTTCGTCGGCCGCAACCTCCTCTTCAGCGCGTTCAACGGCTCGGCCCACGGGACCTGCAGCGACCGCAAGTTCCTCGACGCCATGGTCTTCCTGGATCACTTCCTGTCGCACTACCAGGCAATGCTGTCCAACCGGGCGATACAGGCAGCGCTTGCCGCAATCCGGCTGCTGCTCGACTCCCGTCCCGTAATCCTCGGAATGGCCGGCAGCCGCTCCGTCTCCCTCTGGGGCGTCCTCCCCCTGCACCAGGGAGGCGTGTTCCGCGAGCAGGCCCCCACCTCCACGGTCCGGGGAGTAGTCGAGCCGTCCTTCCTGCCCGAGGCACTGGAGTTCCTGGCCAACATCCTGACGCGGCAGAACGACCATGACCGGCATGACACCCAGGTGACCACCGACGAGGCGCAGGGCCACTCGATCCTGGTCGAGACCCCACGCTCCGAGGTGCTGGCGCGCTGCGACATGGGAAGCCTCGTCCAGCGCACCCACCATTGGTCCCCCCTCCTCAAGGACGTCGAGCTCGTCACCACCGACAGAGACCGGGAGCGGTCCGTCTACGATTACCCCAAGGACCGACATGTCTTTCCGTGGGTCGAGGTCAACGCCCGCTTTGGCCGCATCGAGCGGGCGTAGCGGGGCGCGTCAATTCGCAGTGGTATTCCGGCTGAGAATCTGCCAAGATACGGTCGGGCTCCGGGTCGCTCGGGTTTGGAATCCACATGGAATCGCCGTCTTGCACCAACGGCGTTGAGCGTTTCGAGGGACAACACGACATGGGACGCAAGGGACGCAAGCACTGGCGTGATCGCCAGCACGACCGGAACAGGGGCGACAGGCCCCGATTCGACGACAGGGGACCGCAGGGCGGAGAAGGACAGGACTTCCGCGAGCCCAGGCCTCGCTCCGGCCATCCGGACCGGGGTGACTTCCAGCACCGGCAGGACTCCGGCCACCCCGGCCAGGGCGACCGGGACTCCCGTCAGCGCCCCCACTACCCGGACTGGGCCGAGCGAGAGCCGCGGCAGCGCCCCCAGGAACGCGGCGACTTCGAGCCACGCCCGCGCTCCGGCTACCCCGGGCAGGACCGTCCCGATGCCGAGCCCCGCACGCGCTCCGGCTACCCCGGGCAGGACCGTCCCGATGCCGAGCCACGCCCCCGCTCAGGCTACCCCGGCCAGGACCGTCCCGATGCCGAGCCACGCACGCGCTCCGGCTACCCCGGCCAGGACCGTCCCGATGCCGAGCCCCGCCCCCGCTCCGACCGCACGGGTGAACCGGCGTCGGCCGATGCTCCCCATCCCACACAACCCGGGGGCGAAGACGGAGACCGCGGCCGCAACATCTCCTCGGGTATGCGAAGGACGTTCCTCGGGGCCAGGGCCGACGTCTCCATCGTCCTCCTGCTGCACAACGCTGAGGGCGTCCTGGAAAACCTCCTGGCCTCGCTGAACGACCAGCGTCCGTCTCGAGAAGTCGAGATCCTTGCCGTGGAATCGGACAGCAAGGACCGCACGCCGCTCCTGCTCCGTTCCCGGGGGATTCGCTCCCTCTACGTGCCGGCAAGCAAGACCCTCACGGACGTCGCCATGTCTACCGCGGAGGGTGGGAACGTGGTCTTCTTGTGCCAGGACAGCTTCCCGGTCGGCACCGGATGGCTGGCCGAGCTGCTCCGCCCGTTCTCCGCTCTCGATGACGTCGGCATATCCTACGGCCGTTTGATCGCGGATGCGGACGTCCCCCCCTACCCGAGGGGCCTGGTGGCCGCGCGGCCGCACATCTCCGGCAGGCAGCGCCTCCTGTTCGAGCCCGACTCGAAGGCTGCCGGGGGCCGGTTCCTACCCCACACCAACGTGGCCGTCAACCGCAAGCTGTTTGCCAAGGCCGGTTCCCTGCCCGCCCCCGGGGCGGACCTGGTCGCCGCAGCGTACCGTGCCCGGTTCTCCAAGGCCTACGTGCCCGAGGCGGCAGCAATCCTCAAGGGAGAGATCCCGTCCGCACTGCTCGAAGTCAACGAGACCTCCCTTCCGCTGGGGGGGCTGGCCGGTGATGCCGTCCGTCTCTGGCACATCCTGGCCGAGCTCTCCGAGCACGGCGACCTCCCCTCCGGACAGAAGGGGGATGCCTACCTCTTCGCTCTCCGCCGCTTCCTCGATTCCGCCGGGACGCGCGTCCCTGCGTTCGGCCGGGTTGCGCGGACGCTCAAGCTGGCCTGAAGTTACCGTAGGCTTCGGATCCCGCCCGACGAGACCGTGATCCATGATCTGTGAGTTGCGGACGCTCCGAGGCCATCGTTCCCGGCCGTTGCCCGCGGCACCCGGTTCACTGGCCGATGTGCTTCAACGCGGCATCCAGATCGAAGAGGATGTCATCGGGGTCTTCGAGGCCGATGGCGAGCCGCATTGCGGACACGCTCAGCCCGGCCGTGGAGGCCTTGTCCCCGTACACCGAGTGCGTCATGAGGGACGGGGCCTCGATGAGAGTCTTTGCCTGTCCCAGGCTCACCGCAAGCGTGACCACGTAGCTCTGGGTCGCCAGGAAGTCCATGAACCGGGCGGAGCGCTGGGCGAGCTCGCTACCGTTTCCGGCCAGCTCGAAGTAGATCATCAGGCCGGGGGCGAACCGCCCCTTGAAGTCCACCATCTGCCTCCGGGCGACGTCGTGCTCCGGATGGGACTTCAGACCGGGGTAGTGGACCCGGGCCACCTGGGGTTGGTTCTCGAGCCACGCCGCGACCTTGAGCGCCGTGCCGATCTGCCGGTCCATGCGGACGGCCAGGCTGGAGAGCCCGTAAACCAGGATGTTCCAGGCCGCCCGGGGCGCCACGACGCCGCCGAAGTCCTTGCGGACCAGCCGCATCGCCGCGTGCAGCGACGCAGGAGCCACCACGATTCCCCCCATGTCGGTCCCGAACCCCATGACGTTCTTCGTCAGGGAGTGCACCACCACGTCGGCCCCGTTGGCCAGGGGACGCTGGCAGTACGGAGTGGCGAGA
>VGRX01000173.1 GCA_016875215.1 Deltaproteobacteria bacterium
GGAGGGGGGGAGGCGGGTGACGAAGACGCTCGGACTGCGGACATCGCTGCCGGAAGGACCGACGAAGCGGACGTCCGAGCCGCGTCTGTGTCGGCCGACGCGGGGGAGGCCCCTCCCTTCCCGCCCAACCGCGTGGTGCCCCAGCCGGAGGCCGGAGTGCCCGCCGTTGACGGGGACGGTGCCGGACGTGAGACGGCAACGTCTTCACTGCTCGGCCCGGTTCCGCTCCTCCCACAGGTCTTCCTGCAAGGGGCCGGCTTCCGGGTCGTGCTGCGCGTACCGGACGGGACCGTGATGACCGCTGTGGACGTGCCTCTGTCCGAGCCGGACCGGCTCTACCACTACCTGGCGCAGGCTTCCGGCCACAGCGTCCTGTTCAGCGCCTCGTGGGACACCCCCATGGAGAAGGTGGTCGCCGCACTCGATCTGCTTCGCTATCGCTGCAGCGTGTATGCCATGTCCGGCCGCTGCCGCCAGTGGACCCCGGTGCTGCCGCACGTGCTCCTGTTCGCCGTGCCCGGGGATCGGTTCCTTCCACGTCCGGCGGAGGTGTCTCCCGGGGCATCAGGGGATGCCGGTGCCTCTGCCGAGGGGGCCGCTCCTTCCGCAGAGGCGCCATGAGCCTCCATGCGTTTTCCGGAGCACCGCTTGACCCGCTGATGGCCGCGGCCTCGGTTCCGGGGCAGAGCCTCTCCTTCCTCCAGGCGAGGGCAGCCGCACTTCCTTCGTTTCCGGACGTCGACCGTCTGCTGCACGATGGATGGCGGCACGGAGTGGATGCGGCGCTGGCCGTCAACCTTCCCCGCCTGTCGAATGCCGGTGGGGAGGTCTTTTCCGGTTCGGTTGCGGCCGAGCGGCTTGCCGACGTGAGGACATCGGCAATCCACGCTCTTCTGCTCTGGGAGCAGCGTGCGAGGCGGATCGGGTCCTGTCTCGAAGCTGGAGGCGTTCCCCCTTTGCTCCTTCTCAAAGGGGGGGCCCTGCGATACCAGGTCTACCCGGAGCCGTGGCTGCGCGCTGCCGCGGACCTGGATCTGCTTGTGCCCGAGGGACAGCTCGAGCGCGCGGTGCAGGCGCTCGTGGACAACGGGGCGGAGGTCCACCTCCCGGTAGTAGAGCGCCGGTGGTCGATGCGGCACGGGCACCACGTGACCGTGCGTCAGGACGGCTTCCACGTGGAGCTGCACCGTTCGGTGGACCAGGGCGACCGGCCCCTGCTTTCCCATGTCGCATTGTCCGACGGGGCCGTGCCGCTGTCGGCCGTTCACGGCCACCTCCTGCTTCCACGACTGTCCGGGCAGGCGCTCGTGTGTGCGGCCCACGCGCTCAAGCACGGGCTCAACATCCCGCTCAAGAACCTGGTGGACCTGCACTGCCTGGCTGTCTGCGGGGCATTCTCGGACGAGGACGAAGTGGTACGTCAGGCGCGTGCCGAGAAGCTGGACGGAGTCCTGGGCTACCTGCTCTCCTGTGCGGTCGAGCTCCTCGCCACGAACGTCCCGGAGGGGTTGCTGCTGGCACTTCGTCCCCCGCTGCCCTGGACTCTGCTCACACGGGCGGTGCTGTCCCCGTGGCGCGACGGGTTCTTCCCCGCTGCCCTGGGAAGGGACACGCCGTTGCGCAGGCTTGCTGCCCATCTCCTGCTCGTGGCGGACGGCCGGTTCGTGGCCGGCGTCGGGACTCGATTCCTCACTCGGCGGCTCCACGATCTTACAGACCGGGGGTGAGCGACCGGGGACTCAACGCACGTAAGGCCTGGTGCGGGAATACGTGAACTGGATCAGGGTCTGCACCACCGACATGGCCGGGACCGCGAGAAGGATCCCCTTCATTCCGTAAAGGGCCTCTCCGGCAATCAGCACAAACACCACGAAGATCGGGTGGATGCGCGCCTGCCTTCCAATGATGTTGGGATTGAGCAGGTAGGCCTCGACGAAGTGGATCCCCAGGATCCAGGCCAGCACGCCCAGAGCGGTTCCGAACGAGATGGTCACGGCCACGAGCAGTGCGGGGACGGAGCTTATGATCGTGCCGAAGATCGGGACCAGGCTCATGAGCCCGGCCAGAATGCCCAGGATGACCGCGTACTCGGGGATGAAGATGAAGAAACCGATGGTGGACAGGATGCCGTTGACCAGGCAGATGAGGAGCTGCCCGCGAACGACTCCCGAAAGCCCGGCGTCGAAGCGGCCGAGAAGCTCACGGTAGTCGGCCTGGTACCGGCTCGGGAAGATGGCGCCGACTCGGTTCACGATGTTGGGGGCATCGATCATGACGAACGCACCGACGAGGAACACGACGACGAGCCCCACCAGCGCGTTCATGAGCCCCGACACCAGCCCCTGGAAGAAGGTGAAGAAGCCGCTGAGCAGCGAAGCGGAGAACTGCTGGAGCCCCTTGCGCATCGAGCTGATGACCTGCGCCTTCATGTCGCTGCCGGCCGGCCCCTCCGAAGGTCCCTCACGAGCCGCGACGGTGTACGTCCCTTCACCGCTCTGGCGCACGTCCACGGTCGCAGTTCCAAGGTTGATTCCGAATACCCCGGGCTTGACCTGCTCGACCGTGACCGCAGACCTGGGACGCTGGGCCGGAACAAGCTCCGCCCTACCCCCTTCGAGGCGCACCGAGCTCACACGCGGCTGTTCGGGGACTCCGAGCTCGGCCAGCCGCTCGTCTCCCGAGCCGAAGTCGAGCTGCTCCAGCGAGGGCAGGGCCGGAGGTACGACCGACGGAACCTTCTGCACCGCGGGGCCGAATCCCCACTCGTCGTCGGAGGCCGGCTGGCCCGGCGGCGCGGCCTCCGGCACCGCCTCTTCCACCCCGGCCATGCGATCCACCAGGTCGCCGACCTTCCCCTCGAGCCGTTCATAGAGGTGGGGTGCATCCTTGAGAACCACGTTGAACCGCTCGGCCAGCTTGCCCGATTCCCGGCTCATGACCGGCACGAGGAAGTTCAGGAAGAGCGCCAGCAGCCCGATGAGCGCGGCATAGACCACCATGACCCCTCCCCAGCGGGGAAGGCCCCAGCGGTGCATGCGGGTCACGAGCGGCTCCAGCACGTAGCCGATGACCAACGCGATGACGAACGGGAGCAGGATGCCGCGCATCCAGAACACGCACGCACCGACGAACAGGAACAGGGCGAGATATCCGGCCCAGGCCAGCCGGCGGCGGAAGCTGCCCGGAGCAGTCGTTCCCTGTAGTCTACCGGGTAACTGCGAATAACGGGGCAATGTGACCTCCTCCTACAGCTCCAGCTCCGGGTTGCCCGTATCACCGAGATCGGGGGTCTCGCGCGGACGGAACAGCTCGTCCAGGCTCTTCAAGTTGTCCGCACGCACCAGCTCCGACGAATTCGCACACGTGGCAGCCAGCACGCGGCAGTACTGGATGTCCCCAGGGCATTTCCCGTCCAGCTTCTGGCAGTTGTTCACCATCGCCCGGACGATCCGCTTGACGATCTTGAGCCTGCGGTCCCACCACTTGAGCCAGCTACTGCTGCGGTTGTCCGAGTCGTGCCCCTCCTGGAAGCGACGGTGGAACGGCTTCGGGTACGGGATGAAGCTGGCCAGGAACGCCGCATGTCCCGGGTTGAGATTCATCGGCGGGATGCCGCCGAAGTACTTGTCGCAGGCCTGCTTGATCCCGTAGACCCCCTCACCCCACTCGATGATGTTGAGGTAGACCTCGATGAGCTTCTCCTTGCGCACCTCCTTCTCGAGGAGCCACGTGAGGATGACTTCCTGGAGCTTCCGCGCAACGGTCTTCTCGTGGGAAAGGTAGAGGTTCTTCACCAGCTGCATCGACAGGGTGCTGGCCCCGCGGGCGAACCGTCCCTTCTCGATGTCGCGGATGATCGACATCTTGATCTGGAACTCGTTGAAGCCGGAATGCCGGAAGAAGCTCCCGTCCTCGCAGGTCGTGACCGCGAGCACGAGCCAGGGAGAGATCTGGCTCAGGGGAACGTAGTCCGGGCCTTCTCCCACGATGAACGGCTTGCTCCGGTCGGTCGGCGGCCGGTGCTTGAACGCTCCGGACAGCTTGTCGAAGTCCGCTCCCTTTGCAGGGGCCTCACGCTTGACGCCGTCCTCCCGCACCACGGACGAGAACTTGAAATCGCGCAGGTCCCTCGAATCCCCCTCGACACTCAGCGAGAACCCCACGGTTCCGGCAACCTGGAGCCCGTCGAGGGCGCTCCCGAGCGCCTTCGGGATCGAAGCCAGGATGTCGTTGAGGGGCATGTCGGGCAGCGATACCCGCCCGAAGAACTTGGGGTACTCGGCATCCGCTGCATCCACCCTGAAGTCCACGGCCATGTTGGAGATCCGTCCGAACGACAGCCGCATGGGCGCCAGCGTCTCGAGTCGCCGGGCGTTGAGATCGAACTGGAGCCCCGTGGCCGAATCCTCCCCGGCAACGACGTCCAGCGACAGGTGCTCCAATGCCCTGCTGCTCAGACGTGGCGAGATCACGTTGAAGTCGGTCAGCTTCCCCCTGCCGAACAGGGCCACCCGTCCGAGCTCCCGGTCATAGCGCAGTGCCACCCGCCCCGCTTCCAGGAAGGACAGGCGGGAAGGAGAGAACCACGACGGCAGCAGGAAACGATAGGCGAACAGGGAGAGCCGGTCCACCGACAGCTCCCCTTCCAGGTTCCCGGTTGCCAGGTCGACCTTGGCCTCCATGCGGGCAGCCGCGTCCTTCTCGGTCCCGACCGCGGTGGTGAAGCTGGCCGCGACCCGGAAGGTGCCGCCCGAAGCGCCGGCCTTCGATTCCTTCTCGAACACCGCGTTGAAATGGGACAGATCGGTCAGCAGCCTGTCCTGCTGCGAAACCGCGTCGGAATACTCGAGCTTGCCCTCCTTGATCACGGCTCGGCTGAGCGGGGGGCGGTCGCCCGCACGGGTCATGACGTCCACCAGCTTCTCGAGCGCTGAACCGGTTCCGAAAATCATCCTCGTGAGCGCCGCACGGTAGTCCGCGTTCATGACCACGGCTTCGGCCGAGCCTTCCTCGAGATTGTCCGATATCTTGTCGGAGAGCTCGTCGCCTCCCCCCTCGTCAAATGAAGGCTCCGACAGTCGGGGGGGCTGCGTGACCACGACCACAGGTTCCACCACCTCCACCCCGCCGATCAGCGTGGACGCGAGCTGCAGCGGAGGCTGAGAAAAGTCGAGCTCCTCCAGCCGGTCGACAAGCTCCCTTCCCTTGAAGGCAAGGTCCACCGCCAGGTCAGCGATGCGCAGGCGGGCCCGGTTGCGCTCCTCGCCCGTTCTCACGACTGCGAAGTCCTCGACGTGGACGATCCCGTCCCTTCCCATCCGGACCTTGTCGAGCAGCAGGTCGAACCCGTCCAGCGGAATGCGGACATCGCCTGCGGCGGTGAGCAGGAACCGGTGGATTCCGAGCGCTGAATCCACCTTGCCCTTCATCCGCACCTGTTCACCGCCGATGGGGACGAGCAGGATCCCATCCAACTCGGCCTCCCATCCCTGCGGGCGTAGAGTGGCAGACAGCTCGTGCACCAGCAGGAGGTCGGGAATGAGCAGCTCTCCCTTGATGCTGCCGGCGATTCCGGCCGCGGCCGAGGCAAGGGAGGCATCGATTGCGAGAGGCGGCTGCTCGCTGCGCAACTGGGCCTGGAACGTACCTCCCCATCGGCCCGCGTCATACGACAGGGTCCCGGCCAGGCGCACGACCGGATCATCGAGCGAAGCGCTGACCGAGACGCGGCCGCTCAGCCTCCCGTCCACGAGGCCACCCTCGCCGGTAACCTGGAACAGCTCGGTGGGGCTCACCAGGCTCAGCTCCCCCTCGAAGTCGTCAGTCCCGCTGCGGTGTTCGACCTGAGCGTCGAGTCGACCCCTGCTGCCCTTGCGCAGCGTCACCTTGAGGCGGTGCAGGGGCTCTTCCCTGGCGCCGGGGACAAGCAGGTAGAAGATGCGCCCCGAGTCGAGAACCAGGTAATCCCCCTCAGTGTCGGCCAGGAACTGAGTGGCAACCCGCCCGACCAGGTCGGCCACCTGGCGTGCGTAGCCCTTGAGCTTCTCGGGCGGATAGTTGAGCCGGCCCAGCACAGGCTGAACCTGGCGAAGCAGGTCCCCCAGCCGGGCCTCGAGGGACAGATCGGGGACGACCGGTCCAGGGGGCAGCTCCCTCCCCGCGAGGCCGGCAGCCCGGCGAAGCGCGGAATCGAGCTCCCCCGGTGTCCTGAGCAGGTTGGAGAGCGCCAGCTTGCCGAAGTCCACTTCCAGGAACTCGCCCCCGCGATAGCGGACCGTCTTCAGCTCGGCCAGGTTGTCCTCGAAGCGCAGTGCAAGGTAGGGGGTGAAGTCCGCCGAGGCCTGGACCGAACGCTCGTCAATGTCCACGTCGGCCTTCAGCTCGGCCCGGACCTTTCCTTCCTGTGCGCTGAAGGCCGCGTCGATGCGGTAGGCGCGTTCTCGGCTGCTCAGGTTGGGGTTCTCCGCTCGGACCGTGCCCCCGGAAAGGTGCAGGAGCGGCGTCGGTCCGTCGTCGTCGGCGAGAGCGAAGGAAAACTCCACGCCATCCAGCACGACGGCGGGGGTCTGGCGCAGCAGCGCAGCCAGGCGGCTTCTCTCCCCCTCCTTCCTGTTCCTCTCACGCTCCAGGTAGGCCTTCAGGCTCCGGATGACCTCGGTGAAGTTGTCTGTGCCGTCCCGGGCTCGCACCGGCGTGAACCGGACTCCCGTCCCCTCGACCCGCACGATGGTCGGGAGCCCCTCGGTGAAGGCAAACGGGTCGAAGCGGACGTGCAGCTCGTCGAAGACGACCAGCAGGGCTTTCTCATCACCCACCGAGAAGGAACGGATGACCAGGTGGTCGATGCCGTCCAGGGTCACGTCCGAGTGAGCCACCCGCGTGCCCAGAATCCGGGTCATTCCCTGCTCGAGCTCTCCCAGCACGGCCCGCACCTTGCCCGGGACCCACCACCACCACGCCCCACCGGCGAGCAGGATGTGCAGGGCCGCTGCCCCTGCGACAAGGACATACCAGTTGCTGCGGAGGAATCCCCGCTGCCGTTCGAAAGACGAGTTCTGCTTGTGCTCTTCCGCTGACATGAAGCTCCCCTGGAAGACCGCCCGCCATCATAAGTCACCCCCTCCCCGAGCGCAAGCGGCAATGGCTGCGCCGGGCCGGACCGCGGCACGGCAACAATTGACTTGTCCGCCGGTCGAAGGGCCGGTATAGAGTTGGTTGGTACCCGGCGCTTGCCGACGAGGTGTTCCGTGGATGTCGTGAAGAGAGGCAAGGGAGAGCTGTTCACCTCCCCCGATCCGGACGTGGCTCGGGAGTTCTTTCGAGCCAAAAACAAGGCCCTGGTAGCGAAGGTCATGACGGTGCAGGAGGCGGTCAGACGCTTCGTCCACGACGGCGATTACCTGGCCATCGGCGGGTTCGGCGCCAACCGGATTCCGACCGCGGTCTGCCACGAAATCGTCCGGCAGAAGCGGCGCGGGATGGGGTTCCTCGGGCACACGTCGACCCACGACTTCCAGATCCTGGCCGCAGGCGAGGTGTTCGACCGGTGCGACGTCGCGTACGTGGTCGGCCTGGAGGCCCGCGGCCTGTCTCCGAACGCCCGGCGCTACATGGAATCGGGCAAGGTGCGGGTCACCGAAAACAGCAACTACGGCCTCTCGCTGAGGCTCAAGGCGGCTGCCATGGGCCTGCCCTTCCTGCCTGCCCGCCACCTGATGGGGACCGACACGTTCGAGAAGAGTCCGGCATCGATCGTGACCTGTCCGTACACGGCCAGGAAGCTGGTGCTTCAACCTGCGGTCTACCCCGACGTGGCGGCCATCCATGTGCACGAGGCGGACGTGTTCGGCAACTGCCGGATCCGGGGGATCCACATCTCCGATCTGGATCTGGCCAGGGCGAGCCGGCGGCTCATTATCACCTGCGAGCGCCTCGTCCACTCCGACGAGATCCGCAGCGACCCCACCCGCACGCTCATCCCCTACTACCTCGTGGATGCCGTGTGCGAGGTGCGGTACGGCGGCTATCCGGGGTGCATGGCGCACGAGTACTTCTCCGACGAGGAACACCTGAGGAAGTGGCTGGAGGTGGAGCGGGATCCGGAGGCCTTTGCAGCGTTCCTGCAGGCCAACATCTACGGCGTGTCCGACTTCTGGGAATACCTGGAGCGGAACGGCGGGATGCGGAAGCTGACTCGGCTGCGGAGGATGGAGCTTCGGATCCGGGCGCGGGAGGAGGACCATGGCCAGGCATAACGTGATGGAGCAGATGATCTGCGCCGCGGCCCGCCTGCTGGAGAACGGGGCCACCGTGGCGGTGGGTACCGGTGCTCCCTGCGCCGCGGCCATGTTGGCGCAGAAGACGCACGCACCGGACCTCCTGATTCTCTTCGAGGCCGGCGGCGTCGCCCCGATTCTGCCGGAGATGCCGATCTCCGTGGGGGACTCGAGGACCTTCTTCAAGGGGGTCATGGCCACGGGAATGTGCGAGATCATGGAGACCTGCCAGCGCGGGCTCGTGGACTACACCTTTCTGGGCGGCGCGCAGATTGACATGTACGGGAACCTCAATTCCACGGTGATCGGACCTCACGCCGAACCGAAAGTGCGCCTGCCGGGGAGCGGGGGAGCAAACGATTTCGCCTCCTTCTGCTGGCGGACGATGGTCATCACACCGCAGGATACCCGCCGGTTCACGAACGACATCGACTACATCACGACCCCCGGTTTTCTGACCGGAGGGAATGCCCGCGACGAGGCTGGGTTGCCGCCGGGCACCGGACCGTATCGCGTGATCACGAACATGGCGATCATGGACTTCGAGGAGGCGAGCCGGAGGATGCGGGTCATCTCGCTGCACCCCGGCTTCACCATCGAGCAGGTGCGGGCGAGCTGCGGGTTCGAGCTTCTGGTGGCGGACGTCCTCGGGGTCACCGATCCGCCCAGCGATGAGGAGCTCGCCATTCTTCGAGACGAAGTCGATCCGGGCCGCTATATCATTGGCCGCTCGTAAGGCCGTCCATCTCCGGGCCTGATGTCAGGCCGACCTGCAATACGCCAGATGCCTCTTGGTCGCCTGCTGCAAGGGTTTGCGGAGCCGGCTGGCTTGAAAGGCAGCGGTCGGTTTCTTATACTTGCACTGGAGGGGTTGACAGGTCGCAAGCGCTGAGGGGGGGGGGGAAAGGCAGCAGGAGGTACCCCCATGGCGAAGAGAGTACTGGCGCTTTTCTGGCGGTTCACGGCGATTTCATCTGCGGCCCTCCTCGCGCTTACGCTGCTCCCACCGCTCCTTCCC
>VGRX01000174.1 GCA_016875215.1 Deltaproteobacteria bacterium
CCCAGCCCCGAGTGCACCGCACTGGCCAATTGCCACCAGGTGGCGTACCCGTTTGCGTGCAGCGACTTCTGCGTGGTGGAGGAGGCCGAGCCCATCGGGGTGGGGGAAACGGTCCCGAAGTTCCAGTGCAAGGATCTCAATACCTCGTCCGCGACGTTCAAGGATCCGTATTCGGACGTCTCCCTCAAAGAGCTGGTCTGGATCGCCTACTTCGGGAGCTGCACCTGAGGCACCTGCGGGCAGCAGGCTGCTGCCCTGGATGACTTGATCGCGGCTCACCCGGAGTGGAAGGGCAAGGTGCAGGGTCTGGCGGTCAACAAGGCCGGTGCCCAGTCCGGACTTCCCTCCTGCAGCCAGCTCACCAACCTGCCGCTCCTTCAGGACGATTCCCAGGGGGCGCTGTGGGCCGCTCTCGGGATCACCGCGAACTCGATCATCGTGGTCGATGCTGCGGGGAAGATGGTGCTCAAGCTGGTCGGGGGGAGCCTGCCGGCCTCCGGCCCGGAAATCGAGGGGGTCGTGAACGGGCTCCTGAAGTAGGGCTACCTTACACTGGCCTCTCTCGGGCGGTTCTTCTTCGCCTGGCCGATGAGGGTCTGGAACGGCTTGAGCACGGCCTGGTCCGGGGTCTCCCGCCTGGCCAGGTGGTAGGGATCCGGGGTGACGGCGACGCGACCGTCGTGGAGCACGCGCACCCGATCATAGATCACATAGACGGGGACGGTCTTCGAGGGGACGATGCGCCGCTCGATGACCCGCTGGAGCACCTCGTCGAGAGTCGGTTCGAGCACGTCGCCGGTGAAGCCGCGGATACGCATGGCCAAGTCTTCGATTCCCTCGACACGGATGCAGCCGTGCGACATGGCCCGGTCCGCATAGCCGAAGTACTTGCGCTCGGGCGAGCCGTGAAGGGAGACGAGGTTGTCGTTGACGAAGCCGATGTTGACCTGGCCGAGCGTGTTCTCGGGGCCGGGGAGCTGGACGAGGCGGCCGTCCTTCTCCAGGAAGCGGTTCTTCTTGAAGAAGCCGGCTTCCCGGGCGGCCTTGGGCCTCAGCTCGTGTTCGAGGACGTACTGGGTCGGGGTCCAGGTGGGGTTGAAATCGATGTAGGCGATTTCGGACGAGATGACCGGAGTGCGGCCGCCCGGCTCCTGGTAGGGGAACCCCACGACGGTGCGGTAGGAGGCCTGCTCCATTCCGCCCCGGTTGAAGGAGACGATGTACTCGGGGATGTTGACCAGGATGAAGGCATCGCCCCGCTCGGTCCCCCGGGCGAGGGTGGAGGCCAGCGAGCGATGGAGCGCGGCCACGTGCTGGCCCGCTTCCCAGCTCAGCTTCTCGAGCATGGGGCGGTCGACCTTGGTGCGCACGGTCATGCCGTGGGCTTCCCGCCAGGCAAGCACCGCCTGCCGGGTGGCCTCGTCGAACAGGGACGGCTTGACCGCTGCGGCCTCCGCGGACAGCCAGCCTTCGGCGACCAGGCGGCGCTTGAGCCGGGCGGCACGAGGACCGAAATCGCCAGGGCTCAGGTTCCCCCAGGACCCCAGCACCGGAAGCCCGCCGTGCACCCACCACCCCAGGTAGCGTCGAAGCGCCACGACCCGGGCAAAGTAGCGATGGCTCGGAGGGAGCAACTCCACGAGACGCTGGACCGCACCGTCAGGACCGCCCCAGGCCGGCGCAACGGGTCGGGTTGCGCCCCCCAGTTGGCGGGCAGCCAGCAGCCAGGCCCTTGCCAATGCCACGTCGACGCGGGAGACGTCGCCGTCCTCTGGCCACCATCCGTTCTCGCAGGTGACCTGGAGAACGGAGCGGGGCGGACCGTTCACGTAGCGGCGGATCGCAGCCTCCAGTGCGGGGATGACCGGCGCATCCTCGTCGGCCAGGCGGGTCTGGCAGGCATCGTGGGTCAGCCGCAGAAGCGAGTCCAGACCTGCTGCGTGCGGGTCGCCGCCAAGCTCGTGGAGGGCCAGGACCAGCCGCAGCAGATCCGCAGCGGGAGCGCTTCCCCGGCCCGGAACCAGAAACAGGGGCTGCAGCCGATTGCCCGCGTACAGCCCCCAGAGTGCCGCCAGGTCGACCGGAGAAAGCCCGATTCCCCCTTTCAGGACGTCAGCCGTGCGGACCCTGTACTCGAAGAACGGTCCCCAGGCACCGGGGTCTGCATGGAAGACCCCCTCGTGCGCAACGACACCGGACCGGGGATCGGCTTCGTGTGCGGCGACGGTACCGGCCGCGGGTCCGTCAGCGGCGGGAATCGGACCGGCCGACGGCTCGCTGCCACACCCCATCAGCGAGCCCACCCGCACGACCAGCAGCGCGGCCACCACGCACGACCAGGTGCGTCCACGCCACAGGGTTGTCGCCGTCTCCAGGGTGCTGGCGAACCAGCGCATACTCCACCTCCAGCAAAGTGATCCTAGCGCACACGCGGGAAGGGGCAAGAAACCGGGCAGACCGGGGGGAGAACGATGAAACGCCGCGTTCCCGTACGCCGCAGGGAGCGATGCCGCGATGAAACGCCGCGGACGTGCCGCTATCGGCCGCCTACGGTTTAAAGTTCCATGGATAACGGATGACACACTCGCCGCCGATGGGGCGGCGGAAGGTGATTCCCTTGATGATGTTGCGGGTGCAGTCGGTGACCTTGGTATTGCCCAGGCCGTCCTGCTCGAGCGAGATGCTGGTCACGCGCCCTTCCGGCCCGATGGTGAACTTGAACACCACCTTGCCCTGGAGCTGGGGGTTCTTCTGCAGCTCGGGGTCGTAGCAGAACTTGATGGCCCCGCGCTTGGCGTTGATCTTGGCCTCGATGTCCTTCTGGTCGCAGTAGACCGAGGTCTCGGCCTCCTTCACCTTCTTCTTGCCGGGGAGGTAGGGGATCTCGACATCCGGGAAGAGCACGACGATGTTCGAGATGCACTGCCCCGCTGCCTTCTCGGGGTCGCACGTGATGCCTGGATACGCCTTGCCGACTTCGGCCAGGGGGGCATCCTCGGGAAGCCGGGTGAGCAGATCTGCGACCTTGACCACGACGCCGGACGAGGCCTTGTCATCCGCCACCACGTAGAACACGTTTCCGTTGTCCCACTTCTTCTTCATGGCCGCGGCGATGCCCACGACGTTCTCCTCGAACTTGGAGTTGCCGGCGTGGGTGTATGCCATGAAGAGGTTCCACAACGGGTCGGGGTTGCGGGGGTCTTCGACCGACGGGAACTTGCCGGACCACGGGATGTCGCGGCGCCTCGGGTTGCGCTTGGCGGTCATCTTGCCCTTCCGGGTGATATCCGTGGGCGGATAGAAGCGGACGGAGCCGTCTTCCGTCACGAGGACCAGGATCGGCCGCTTGTAGGTGGTATCGAGCACGGTCTCGTCCACGAACTTCTCGGTGAAGTACACCGTGGGGACCGAGCCGACGATGCCGGTTCCCTTGACCAGCCGATCGTCCTTGTAGTCTGCGTAGTAGAGCGAGTCGAGGATTCGCTTGAACAGCAGTGCGGGCGTGTCGATGTCGATGGCATACAGAGCGGCCCGACCGACGGTTTCGGGGAAGACCGGCCACTGGGTGCGCTCCGTGTTGATCACGCTCTGGCCGGCCAGGTAGGCGAACGCCCGCCCCTCGAACTGCCCGGCCTCGTCGACGAGCTTCTTTGCGGCCTCGACCACGCTCGGGATGGAGAAGTCGGGCTTCTTGAACAGGGTTCCCCGGATGGTGACGTCCTCGAGGAAGGCTCCGAGCGACTCATCGTACGGCTTCTTCTGCTCCTTGAGGGCCTTGTTCTTCTCCTCGAGTTCCTTGGCGATCCCTTCCACGTCGATGATGAGCTTTCCGGGCCAGCCGTAGCCGGCTTCCCGGTCGAGCATCGCGACCTTTCCCTGGTCGGGTCGGGCCAGCGGACGCAGTGCCTTGGAGACCCCCTTCTCATCCGCCACGATCAACTCGACAGGCTGGAACGACCAGGCGGGGGCCAGGGGGGACAGGTCGGAGCGAAGCACCAGCCGGTCCTTCATCTCGGCCCACTTGTCCTTGGGGAAGAGCTCGATGACCGGGTCGAGCGGCAGGAGCTCCTGCAAGCCGGACTGGAGTGCCTGGGCCAACGGGGCGAAGTGCGGCAGGAGGGGATCGTTCTCGACGCCTTCCGGGGGCTGGGCAACGAGCTGCGCTGCCAGCGAGTAGGAGCGGAGCGCCAGGGTGTTGACCGGGGTGGCGAGGGCGGCATCCTCAGCCGCCAGGCCGAGGCCGGAGGCGCAGTTCTTGATCACGGACTGGGCGACGGTCATTCCCTGCTCGATGTCGGGAAGTGCCTCGGCGCACAGGAGACCGGCGTTCTCCTTGAGGAAGAGCACGTCGCCGAGGAACTCCTCCTTGATCGTCCCGAGCTGGCCGCATGCGGCGCAGAGCACGGGTCCTGCGGCATCGGCGAACTGGACCCAGCGGGCGGCAAAGGGGAGCGCAGCGGCAGAGGTCAGACCGTTCTTCAGGCGGCTGGCAACGAGAATGCGGGCGGCCAGGGCAGCGCCCCCCTTGGAATTCATCGTCGAGAGCAGGGTGGCGACATCGGCCCCTCCCGCCTGGAGGCCCGATGCAGGGCCGGCGGGCTTTGCCCCTTCGGCAGCAGGCTGAGCCCCTTCGGCCGGCTTGGCCGTTCCATCGGCAGCGGCAGCGACCTCGGGCTGAGCCCCTTCGGCCGGCTTGGCCGTTCCATCGGCAGCGGCAGCGACCTCGGGCTGAGCCCCTTCGGCAGCAGGTGCACCGGCGTCAGCGGACGCGGGGGCCGGAGTCGGCGTTGCCAGGAACCACTCTGCCGGGACAACCAGCTTCGCGGTGGGGAGCTTGCCGGCCTTGACCAGCCGCTCCTGGGCCAGGACCATGAGCAGACCCGCGCGCAGGTTGAGCTGCTCCTGCGCATCCCCATCCATCTTCTTCGCCTTCTCCTGCATGGCTGCGGCCAGCTCGTTGAGGTAGCCGGCGACGACTTCGTCACCGGGTTCCTGCCCCTCGCCGAGCTTTCCGTCGAGCGCCAGAAGACGCTTCTCCAGGTCGGGGGCCACACCGGCGGCAGCCAGCACCAGGCAGTCCGACCGGGTGCGGGCCGACGCGACGTAGGCCTGCATGGCCTCCGGGCTGTCGGGAAACTCCTTCTCGACCTCGGCCAGCGCGCCAAGGTACTTCTCGAAGGCACCGGGAGCCAGATCGTACTGGGGCATGCTGTCGAGCGCTGCCTTGAGCTTGTCCACGGCGGTTGCCTTGGGCGTCTCTGCGGGGGGTTCTTCCTTCTTGACGTCGGGCTTGGGCTCTTCCTTCTTGGGTTCCTGAGCCGGCTCCTCCTTCTTCACTTCCTTGGCGGGCTCGGCCTTTGCGGGCTCCTTCTTCTCGACCTTGGGCGCTTCCTTGGGCGCCTCCTTCTGGCATCCGACGAACAGGAACAGGATGCCCACGATGAGGGCGATGGCCGCCCGTGTCGATACCTTGCCGTTCATCTTCCCCTCCTTCTGCAAGACAAGCTGCTGCGTGTACGAACCGACTGGCTATAGATATCCGAAGCAGGCGCGGGTGTCAACGCAGGCGGGTGGAGAAGTCGGCTCGGGACCGCAAAACGAAACGGTGCTGAAGACGCTCAGTCCATGAAGTTGCCGATGATGGAGCCGCACCAGCCCGGGGAGACGACGTCGCCGGGCTTGTAGTGGGGGGGGCAATGCCCGGACGGCCAGGAATCCCAGTGCCAGTGGATCGAGCCGCCATCTCCTCCGAGGCCGCACTTGCCGTATTGGAGGCTGTTGTACCCGCCGGTGATGACGCAGCAGGTTCCGATTCCGAAATGGGACTCGCACGCCTTGAGAGCCCGGGTCTGGGTCGAATCCCCCGGATTGTAGCAGTACATCTTGTTCTTGTTCGTGCCGTTTTCCGCTGCGAGGCTTCCGCCGCCGGGGTTCCCGCACTCGGCCTTGCAGCTTGCGGAGCAGCCGTCGTTGCTGTTGTTGTTGCCGTCGTCGCACTCTTCGCCGGCTTCCTTGACTCCGTTGCCGCAGCAGGGGGTGATGGGGGTGTACTGGCAGCCGGTCTCGGCCACGCAGGAGTCCGTGGTGCACGCCTTGCCGTCGTTGCAGACCAGAGGTGTACCGGGCTTGCACGCGCCGTTTTCGCACTTGTCGCTGACGGTGCAGAGGTTGAAGTCGTTGCAGCCGACGGTGTTGTTCGTGTGCTTGCAGCCGGTGGCCGGCTCGCACGAGTCGTCGGTGCAGACGTTCTTGTCGTCGCAGTCCGGTGCCGGCCCGCCGATGCAGGCCGAGTCCTTGCACTGGTCTGCGGTAGTGCAGGCGTTCCCGTCGTCACACAGGGCCTTGTTCGCCACGTGCATACACCCCTTGTCCACGGTGCAGAAGTCGTCGGTGCAGACGTTCTTGTCATCGCAGTTGGGGGCCGGGCCGCCCTTGCACCAGCCCGCGGCGCAGGCATCGTTGAGGGTACAGGCGTTGCCGTCGTCGCACGCAGCGGCGTTGGGGACGTGGGCGCACCCGGTCTTGGGATCGCAGGAATCGTCGGTGCACGGGTTGCCGTCGTCACACGAAAGCGCTCCCGCCCCCTTGCAGAGGCCGTTTCCGCACACATCTCCGGTGGTGCAGACGTTGCCGTCGTCGCAGGCCGCCTGGTTGACGGTGAACAGGCACCCCTTGGCGGGATCGCACGAGTCGTCGGTGCAGGGGTTGCCGTCGTTGCACGCTAGTTGCGCCCCCCCTTTGCACTTGCCGGACTCGCACTTGTCACCGGTGGTGCACACGTCGCCGTCGTCGCACGGGACCTGGTTGTCCTGGTGCTTGCACCCCGTCACCGGATCGCAGAAGTCGGTGGTGCACACGTTGCCGTCGTCGCACTTGACGAGCCCCGTGTAGGTGCACTTGCCCTGGTCGCACTTGTCGCCGGCCGTGCACGCGTTGGCGTCGTCGCACGCGGCCTGGTTGGGCGTGTAGACACAGGTACCTCCCTGTCCGCACGCATCATCGGTGCACGGATTGCCGTCGTCGCACGACTTGAGCGGCCCGGGCGAGCACTTGCCCTTCTGGCAGGTATCGTTCACCGTGCAGGGGTCGCCATCGTCGCAGGCTCCGGAAACGGTCTGGTGGTCGCATCCTCCGCCCGGCAGGCAGACGTCCTTGGTGCACGGATTGGCATCATCGCACTCGATCGAGCCGGTCCCGATGCACACCCCCTTCTTGCACATGTCCCCGGTCGTGCACGAGTTCAAGTCGTCGCACGGGGCCTGGTTGAACTTGTGGATGCAGCCATTTGCCGGGTCGCACGAGTCATCCGTGCAGACGTTGCCGTCGTTGCAGTTGACCAGGTTCGGCCCCTTGCAGCTCCCGTTCTTGCACACGTCGCCGCTGGTACAGGCATCCCCGTCGTTGCAGGGGACCGCGTTGAAGTCGTACGTGCAGCCGACCAGGGGCTTGCAGGAATCGGTGGTGCAGAGGTTGGCGTCGTCGCAGGAGACTGCGCTGCCGGCCACACACGCCCCCGCCGTGCAGTGATCTTCCTGAGTGCACGCGTTGCCATCGTCACAGGCCGCGTTGTTGGCCGTGTGCACGCACCCCTGTCCCGGCTTGCAGGCATCGTCGGTGCACGGGTTGCCGTCGTCGCACGCCATCGGGCCGCCTGCAATGCACTTGCCGTCCCCGCACATGTCGCCCACGGTGCAAAGGTTCCCGTCCTCGCAGGCCGCCTGGTTGTTCTTCTGCACGCACCCCTTGATCGTATCGCACGAGTCGTCGGTGCACGGGTTGCCGTCATTGCAGTTGGCCGAGACACCGCCCCCGCACACGCCGCCCTTGCACACATCCCCGAGCGTGCAGGCATCCCCGTCGAAGCAGGCCTTGCCCTCATTGGCCGGAGCAAATGAGCACTCTCCGGTCAGCGGGTGGCAGGCCGCGGCGAGGCACTCGGCCCCCACGCCTTTGGGCACAGGGCACGTGATGACCGTGTCCGGTTCGACCTTGCACTGCTGCGGGAAGGCCTCCTTGTCGCAGAACAGCGTCCCGTTGCACACATCCTTGTCCTCCAACGGCACGCAATCCGAGTCCTTCTGGCACTCGCAGGGCACTTCGAATCCGGTGCACTGCCCCTGAGCGCAATGATCGTCGATCGTGCAGGGGTCTTTGTCGTCACACGGCTGGTTGTTGAACGAGTAGATGCACCCTCCGGACGGGTTGCACGAGTCGGTCGTGCACGGGTTCACGTCATCGCAGTTGATCGCGGTCCCCACGCACTGGCCCTGCTCGCAATGATCGGCCAGAGTGCACACGTCGCCGTCCGCACATTCGGTTCCGGTCAGCGGCTCGTGCACGCACCCCGTGGGGGCCACGCACGAGTCCTTGGTGCAGGCGTTGTCGTCGCTGCACGAAACGTCGTCCACGGTGCCGTTACAGTCGTTGTCCTTTCCGTCGCAGACCTCCACCTCGGGCACGGAGGCATCGCATGCGGACAGCCCGTCGGGGCCGCACACCCGCTGCCCTTCGCACAGGCCGAAGTCGTTTTCGACGAAACAGGAGGTGGAAAGGCCGAGCGCCTGGGCCTTCTTGGAACAGGCGCACACGCCGGCCTGCGCCACGCATTGCTTCACTGCCACGCCGGTCACGGTTTCGGCCGTCTCACAGGAGAACCCCATGGGGCACAGGCCGGTCTGTGAGCAGTCGGCCCCGCAGAAGTCGCCCTCGGCCCCGTAGTGGATGCACACGTCCTCCACGCCGCTCTCCGACACGCAATCCGCGTTCGTCAGGCAGGGGCGGCACAGGCGGGTATATGGCGACACGCAGGCGAACAGGGTATCCTGATCGGAGTTGATCTGCTTGCAGAGCCACCCCTGCGGGCACTCCTCCACGCAGCCGATGCTGCACACCGGATCCCCCATGTGCTCGAGGCAGATCCCGGAGAGGCAGTCGTCAGGGCCATCGCACGGGTCCAGGAAACAGCCGTTGCCGGGCTGGCACGAAGGGGGAAGGTCGGCCAGCGCGTCTCCGCCGCCGAGGTCGGGCAGATCCCCGTCGGCATCGACGGCATCAAGGGGTGCAGGAACATCCGCCGCGGTCTCGGCCACCTGCGCCTCAGGGCCAGTGTCCCCTGTCGTCACCACCGTCCCTCCGCCCGAGCAGGCCGCTAGAATCACCCCGAACGCCAGAATCTCGAATCGCTTCATGGTACTCGCCCCCAGAGTTGTCATCGGCCGGTAGTGTACCACGGGCAGCGGCAGCGGAGCAAAAGGTCCCCGCCCCCCACAACCCGCAAAA
>VGRX01000175.1 GCA_016875215.1 Deltaproteobacteria bacterium
ATGGGGCGGTCCGTCTGGGCCCACGACGGACTGGAGCTCGTTCAGCTCGCTACCCATCTTCCTCCCGACTCCTCCCTCTCAGTCCAGGACGGCAGCGCAGCGTGGATCGGCGAAACCGGACCGATGCTTGCCCGCTGGGTCTGCACCTCCCTCGTCGACCTCGACGGAGACGGACACGCCGCGCTCCAGTGGGGGGGGCAGGATTGCGACGATGGCGACGCCGACGTCACCCCCGACCGCCGCATCGTGGACCTCACTCAGGGTTCGATCCTTTCTCCGTCCCCTCCTGATCTGCACCTGGGGCAGGTCGTCTGGGCCGCAGGCGACGGCGTAGACTCCGAGGTCTTCCTGTTCGACGGCCGCTACATCCAGCGCCTCACCACGAACGCCGGCGAGGATCTGCACCCCCGCATCCACCACGGCACCGTGGTCTGGCAGGCATCGGATGGCACGGCTACGCACGTGGAGGCGTACGACGGGAAGACGCTCGGACCCGTTTCACAGTCTGCCGGCGGCCTGCTGCCACAGGTCTGGGGAAGCCGCATCGCCTGGCTCGCTCCCGCAGGCGCCGGGTACGACCTCTGGGTGCTCGACCGAGCCACGTCCGCACTCGCCAAGGCCACCTCCACCCCGGCCGTTTCCACCCACTACGTCCTCCAGGGCGATCGCCTGGTCTGGGTCACCAAGGGGACCGACAGCGACATCGTCGCGTACGACATCCCGACCGGGAAAACCCAGACCCACGGCACGAAGCTCGTCCAGGACCAGAGCCCGGTCCTGCATGGCGACTACCTGGCCTGGCTTGCCCACGGCGACGACTGGGACATGGAGCTCCGTCACTCGAACCTCTGGCTTCCCACCCCGTCGCAACCCGGCGACGAGGGAGACCTCGCCCTCTGGAACGGACTGCTGGCCTTCACCTCCGCTCCGGACGGAACCCGTCGGATACGCCTGCTTCACCCCGACGGACACGATGAAACGATCACCGACGGAACACTCCCGGTGTCGTCGCTCTCACTCGCCTACGACACCCTGGCGTTCATCCAGGGGGCCGAGGCCGAGGCCGAGCTGTGGATCCATACGGCAGACGGAACCGAGCGCATCACCGATGACAAGGTCCAGGACGCTTCCCCGACCACCGACGGCAACCAGGTCGCCTGGCTCCACGGTCAGGACGTCTGGCTCCTCAAGACCGCTTGTGGAAAAGACGTCGACCTCGATTCCGTCCCCAATGTGTCGGACAACTGCCCCGATCTCTACAACCCCAACCAGTCCGATCTCGACGACGACGGAGCAGGAGATACCTGCGACCCCGACGACGACAACGACACGGTCCCGGACCCGTCGGACAACTGCGACGCCCTCTTCAACCCCGACCAGTCGGATGCCGACGGAGACGGCGAGGGTGACGTCTGCGATTCGGACGCAGACGGAGACGGCTTCCTCTCCCTGCCGTTCGGCGGAGATGATTGCAACGACCTCGACCCGAAGCAGTTCCCCGTCTGGAAGCCGCAGGTCATCAGCGGAGGAGTGACCGACAACCTCTACCCGCAGGTGGACGTGGAAGGAGTGGTCTGGCAGGGACTGTTTGGCGGCTACAACCAGATCTACCTGTACCGCAACTCGACCCTGTTCCGCCTGACGGACAACGACCAGAACAACGAGCGGCCCGTGATCGGCGGCAAGAAGATCGTCTGGGAGCACTTCGACGGCAAAGACCGCGAGATCTGGTGGTCCGACCTGGATTCCGTCTACCCGCTGACCAGCAACCTGCTCGAAGATCGCAATCCGTGGACCGACGGGAACTCCATCGTCTGGCAGGGATTCGATGGCAGCGACTACGAGATCTTCCGCTGGGACGGGAAGTCGACCATGCAGATTACCGTCAACTCCCGCAACGACTACCACCCCCACTGCAGCGGCGAGCTCGTCGCCTGGCGAGGCTTCGACGGCAACGACTACGAGGTCTACCTCTACAAGGGAGGCGTCATCTACAACCTCTCCGACAACTCGACCGATGACGGCATCCCCTACATCGACGGCAAGAACATCGTCTGGTCCACCTTCGACGGGAATGACTACGAGGTGGTCCTCTGGAAGGACGAGGAGGTCAAGCAGCTCACTGACAACGACGTCAACGATCTCGACCCGATCACCGAGAACGGCAAGGTCGTCTGGCGCCGGTATGACGGACACGACTACGAGATCGCTTTCTACACCGGTGCGGTCGTGACGCAGCTCACCAACGACAACAACGAGAAGGGCCCCCCCGATCTCAGCCAGGGCCGCGTCGTCTGGGCAGCCAAGGGGACCGGCCTGTTCGACGACTGGGAGGTCTTCACCTACAAGGCGGGCAAGATCCTCCAGGTCACAGCGAACGGAATCCAAGATGTTGCTCCCGTAGTCCTGGGCGATCGCATCGCGTGGCGCTGCGACTATGACATCTGCCTTTCCGACGTCCTGTGCGGGAAGTGAAGCCCCCGAACCTTCGTCAACGGTGGCGAAACGACAACGCCCCCGCCCGCTCGACCATCCGCTCACGTCCGCCTGCGTCGAGCGGATGATCTGGGGAGGCGTTTCTGCGTTGCCTCGCACACACGCTCGCGGTATATTGGGCGCACCTTCTGGAGGTGCCCATGAAGTCAGCTTCTGTGAGTTCCCTGTTGCTGGCCACCCTGTTCGCAATGGCCTGTTCCGACGATCCGACCGGCCCCCAGGGTCCGCTCGACACGCTCTCGTGTCAGGGCGACGAGGATTGCCCGTCCGGATCGTGCGTCGGGGGCCAGTGCGTCTCGTTCACTCCGTCCGACGTGAAGGAGGAGGCGGACGCACTGCAGACGGACGCCCCTGCCCCGACGGATCAGGGCGACCAGGGGCCGGGAACGCCTGACGTCCCGCCCGCCGAGGACGCTGTGCTGCCGGAAGAGGTCAAGCCGCAGGACGTCTACGTCGACACGTCGGTCCCCGACATCCTGGTGGACCCGCTGAAGTACACGTTCTCCTACCTGCCGGGTGTCCAGAACCCGGAGACAAAGAACGTCTCGATCTACAACCAGGGCAAGGGGGCCCTCGTCATCACCAAGATCGAGTGGGCCGAGCTCTCCTCGCCCGATTTCAAGTTCATGGCCCTCCCGCCGATGCCCAAGAAGCTCAACCAGTACGACCAGGCCACCGTCACCGTGGTCTTCCAGGACAACAAGCACGGACCGGCCGTGATGCGCATCCACAGCAACGACCCCGACACCCCGGTGGCCGAGGTGCAGTTCAACTCCCAGTCGAAGGCCGAAGACCAGCCCTGCATCAGCATCACCCCCAGCTACCTCAACTTCGGCCAGGTGGTCCGAGGCGAAACAAAGACCCTGCCGTTCCAGATCGTCAACTGCTCCTCCACCTTCCCCCTGACCGTGACCAACATCAAGCGGAGCAAGTTCTTCGGCATGGAGCTGACCAAGGAATTCCAGATCGAGCCGTCGCCGAACTTCCCGATCGCGATTCCGGCCAACTCGGTCTATCCGCTCAACGTCAGCTACACTCCCGGCCTTGCCGGCCTGGACAGCGGCTACTTCCTCATCGTCAGCACCGACCCCACGACGCCCGAGGCCAAGCTCGACGTGGTCGGAATCGGAGTGCCGCCCCCGCTCGAAGAGATCGGCCTCCACATCGAGCTCGAGTGGGATACCGACGACTGCGACGTGGACCTGCACTTCCTCAAGCCCGGGGCCGACCTGTTCGACTGCGACAACGACTGCTTCTACGCCAACCCCAACCCGGATTGGGATACCAAGGGCGACTTCCTCGACGACCCGTTCCTCGACTACGATGACGTCGACGGCTACGGCCCCGAGAACACCAATATCTCCGAACCCAAGCCGGGAACCTACAAGGTCGTCATGCACTACTACAAGGACAACTACGAGGGCTATGGCGGCGGCTCCACCAACGCAACCGTCCGCATCTACTCGTACGGCCAACTCCTCCAGACCTTTGGTCCGACCCTGCTCAAGAATACGAACAAGACGTGGGACGTGTGCACCGTGGACTGGCCCAGCGCGACGGTGAAACCGCTCGGTCAGGTGTACGACCACGGTGAAACCAACGTCTGCCTGCCATGGTGATGCCCGTGAACTGCCGCTTTCTCTCTTCTCCGGTTCGTGACAACTCGGGGCGGGCGCAGAGCACCCTCCGCACGTGGGCCTTCCCTGGCCTGTGCCGGCTCTTCCTCCTGTCCCTCGCACTGGCCGGTGCGTGCAGCCCCGGCCCCGGGAAGATGGTTGACGCCGAGGGGGCCGACACGCCTGCCCCGGGCGACGCCGAGGGGTCCGACACGCCTGCCCCGGGCGACGCCGAGGGGTCCGACACGCCTGCCCCGGGCGACGCCGAGGGGTCCGACACGCCTGCCCCGGGCGACGCCGAGGGGTCCGACCTCCCCACGCCCAAAGGGGACAAGGAGCTCGGCGAGGAGTGCCTGGCCGACGCCGAGTGCAAGTCCGGCCTCTGCTGGGCCACGTCCCAGGGCTCCGGGTGCACCATGGCCTGCAAGACGCACTCAGAATGCCAGCTCTTCGGCCTCATCTGCATCCCGATGAGGCCGGGCATCAACGCGTGCGCCCCTCCGCCACCGGTGCAGACCGGCTGCTCGACCCACCAGGACTGCCTCTATCCCACCGCCTGCATCGGCGAGTTCAACTGGTGCGACCTGCCGGAATGCACCTGGGACGGGGACTGCCCGGCCGGCCAGGAATGCGAGCCCGCGGTCCGCAAGTGCCAGCCCGCCGTGTGCCAGACCACCTACGAATGCGAGAATCCTGCCTCGTTCTGCTTCGACGGCAAGTGCGGCCCCCCGCAATGCGCGAGCCGCAAGGAGTGCAAGCCCGGCGAGATCTGCAACGTGATCCAGGGACTGTGCCTCGAAGGGAAGCCGTGCCCCGAGGGCACGTGCAGCTACTACAACGAAGAGTGCGTCGACGGCCTGTGCCAGCCCAAGTTGTGCGCCGTCCCCTGCGACAACCCGGGCTACACGTGCAACCCGGCAACCGGCAAGTGCGGCCCCCCATGTGCGTCTCCGGGCGGATGCCCGGCCGGCTTCGGCTGCGACACCGCGGCCGGCGTCTGCTATCCCAACGTGCCCCCGGCAGCCATCGCCCGCGTCCAGTCCGGTGGCCAGCTCGTCCCCGCTGCCCAGCTCGCCGTCGGCACAACCGCCACTCTCGATGCCTCCCTCTCCTTCGACCCGGAAGGGGGGCCGCTCACCTATTCCTGGATGCTGACAGCGGTTCCCCCGGCATCCACGCTGACTCCGGACACCATTTTCTGCCAGAAGGAGCAGTGCCAGCTCGGTCCGCTTGCCCCGGGGTTCCACATGGTCGGCCTCTGGGTCCACGACGCCACGGGCGCCACGTCCATCCAGGACGTCGCAGTCGTGTTCGCCAAATGACGGGAGGCATCGGGTGGATGGGAAGCACGTCCTGATTACCGGCGGCGCACACGGCATCGGACTGGCTGTCGCCAGGAGGCTGGCCGCTCGCAAGGCCCGCATCATCCTCCATCATCACAAGACCCCGATGGCGGTCACCAAGGAGCGGGCCGTCGAGCTCCTGCGCTCCGGGGCCCCCACCGTCCGCCTCGAACGGGCCGACCTCACCGATCCGGCCGAGCTCGAGTCGATGTTCGACCGCATCGCAGGCGACCGCCACGTCATCGACATCCTGGTCAACAGTGCGGGGATCCTGGTGCGCAAGCCGCTTGTCGATACCGAGCACGCTGACTGGCAGCAGCTCTTCGCCCTGAATGCCATCGCTCCGGCCCGCTGCATCCGGCGCGCGGTCATCCTGGGCTGCCGGCATGTCGTGAACGTCGCGGACATCGCTGCCGACAAGGCATGGAAGAAGCATGCAGCGTACATCGCATCCAAGGCCGCTCTGGTCGCTCTGACCCGGGCCGCCGCAGTGGAGCTTGCCCCGCAGGTCCGGGTCAACGCCGTGTCCCCGGGCCTCATCACCGTCCCGCACGGCATGGAGGACATCTACAAAGGGGTCGAGGCCCGCATCCCGGCCGGCCGACGAGGCAGCGTCGAGGACGTCGCACGGGCCATCGAGATGCTGCTCGATTCCCCGGCCTATGTCACCGGCCAGATCGTGGCCGTAGACGGCGGCCTGTCGTTGCGCTGACGCTGCACCCCTGTTCGGAGGTTCCGATGGACGATACCAAGCACCCGATTGACGAAGCTCAGCCCCCTCCCGACGATGCCCCCCCGACCGGAGAGCCCGCATCCCGGCCCTGGCAGCTCGGTCCGCTCGGCCGGCTGGCCGTCGACGAGCTCAAGGCACTGGCAGGCATCACCGATTCCCAGGCCGAGCCCTTCACCGACCAGCCCCTTGCCAGGGTTTTCACTCCCGACAATCCGCTGCAGGCCGAATACCTTGTGGACGTACTGGCCGAAGAAGGCGTCCCTGCCATCTTCCACTCCTTCCGCGACACGGCCCTCGACGGCATCTTCCAGGGACAGTGGGGTTCCGGAGTCATCATCACCCGCGAGCAGGATGCCCACAAGGCACTCACGATCATCGAGGCCGTAGTCAGGACGATCGAGCTCGAAGCCACGAAGCAGCTCGAGGACGAGCCTGAGGAGTAGGGGCGCCGCCTGTGCCGTCCGACGTGTCCCGCCACGGCATTCGCCACGCACCGGCCTTGCAATGCAAACCCGGGCGTGCGCCATAACCCACCTGGGAGTCTCAGATCCCCCGCATTCCAGGCCACTGCGCATAACCCCGACTTGTAGGCTGGAGTTGCCTGGGGTTGCCCCTACTTGCGCCGGCTGATGTTACGAAGATGGCACAGGGGGGGGCGCGGGGCCCTGATGGGCTGCAGGTGCGGCCTCCCAACACCACCCGGAGCGTAAGCGCGTGCCCTACGTAGCCTTGGCGGAGTAGGGACGGGCCGCGCTGCATCGCATCGGCCGTCGGGATGGGGTGCAGATGTGCCGTGGGTGCGGGGTGCAGATGTGCCGTGGGTGCGGGGTGCAGATGTGCCATGGGTGCGGGGTGCAGATGTGCCGTGGGTGCGGGGTGCGCTGCGGCCGACGAGGGTGCGGTTCCTGCGGCGGTACGAGTGCAATGTCAGTCTCGTGCCTGGAGCGCGGTCCGGGCCGCGCTCCAGGCACGAAACTAGCGCGTCACACGTACCACCGAAGACGCCACACCCTCGTTGGCCGTCGGGTTGCCCAGCACCCACGGTCCGTCGTACCGCATCGGCCGTCAGGTTGCCCGCACCCAAGGTGCATCTTCATCCCCACACCAGCGGCCGTTCGTCCGACCGGCGCCGTCCGACGTGTCCGACGTGTCCGATTCCGTTCGTTGGTCCGACGTGTCCGACTGGCGCCGTCCGACGTGCCTGCCCCGCCTTCGACAGGCCCCGAGGGGGGCCGCTCAGGCCCCTTCGAGGGGAGCGAAGTCGAGGGGAGAGGGGGTTACGCCACCACCCGACGCCGCAGCGCGGCCAGGGCGAGGAGAGCGGCAGCCAGCAGCAGCCCGGCAAATGGGTTGCCCGTGCCGGTCGCTGTGCAGCCGTCATCCTTCTTCTTCGGCGGGGGAGTCGTGCCCGTGTCTTCCTCGGTCGTCCCCTCGCCTGCGGGAATGTCCTCGGTCGGGCCCACGCCGTCCTCGGTCACCACGTCCGGCTCGATCGGTTCCTCGACCGGAGGCGTAACGACTTCCACACACTTGAACTCGGCCGAGCACTCGAACCCCTCGCCGCACGTTCCGCACACACCGTCGCAGCCGTCGTCGCCGCACTCCTTGCCGTCGCAGGCCGGCGCGCATGGACCCTGCTCGCACTTCCCTTCCTTGCACTCCGAGCCTGCGGCGCATGTGCCGCAGTCGCCGCCGCAGCCGTCGTCGCCGCACTCCTTGCCGTCGCACTTCGGCGTGCAGGGACCGCACGAGCCGTTGTCGCAGGCAACCCCGTCCGGGCAGGAGCCACACGAGTAGCCGCCGCCGTTGTCGCCGCACTCCTTCCCCTCGCATCCCGGCGGATACGAGTAGTCGTGACAATCCAGCTTGAACGCACCGGACGGATCGCCGCCGTTGCCGCCGCAGTCGTACCACTCCTGCCCGGCCACCCAGCCACAGCCGTCAGCGCCGCAGTTCACCGTGACAAGCTGGCCGTTATCGCAGTACGCCAGACTGCTGCCGTCGCAGCAGCCTTCGTACTCAATGCCGCCGCACGGGTCATCGGTGCACACGCCGAACGAGCAACTCTCGCCGTTGTTGCATCCACAGTCCGCGGTGCAGGACAGGCAGTTCTCCCCTTCGTCGCACTTGCCGTTGCCGCACGTGTCGCTGGCGCACTGCATGGTGATCGGGCTGCAGGCCTTGTCCGGACCGCAGGCACAATCCTTGGCGCAGTTGAAGCAGTTCTCCTTGTCGCCGCACGAGCCGTCGCCGCAGGTCGCAGGAATGCCGCAGCCGGCCTCATCGCAGTAGTTGCACACGCACTGCCACTTCGGTCCCCAGCATCCCGGATCCGGCTCGGAACCTGCGATGCAGGCGCCGTCGTACCCGTGAGAGCCGCCACCCGTGCAGGCGCCGTCCTTGCACTGCCCATCGGGGATGTAATTCGCCAGCGGCAACGCCGGGATCGTGCGGGTCACGCAGTGAACCGCCCCCGAATACAGCGAGATCTGGTCGGAGATGATCCCGACGTGCTCCCAGTCCGGCATGCCCTCCTGCCACGACGCGAGCGCCTCGGCCTCGAGGTCCTTGTCCACCGTGTAGATCGGCCACAGGTTGACCTTCTTGGAGCCGTCCGGATTGGCGAACAGCGTGGAGTTGATGAACGTGCGCGGGATGCTCTCGCCGCCCGCCTTGCCCGGGTGCGGCATCGGAATCCGGTAGACGGTGATGCCGGGGCTCCCGTCAGAGTACTTGAGCGCCTCGAGCTGCTTGACGTTGTCATCCATCCGCTTCTTGTTGGTCGCGTCCGCCACCGTGGTGTATTCGCCCATGAACGCCACGTGCTTGCCACCCAGCTTGAAGAACATGTCCACGTGGCCCGTGCCGTCGTTGGTGATGTCCTTCAGCACCACGGCCTTCTTGCAGCCGTAGTAGGTTTTCATGACCTCGTTGACCTGGTCGTAGTTCATGCCGGTGTAGAGGTAGAGCCGCTCGGTCGTGTAGCAGAACTCCTCGCCGTCGGCCTGGAAATTGCCGCCCTCGAAGTCGAACGGCGACCGGTAGGTGGTCACGTTGATCTCGTTGGCAAGCCGGGTCGGGACCG
>VGRX01000176.1 GCA_016875215.1 Deltaproteobacteria bacterium
GGGGGCTGCGAACTCCGATTCCATTCCCGATGCCTGTCGCACGAGCTGCAAGAAGCCCTGGTGCGGAGACGGCGTCAAGGACTCGGCCGAGCAGTGCGACGACGGCCCCGACAACAACAACGTGGACCCCGGCGCCTGTCGCACCAACTGCATGCTGCCCGGTTGCGGCGACGGCGTGCTCGACCCGGGGGAGGAGTGCGACGACGGCAACCCGGCCGACTGGGACGGTTGTCAGGCCGACTGCAAGGTCTACGTCGTCACGTGCGGGGACGGCCTCAAGACGCCGAACGAGGAGTGCGACAACGGCCCCGCCAACTCCGACTCCGCACCGGATGCTTGCCGCACGGACTGCAAGAAGGCCTGGTGCGGAGACGGCGTCAAGGATTCCGGCGAGCTGTGCGATGACGGCAACAAGCTGCCCGGGGACCAGTGCGGACCCGACTGCAAACCGTACGTTCCCTCCTGCGGCAACGGCTGGGTCGACCCGGGGGAGGAGTGCGACGACGGCGTCAAAAACTCCAACGTCACGCCCGATGCCTGTCGCAAGAACTGCAAGAACGCCTCGTGCGGAGACACGGTCGTCGACTCGGGGGAGCAGTGCGACCTGGGAGTCAAGAACAACGATTCCCTCCCCAACGCGTGCCGCACCAACTGCAAGAAGGCCTGGTGCGGAGACGGCGTGATCGATACCGGCGAGGTCTGCGACAACGGCTCGGGCAATGCCGACGCCCCGAATGCCTGCCGCCTCAGCTGCAAGCCGCCCGTGTGCGGGGATTCCATTGTCGACGACCTCTACAAGGAACAGTGCGACAACGGCCCCGCCAACTCCAACGTCATGCCCGATGCCTGCCGCCTCAACTGCTTCCTCCCCATCTGCGGCGACTACGTCGTCGATTCCGGCGAGGAATGCGACAACGGCAAGAGCAACAGCGACCTCAAGGCTGATGCCTGCCGGAAGAGCTGCAAGAAGCCCTGGTGCGGAGACGGCGTCAAGGATTCCAAGGAGCAATGCGACAACGGCCCCGCCAACGCGGATGCCCCCAACGCATGCAAGACCAATTGCGTCTCTCCGGTCTGCGGCGACGGCATCGTGGACGACCTCCTCGGCGAGCAGTGCGACTTCGGTCCGCTCAACTCGAACGTCGAGCCCAACAAGTGTCGCACCACCTGCAAGAACCCGGGGTGCGGCGACAAGGTGCTCGACACGGGCGAGGAGTGCGACGACGGCAACCTCATCCTGGGCGACGGATGCGCACCGGACTGCAGCATCGAGACCTACGTGCCCGACCCCGGCGACATCATCATCTGCGAGGTCATGCAGAACCCGGCCAAGGTCTACGATACCCTGGGCGAGTACTTCGAGATCTACAATACCCGGACGTTCGAAATCGACATCAACGGGTGGACCATCGACGACGGCGCCAACGACCTCCACCAGATCAAGGCGCCCGGAGGCCTCATCGTGCCCCCGAAGGGCTACCTCGTCATGGGGATCGAGGCGGATACCGGCCTCAACGGCGGCGTGATCATCCAGTACGAGTATGCCGACGTCCTGCAGGGCAACGGCATTGACGCCATCGTGCTCTCCTACAAGGGCAAGATCTCGGATGCCGTTGCCTGGGACGGGGGGATCGAGTTCCCCGACCCCAAGGGGCAGTCGATGAACCTCGACCCCAAGTACCTCACTCACCAGGCCAACGACCTCGGGACCTCCTGGTGCCTCTCCAAGACGCCGCTGCCCTCGGGGGACTTCGGAACTCCGGGCAAGGCCAACGAAACCTGCAAGTGACGTGTCCGGGTGGACGCTGGAGTGATTCCGTGCTAGCGTCGCTGGTGACTGATTCGGAGGTGAAACATGCTGCTTGCACAGTCTCTTCTTCTTGCCGCACTGCTGTCCCAGGCCGGTGAGCCGGCCTACGAAGGCCCCAGGATGGTGAAGTTCGAAGCGGGGGAATTCATCATGGGGTGCACTCCGGTGACCGACCGCAAGTGCCAGGCCGACGAGCAGCCGGTGCGCAAGGTCGCGCTCACTGCCTTCGAGATCGACCAGCGCGAGGTGACGGTGGGCGAGTTCGCCATGTGCGTCGGCGCCGGCAAGTGCACACGACCGCTTCTCAAGGCGGACAACAAGCACTGCAACTATGGCGAGCCGGATCGGACCGATCACCCGGTCAACTGCGTGAGCTGGGTGCAGGCCAACGAATACTGCGTCTATGTCGGCAAGCGCCTCCCGACCGAGGCCGAGTGGGAGCGGGCCGCCCGCGGCACGGACGGCCGGGACTACCCCTGGGGCAAGGAGCAGCCCGACTGCGACCGCGCGGTGATCAGCCAGGGGAAGAAGCTCGTGACCTCGATGGAGGGGTGCGGGATGAACTCCACCTGGCCGACCTGCAAAAAGACCAAGGGCAACACGCCCGAGGGGCTGTGCGACATGCTCGGCAACGTGTGGGAGTGGGTCGCGGACTGGTACGCACCGGAGTACTATGCCAACGCCCCGACGTCCGACCCGGCAGGCCCGGCCGGCGGAACGGAGCGGGTGCTCAAGGGCGGTGCGTTCACCAGCGAGATGGCCGAGACTTTCCGGGCCAGCGTCCGCCTCCACTTCGCCCCAGGAACCGCCCTGGGCAACTTCGGCTTCCGCTGCGCACGCAACGTCCCGTAGGCGGGCCGCACCCAGTTAGCGGCCTGCGCACCCACTGCACATCTTCACGGCCCCTCCCGCGTGGTCGGGGCTCTGACTGCCTCCTGCTACGCCCCGCAGTCAACCCGAGAGTGCCCTACGGATGTTGGTGTCGGCGACGGCGACGGCGACGTCAACGGCGACGAACACGACCACCAGCCGGCCTATGGGTAGAACCCAGCGCGTGCTCATACGCGATTGATCCCTCCCGGCTTTTCGCGTACAGTTCGAACGCTGAGAGCGGGGGTGATCATGAGATTCCTGGCGATCCTGGTGGGTGTGGCGTTCCTGGCCGCGTGCGGTCCCGGCGAGGAGAAATGCAAGCCGCTGTGCGAAGGGAAGCAGTGCGGCGATGACGGATGCGAGGGGACTTGTGGTACCTGCGGCGCCGACAGCGTCTGCCTGGACGGTGCCTGCGTGCAATGCACGCCGGACTGCCTCGGAAAGATGTGCGGTCCCGACAGTTGCGGGGGCCAGTGCGGCGAGTGTGCGGGAGGGCAGGTGTGCGACGCGCTCTCCTACCTGTGCATCGACAAGCCGGCCGAGTGCCAGCCGGTCTGCGCCACGTTCGGCTACCAGTGCGGTCCCGACGGCTGCGGCGGCGACTGCGGCGAGTGCGAGGAGGGAACGTTGTGCAAGGCGGACACGCACTCGTGCAAGGGCAAGTGCACGCCCGAATGCACCGCCAAGGAGTGCGGCCCCGACGGTTGCGGAGGGCAGTGCGGCGAGTGCGCCGAGGGCTCCGACTGCGATACCAATGCCGGAGTCTGCATCCTGAGCTCCGTGCTGCCCGAAGACGACTTCGTCGCACTCTACGGCTACCAGGGACGCATCCCGGGCGTGAACAACAACGAGCACGACCTCTACCTCGTCAACCCGGACCGATCCAACCCGCTCGTTCCCGGCGCGGCCGGGGCCCAGCCCCTCACCACGTTCTCCCTGGCCGGAGCCACGGACTGCCAGACCATCCTCGAGGAAGATGCCGAAGGGAATCCCACCAAGTACGGCCCCTGCTCCTGCAACTTCGGCTGCGTGGTGGACCGCGCACTCAAGTGGATTGCCATCTCGCTCAAGAAACCCTCGGCCACCGGCTTCACCTTCCAGATCGGCCGCTTCGACACTCAGCTCCACGTGGCCATGGTCAAGGGGGTCTTCCTGAAAGACATCATCGACTTCAAGTTCGCGGGCAACTACCTCTACTACACCAAGCAGTTCGCCTGCGATGGCGCCCACTGCCAGTACCTGGTCTACCGCGTCCAGCTCGAGCCGGTCGGCAAGACCGAGGAGCTGTTCGTCTTCCCACCCGATTCCGACCCGGACTGGCCCAAGCACTCCAACTACAAGGGGCACTTCAAGGTCAGTGCGGACGGCCAGGTGCTCGTCCTGCTGGGCACGACCATCCGCAGCGTCCGCTACTACATCTGGAAGGCGGGCAATCTGCACGAGATCGACTACGTCTGCAACCACCTCGTCAACGGCGAGTGCATCGGCGCTGGCAGCGAATACAACGATACCGACCCGGTTGCCATCTCCCCGGACAACTCCAAGGTCGCGGCCTTCACGGTCGCGGAACGGGACCTGCGCCTCCGCCTCTACGACACGACCACGCTCAAGCAGAAGTACACGAACCTCTTCACGGTCCCGACCGGGACCTACATGGCCGAGATCTGCAAGATGCTTCCGGACCTCGACTGGGGCTTCCAGAAGGTGATCGGAGACCCTCACTTCAGCCCCGACGGCAGCTCCCTCTACTTCATCGCGTACAGTGCGTGCAACCTGATCTCGGCCGATTCGAAGCCTCACACCAACCTGCTGATGATGGACCTCTCCGCGGTCGGTGACGGCACGCCGTTCGAGCAGAACGACTTCGTCAACATCACCAAGAACCCGAAGTCGGATGACAACGACAACATCGTGATCGAGGACTTCGACATCTCGCCGTCGGGCAAGACCATCCAGTTCGTCGGCAGCCCGATGTTCAGCTTCCAGGGGGATCCGGCGGACCCGTTCATGGAACCCCTTCCGCCCGGCAACGACCGAGCCCGAAAAGACCGGGAGATCTGGCTCATCGGCACCGGCGGTCAGGGCAGGATGCAGCTCACGAACGACAAGAAGTACGAGGCCAAGAATCCCATGGCACTGGACTCCTCCGTGACCTCGTACTACAATGGCAGCGGCCAGGGAGGTTGAGATGCCGCTTGCTCCGGACCCCGTCTACAAATGCTACAAGTGCAGCGAAGAGCTGCATTTCGACGTGAAGATCGGCCGTCGCGACATGTGCCCGAACTGCTACGCCTACCTCCACTGCTGCAAGAACTGCCAGCAGTGGGATCCCACCGTCCACAACCAGTGCCTCGAAGACCGGGCCGAGTTCATCCGGGACCGCGAAGAGGGCAACTTCTGCCTCTACTTCACGTTCAAGACCCAGGTCGAGGGGGGAAGCTCCGAAGCGGATAAGGCCCGCGCCAAGCTCGAGAAGATGTTCGGCATCTCCATGAGCAAGGTTGCCGCTGCCCCGAAGACCGAGGAGGACGCGAAGAAGAAGCTCGAGGCTCTCTTCAAGAAGAAGTAGGGTACTGGAGACGTGAGAGAAGACCGCTTCTGCCGTGAGCTTGTCGAAGAACCTTTCGCAGGGAGGGAACTACCGGCCATGAGTGAGGATCCAGTCGTCGTTCTTGTCACCACTCCGGCGGACCGTGCCTCGGAGATCGCTTCCCACCTGGTCCAGAACCGGCTCGCTGCCTGCGTCAACATCATCCCGGACATCCGTTCCGTCTTCCGATGGCAGGAGAACATCGAGGAAGACCGCGAGTGCCTCCTGGTCATCAAGTCGACCCGGCAGTCCTTCGAGGCCGTGAGTCTCGCCGTCCGCGAGAACCACCCCTACACCGTGCCCGAGATCATCGCGCTGCCGATCGTCGACGGCTACGACGGGTATCTCAACTGGGTACGCGAGAACGTGGGCTCCAAGGCGCCCGAGGAAGTGAAGTAGAGCCCCGTCCCCCCCTGCAACCTCGGCAGGCCCCCGGCCTTGCAGTGCAAACCCCTGCACGCGTCATACCCCACCTGGCTGTCTCAGATCCGCCGCGTTCCAGGCCATTTCGCGTAACCCCGACTTGTCGGTCGGTGAGTCACTCGTCGAGACGCCAGGGCAGGCGCACCGGACGTCCACGCGACCGGGCGATGTCAGCGGCCAGGCGTTGCAGCTCGACAAGCAGACGCAGCTTCTCCTCGATGGGCAGCCTTGCGAGCCTTCTGCGACGGTTCTCGTCTGCTGTGCGGGCCTCAGCCGGGAAGCCGCTGCTCTTGCGTCGTGGTGTCACGCCTGCCCCTCGTGCGTCAGGGTGGCCCACCGTCCCGCCAATCCATGCCTGTCCAGAATATCCGTCAACCGGTGGCGATCCAGCTCGACCTCGCTGACAAAGAGGGCCGCCCTGGCCCTGTCCTTCGGTCTGCCGGTCTGCAGCATGATGGCCAGGAGGTGCTCCGGAGACACCACCCTCACCCTCGTGTCCCCGAAAGGAAGCTCCACAGCCCGTGCGACGGCCTCTTCCACCAGTGCGTTGTACGCCGGAATGAACTGGACAGGGAGGCCGCCGACAACGACGTGCTCCTGTTCCTCGGCAAACCCCATGCTTCGGAGTTTCTCGTAGACCGGCGACAGAGACACAAGCGGGCCGGAAGCGGGAGGCAGGAGCACGAAGGCATCCAGGTCGTAGGTGAGGACCGGCTCCGCATAGAACGTCGCCGCGACACCTCCCCCAATCGCGTAGGCCCTGAGAATGCCGTCCCGAACCAACTGCTCCAGGACTTCAACGGCCTTCCGCATTCGCTCCTCCCGACCGCTGCTCAGAAACCCGGCCTGAGCCCAATCATAGCACGGTCTCCGGCTGTCTTCCATGAACAAGCCACGAGCCACGGGTCTCCGGCAGGCCCCCGGCCTTGCAGTGCAAACCCGGGCATGCGCCATAACCCACCTGGGAGTCTCGGATCCCCCCCATTTCAGGCCATTGCGCATTACCCCGACTTGTAGGCTGGAGTTGGCGGGGGTTGGCCCGAGTTGCGCCGGCTGATGTCACAAATCGGGCACACGAGCTGTTTTCCTGCGGTCCGGTGCGCGCGAAATCCTCCGTCACGACGATAACAGCGCAGAACAGACGGGAGGAGAACATGGGCAAACCCAACGATCTGCTGCGCACAGGAGGGGATGGCAACGAACTCCTTCAGGATCTCCGGGGACTCATCGCTTCGGCCCGAGCCGCCTTGGCCTGCCAGGTGAACGAGCAACTCACTCTGCTCTACTGGCACGTCGGCCGGCGCATCCGGGACGAGCTACTCGGTCCCGAACGAGCCGACTATGGCAAGGAGATTGTCTCCGCACTGGGGAGAGAATTGACGCGGGAGTTCGGCAAAAGCTTCTCCGACAAGAGTCTGTGGCACATGATTCGTTTCGCCGAGGTGTTCTCCGACGAGCAGATTCTCTCCGCGCTGCGGAGAGAATTGAGCTGGACGCACTTCAAGAAGCTCATCTACATCGAGGATCCGCTCAAGCGGGACTTCTACTCGGAGCTGTGCCGGGTCGAGCGCTGGACCACTCGGACCCTGGAAAACAAGATCAACGGGATGCTCTACGAGAGAACGGCTCTCTCCAGGAAGCCGGCCGAGCTGATCCGACAGGAGATCGATGCGCTTCGTTTCGAAGGCCGGATGACGCCGGACCTGGTGTTCCGTGACCCGTACCTGCTCGACTTCCTCGGCCTCAAGGACACGTTCCGCGAGAGGGACGTCGAGAGTGCCATTATCCGGGAATTGGAGCGGTTCATCCTGGAACTCGGAGCGGGCTTCGCCTTCGTCGCCCGGCAGAAACGCATTTCTGTGGACGACGACGACCACTACCTCGACCTGCTCTTCTTTCACCGAGGCATGAGGCGACTCGTCGCCATCGAGTTGAAGCTCGGCGAGTTCCGTGCCGCGGACAAGGGACAGATGGAGCTCTACCTGAAATGGCTCCAGAAGCACGAGGTCCAACCCGGTGAGGAAGCGCCGATCGGACTCATCCTCTGTGCCGGCAAGAAGCGGGAGACCGTGCAACTCCTCGAGTTGGACAAGGCGAACATTCGAGTAGCCTCCTACTGGCTCGATGCTTTGCCTCGCCGTCTTCTCGAACAGAAGCTGCGCGACGCCGTGGCGCTGGCTCGCGGGGGGACAAGGCAGCTGGACTGACTCCAATGACTGCCCGGCCGGTGTTGCGGCAGACCACCGGCCTTGCAATGCAAACCCGGGCATGCGCCATAACCCCCCTGGGAGTCTAAGATCCCCCGCATTCCAGGCCATTGCGCATAACCCCGACTTGTAGGCTGGAGTTGGCTACGATAGGCCCCGCTTGCGCCGGCTGATGTCACAAAGATGGCACAGGGGGGCACTCCAAGCACCCGACGTGCCACACCTTTCGCCACTCGTTCGCCACCCACCTCACCGAGGCCGGGTATGACATCCGGACTGTCCAGGAGCTGCTCGGCCACAAAGACGTAAAGACCACAATGATCTACACGCACGTCCCGAGCCGCGGCGGGCGGGGTGTGCGAAGTCCCGTGGACGTTCTCTGACGAAGGCCTCTATGCCGAAACGGGATAACTCCCCTGCCAACCCACGGACCCCGACGCAACCAGGCATTGCGAGGCGTTGCGATTCCGCTTCCCACGCCATTCGCCATAGGGTATTGTGCTGACAGGGAACGGCGGGCCACGCACTAGGCGGAAACCGCATAAACAGGAGTTCGGCGGAGGATGGAAATGACAGCAAAGGATTTGTCCAAGACTGGCCTGGGCATTCCATCCTTGGGAATCCTCTGCGCTATTCTCATGGCGGTCATCTTCACCGTTGACCTCGCGATACCCCTGGGCGTTGCGATGGGGGTTCCTTACGTTGCGGTGGTGCTGATCTCGCTCTGGCTTCCTCGAAGGGCCACGATTCTCGTGGCTATTGCCTGCTCGCTGTTGACCTTTGGCGCGTATTTCTACAAGCCGGCAGTCCCCGAGATGTGGAAAGCTTTGTGCAATCGTTCTCTAGCGGTGTTTGCCATCTGTGTCTCGGCTGGCTTGGGACTACAGAGAAAGAAGGCTGAAGAGCAGCGTGAAGAGGCGTTTCGCGAGAAAGAAAAGGCAATGGGCGAACTGCGCATCCTGCGCGGACTTTTGCCTATTTGCGCTTCCTGCAAGAAGATCAAGACCGATCAGGGAGATTGGAGGCAGATGGAGGTATATATTCGGGATCATTCGGAAGCCGAATTTAGCCATGGCATTTGTCCTGAGTGCATGAAGACCCTATACCCGGAGTTCTGCAAACCAACTTCTGCTGGCGACGTCGCTAACCGCGACGCGCCAGAGAAGTGATGTTCGCCTGCCCTGGTTCCGTCCCTGCCAGGCTCTCTTCGTCCATCAGCTTTCCGCCTACGCTTGCTCGCTATGTGCCATGGGTGCGGGCAAATAGGGGCCTCCATGCTCGGCACGTCATCCTGAGCGACCCGGCCCTTCAGCCTGCAAAGTCGGATCCGCCCCC
>VGRX01000177.1 GCA_016875215.1 Deltaproteobacteria bacterium
TTCGCACCCGCAATCTGCCTCTTGCGAGCTGCCTCCCGCAATCTGCCTCTTGCGAGCTGCCTCCCGCAATCTGCCTTCTTTGACTACTTGACCGGTCCCTTGCCCGGCCGCCGGAGCACGATTGGGTGCCGCCAGTTCTCGTCGTCCGTATCGAGATGGTCCAGGTTGTAGTGCAACCCCCGGCTCTCCTTTCGCATCAGAGCCGCCTCCAGGATCAGCCAGGCGCAGTCGGACAGGTTCCGCAGCTCCACCAGGTCCGGCGTGAGGATGAACCGCCAGTAGTCGGTCACGACCTCCTCCCGCACCATCGCAAGCCTCTTCCGGGCCCGTTCCAGCCGGTTGTCCGACCGGACCACGCCGACGTAGTTCCACATGAACCGCCGGATCTCGTCCCAGTTCTGGCTCACCACGACCGACTCGTCCGGATGACGGGCGTAACCCACGTTCCAGGCCGGCAGCTCGCTCGGCCCCGGAGGCACGTCGCGCAGCCACTTGAGGGCCGTCGCCCCGGCCCGTCTGCCCATCACCAGTGCCTCCAGGAGGGAATTCGATGCCAGCCGGTTGGCACCGTGCATGCCGGTGCAGGCCACCTCGCCCGCGGCATACAGCCCGGGAAGCCCGGTCCAGCCGTCATGGTCCGTGACGATACCGCCGCACTGGTAGTGCGCCGCAGGCACGACCGGAATCGGCTCCTTGCGGATGTCCAGCCCGAGGCGCCGGCAGAACCCGAGGATCGCGGGGAACCTCCGCTCGATGAACGAGGACGACCGGTGGCTGATGTCGAGGTAAACGCAATCGTCACCCGACTTTTTCAGCTCCTCGTCGATGGCACGGGCCACCACATCCCGGGGAGCCAGCTCGGCCGACGGGTGGTGGCCCGGCATGAACCGGGTCCCCGCCGACGTGAGCAGGATGCCTCCCTCCCCGCGCACCGCCTCGGAAATCAGGAAGTTCTTCGCCAACGGGTGGAACAGGCACGTGGGGTGGAACTGGAAGAACTCCATGTTCGCCACGGCCGCACCGGCCCGCCATCCCATGGCCAGCCCGTCCCCCGTCGCGATGTCCGGATTGCTCGTGTACAGGTACACCTTGCCCGAGCCCCCGGTGGCAAGTATCGTGGCCGACGCCCCCACCGTTGTGATCAGACCGGTTGCCCGGTCCATCACGTAGCAGCCGATGCATCGATCCTCCCTTCCCCCCCCATCCAGGTGACGCAGCGTGATCAGGTCGAGACCCATCAACCCTTCGCCCACCTCGATGTTGGGATGCCTCTGGACTGCATCGAGCAGTGCCCCTTCGACCGCCCGGCCCGTCGAGTCCTTCACGTGGACCACCCGGCGATGCGAGTGGGCCCCCTCACGCCCCAGGTCGAACCGGCCCGGGGCCGACTGCTCGAACTCCACCCCGAGCCCGCTCAGCCAGCGAATCCGCTCGGGGCCCTCGGCCACGCAACCCGCGACGAATGCCTTGTCACACAGCCCGCCACCGGCCGACAAGGTGTCCTGCACGTGCGATTCGGGGGAATCGTCAGCGCCGAACACCGCAGCGATCCCCCCCTGCGCCATAGCCGTGTTCGTTTCCGCCGGAGATGCCTTGGTCAGCACCAGCACCTGGGCACGATCCGCTGCCTCCAGGGCCGCTGTCAGCCCCGCAACTCCGCTTCCCAAGACCAGGACGTCGGCCTGCTTGTTCACGCCAGTCCCCTCACTCAGAGGAAATCCACAACCCCTTTTCCTTCACGGACCACCTCAGGCTCCACTCCCGAGAAGTCGATGACCGTCGACGGCTCCGGAAACAGCGGACCGCTGTCTACGACCAGGTCGATGGCCGCGCCGTATTCGGCCTCGATATCGAGCGGGTCCAGCATCCACTGGCCCGGACCGGTCCGCACCGAGGTCGTCAGCAGCGGCCGCCCATACTGCTGCACCAACTTCAATACCACCGGGCAATCCGGAACCCGGATCCCGACGGTCTTCCGGTTCTTCCGCATCGCCCGCGGCAACTCCTTGGACGCCGGCAGGATGAAGGTGTAGGGTCCGGGCAGCTTCCTGCGAACGACCCGGAACAGTGTGTTCGGAATCCCGCGGGTAAACTCCGCGGCCATGGCCAGGTCGCTGCACAGCAGAGAGAGCAGCTTGCGTGAGTCCATGCCCTTGAGCCGGTAGATCCGCTCCACGGCCTCGTCGCAGCCCACGTCGCAGGCGACTCCGTAGACGGTGTCGGTGGGCAGCACGACGATGCCCCCGCGCTGGAGGACCTTGCACACCTCGGCCAACAGCCAGTGCTCAGGTTCCTGCGGATCGATGGCGAGAAGCATGCGGACCGCCTCCTCAAGGTCGCCAAAGCTACGCTGCACGGGCTCCCTTGTCAACGGATTGTGCCGCCCCCTGATCCACCATCTCGGGCCACCTGCGGCGTTGCTCCGTCGCCGCCTCACTGCGACGTGGCTTAGGCCACGCCTCAATCGGCTGGCTCGGTCGCGCCTTGCATCTGGCCCAATCTGGTGGCCAGGGATTCCCCACACAGGCAGGCCCATCGCCTTCGCTGCGCCGTTGATGGTGGAGCAGGGTCCCCTGCATTATTTGACAATGCCCTTCCCCTTTTCTATGCTAGGGCAGCGGTGAGAATTGGGGGAATCGCGATGAGTCTGAGAATCCCGTTGGCAGCATTCCTGCTGGCGCTGCTGCTCCCAGGGCCGGTCATGGCCCAGGAGAAGAACGGTGCGGTGCTGCTCCAGCCCGAGAGCGACATGGACCGTGAGCTGGCCGACGACCTGACGGAGGTGCTCATCTCCGCGGTCATCGACAAGTCGGGTCGCGCCTATCGCATCGAGGGCAAGGAGAGCTTCAAGAAGACGCTGCTCGACCGCAAGGCGGATGACGGCAACGTCTGTCTTGCCTCGGTCGAGTGCGTCCGCAAGGTGGGCACGGAGATGGGCCTCGACCTCCTCGTCTTCGGCAAGGTGGGCAAGGCCATGGGCGGATACAGGCTCGAGGTCTGGCGGCTGTCGACCTCTGGCGGACCCGACCCTGCTCCCTATCGCAAGCGGGTCACCGGGGACGTCGGTCAGCTCATCGTGGAGGTCGAAGCGCTGGCGGACTGGGTGCTCGCCCCCGCCGTTGCCACTCTCACCGTCACCACCGTGCCCCCCGAGGCCGCCATCCAGGTGGACGGCAAGCCCGGGCTCGGCTCGGGTACGGCCATGGAAGTGAGCCCCGGCCCTCACAAGGTCGAGGTCTCGATGGACGGCTACACCCCTCAATCCGTCGACGTCACCTGCGTCCAGGGACAGCCCTGTCAGGCCAACGTCACGCTCGTCCTCGTCGCGAAGGTGCCGGACAAGATCCCGGACAGGATTCCGGACAAGGTCCCGGATGACGGCGACAAGGGGAAGGGAAAGCCCCCCCTCCTGTCCACGGGGACGATAGTCGCATCGTCAGTCCTGGCAGGGGTCGCCGTGGCATCAGGAATCGGCAGCTTCGTCTTCTACAAGAGGATGACGCAGGCCGAGACCGACATCCTGAACTACGCCACCGAGAGCTGCCCGAAGAACAAGTGCCCCATGACGGTGGACGAGTTCAACGAGGGGCTCGACCCGATCACCCAGCGGGGGGAGAACGCCGCCCTCTGGGCCAACATCTGCGGCGGTGTCGCCATTGCTTCGGCCGTTGGGGCCGCGACCATCCTCGTCGTCGACCTGGCCACCCCGCCCAAGGCCGAACCCCGCAAGACCGTCCTCGCACCGGTGGTCGCCCCGGACTACTCCGGCTTCTCTTTCTCGATCACCTTCTGAGCATGCCTCCCGGCCGTCCGACCGCTGTCCGGTCCCCCGGCCTGCTCGTTGCGCTGGTACCTGCCGGTGCGGCTGTGCTCCTCTGCCTGTCCGCTCCGTCGGAGCTCAGGGCGGAGGAGAGCGACCCCGTCTCCGTTGCCCGGGAGACCGTGGAGGAGGGCGATCGCTTCTTTGCCCAGGGGTTCGTTGTCGCTGCCTGCACACAGTACGGGATGGCAGCAGCCACGGCCCCGGAATGGTGGTATCCGGCCTACAAGAAGGCCCTGTGCGACCTGGCCCGGGGACAGGTACGCAACGCCTACTACCTGCTTCGCAGGGCCGAGCTGTCGGGCAAGGAGGTCTTCTTCGTTCACCTCGCTCTTGCCCGGTGGTACACGGCCCAGAGCCGTCTGGAAGAGGCGTCGGCCCAGTACGAAGCGGCACTGGCAGCGAACAAGGGGTCGGTTGAGGCCCTCCTGGAGCAGGCCGACCTGATGCTCAGGCTCGATCGGCCCGGTGACGCACTGCTCCAGCTCAAGCGGGCGGAGCGGTATGCACCTCAGAACCTCGCGGTCCAGCATCGCATCGCCCGCACAGCCGAGCAGCTACGCTACCTCCGGGTCGCGGAGCGCGCTTACCGGTACCTGGCGCGTACCGGGGTGAATCCACGGCGCGATCTGGCGGAGCTTGCCCGCTTCTACCTCCGGCACCAGGATCCGGAGCGGGCTGCAAAGGTGCTCCTGATGCTGTCGAGCAAGCCGCAGACGTCGCGGGAGCTGCCCCCGGAAAAGGACCTCTTCGAGGACGAGGCACCGGACCGCGAATGAGGGCTTCATAGGCCGTTTCCCGTGGTTTCTCGCCCTCCGGAGGAACCCGCCGGGAGGCCGGGTGTCCATGCGCCCCGGCTTGCCTCTCGCAGGGGGGGGTAACGCTACCGGATTTGCGCTTGACACGAGTCCGACCGAGGCATAGGATGAGCCTTCGGTATCGGCCTGCGGTCGAGCCTTTGAGTTGAAGGTGGGAGCATGAAAATCGGACTGATTCTGGCTGTGCTCGGAGCATTGCTGGTACTTGCGGGTGGGGCGGGGTTCCCCCTGTACGACATCGTATACGAGGGGACCGCAGCCCGACTTTCCGAGACCACTTTCGGTCTAGTCGTCCTGGTGCTGGCGGCAGCGATGCTGCCCGTCACCGTGTATGGCTTCTACTTCAGGAAGTACAAGACGGCGGCCCTCCTGGATGTCCTGCTGATCTCCACGGTCCTGGGGCTCTTCGTCTACGTCTGCTTCCGGGCGCCGCTCCTTTTCCAGACCTCCCACGAGCTGCCGTTTGACGAGGCGGGCAACTTCACCGGCTTCATGGAGGCCGCAACCGGCTACTACCTCCTCTGGGCAGGGTCCCTTCTGGGTCTGCTCGGCGCGCTCAAGACCATCGGCAGCGAACCCACCTACTCCGAGGAGACCCGTTTCCTGCGCGTTGTCCTCCTGTGGAAGGACACGGTGATCGAGGAGCGCATCTTCGCCGAAGGGCAGGATGTGACCGTCGGCTCCGACTTGCGCAACATGTTCCCCCTGCCCACCACCCTGCAGCGCCTGACGCTCATCAAGCACAAGGGAGGGAGAAGGGACCACTACTGGGTGGGCCTCGATGACAAGCTCGACGGACGGGTCACCATCGGCGGGAAGACCGAATCCGTCGTGGACTTCAAGAAGAAGAACACGGCCAACACCAGCGGCGTGGACTACGTGCCGATCAAGGCCGGTGACAGCGGCGTGTTCAAGTTCGGTGAGCTCTCCCTGCTCTTCCAGTTCACCGACCCGGCCTCCCGGGTCGCGATCGCAGGTTCCCGTGAGTTCGATGCAGGGTTCGCTTCGTCCGCTCTCCTTTCCGCTGCCATCCAGATCGCATTCCTCCTGGCAATCGTCGTGGCCCCCCGCCCCATCGCGGTCAAGATCAAGTCGAAGGAGGAGCTCAAGCGCTTCATCAAGATCGACGTGAAGCGCGACCAGAAGGCCAAGGAGCGCGAGAAGAAGGAGATGGAGCAGAAGAAGGAAGAGGAGAAGGTCGAGGAAGAGAAGAAGCCGGAGGAGGAGAAGCTCCAGGAGGAGATCGAAGATACGCCCACGGTTGAACAGAAGCTCCAGGATGCCGGCGACCCGTTGAAGAAGGCCGTAGAGGTCGAGAAGAAGGACGAGGAGTTCAAGCCGATCAAGGAAGGTCACATCGGAAGGGATGCCAAGCGCGATTCCGAGATGGCCAAGGAGATGAAGAAGAAGGGCGTCATCGCTGTCCTCGACAGCAAGATGAAGAAGAACACCTCCCTCTCCAAGCTGCTCGGCAAGGAGCGCAACCTCGCAGTCAAGAACGTCGTCTGGGGGGAGGATGGCCAGTATGCGCTCGCCAATGAAGGCGATTCCGACTTCTCCTACATGGGGAGCTCGGGCGGAACCGGCGACTACGGCGGCGGTGGCGGCTTCGGCGGAGCGGGCGGCTTCGGCGGCGGCGGCGGCGGCTTCGGCGGCGGCGGCGCCTTCGGCATGGGCGGCATGGGAGGTCTCGGCGGCGGTCTGCCCGGCGGAATCGGCGGCGGGGAAGCGGGCCGCCAGGGGCGCATGGCCATGGCCGGCCTGAAGGACCGCGACAGGAAGCGGGCCTCCAAGGTGAAGCTGGATTCCGGGTCGGTGGGACAGTTCTGCAAGAAGGCCGACGTGCAGCGCAAGGTGTCCGGTCGTGCGGCCGCAATTCGCGCCTGCTACGAGATGCAGCTCCAGTTGAAGCCCGACCTCGCCGGCAAGGTGACCCTGCAGTGGATCATCGATCTGACCGGCCGTGTGAACGGCGTCAAGGCCGTGGACAACTCCACCGGCAACTCGAAGCTCCAGGAGTGCATCTCGAAGATCATCGGCAAGATCCACTTCCAGCCGCCTCAGGGCGGTATGTGCATCATCCGTTGGCCGTTCGTCTTCTCCCCTGGCGAGTAGACACAGTCGCTCGGCTTCGCGATCATCCCGTGGGACTGCGTCAGCCGTCGGCCGTCGTGCTCGACATACGCTCGCAGTACCCCTAACCTGCGGTCTCGGTGGCTTCCTGGGCCGCCGGGCCCTCGCTCACCCGGTCGACTGCGTCCGGAGAGCTGTGGAGCAATCCTACAACTTGTTCTCTTTGGCCTGCTGGGTCTTTCGGCGGTCGAGCTGGTAGCGTTCGATCTTGCGGATCAGGTTGCGCCGCGAGACGCCCAGCAGCTTGGCCGTCCTGGAGCGGTTCCAACGGGTGGCACTGAGCGCATCCATGAGCATGGTGCGCTCGAGCGCCTCGAGTGCGTCGGGCAGGGAGACCGTGCGGTCGGCCCGCTGCGGCGCGTCCCCGCTGGATGACACCCCCCGGACAGTTGCTGCGAGCCGTCTTCCCACGTCCTGCATCCCGATCTCCCGGCGCCCGCGGGCGCTGGTGGCCATGGCCCGGACTTCCCCCTGGAGCTCCCACAGGTTGCCGGGCCAATCGTAGTTCTGGAGCAGCCGCAACACATCGCGGGAGATCTCGGTCGGGAAGTCTGCGAACTGCCCGCGGAGCTGGAGGAGCATGTCGGCAACCAGCGCGGGCAGGTCCTCCTTCCTCCGCCGGACGGGCGGGACTGAGAGGACTTCTCCCTTCAAGAAGGACAGAACCTCGGGACGGAGGGTCCCGAGCCTCTCGAGCCCGTCGAGCGAATGGGCCGAATCGGCCAGCACGCGGGGGGCGGCAAGGGTCCCGTCCGTCCTCCCGTCGCACAGCCGCACGAAAACGTATTGGAGCAGGGAAGGGAGGAACTCGATCCCTTCGAACAGGACCGTTCCGCCGGCAGCCGCCTTCTCCAGGTCGGTCGGCTCTCCGAAGCGCCATGAACGCCCGAGGACCAGTGCGGTCAGGTCCGCGTAGGGCGCGGACTGGCAGTTGACGACGACGAACGGCTGGTTCCGGCGCCCGCCGAGGGCATGGATCGCCTGGGCAGCGGTTCGCCGTCCCGCCCCCATCTCGCCCAGGATGAACACCGGGAAGTCCTCCACGGCGAGTGACTTGACGCGCTGCCGCAGCTCGGCCATCGCAACGCTCTCTCCCACCATGCCCCGGATGTCGTCCGCCGCCGTCTTCCGGTCGCCGGCCCGGCGAAGCTGCTTGCTGAACAGCACATCCAGCTCCCGGCTCAAGGTGGAGAGGTGCGTCTGCAGCTTGCGGCGCATCACCCCGCCCAGCCCCGGGATGACCTCCGGTCCCCCCGTCGTCTCCGGGCGGACGCTCCGCTCCACAGCCTGCAAGGCATCGTGATCGCCCTGCTCCGTCTCCTCGTCGTAGGCGAACGGCACGCACATCAGCACGCCCGACCCGGTCCGCATCCCCACAGGCACCACGAGCTGGCGCACCCCCGGGACCGGATTGAACCAGCGAGGGCCGGTCCAGTCCGGGCTCGTGACGAACATCGGCACGAGGTGCGCTTCCAGGTCCTTCCTGTACCGCCGACTCGCCAGCAGCGCTCGGAACAGCGAAGCCACGGAATCGGGCGCTGCGGCCGGGAACTGCACGTTCAGCTCCCGATCGACGAAACAGATCGTCACCCCCCAGAGCGTGAACGCCAGCTCCATGGAGTGCCGCACCAACGGGTTGGCGAAAAGCTCGCCCAGCTCGCGTCGTTCGCTCATCGTTCCAGACAGTAGAGGGCCAGCGGAATCACGCCACCGGCACGCTTCGAGTTGCACTTCACGGTACGCTTCCAGACCCACTCGTCGGAGCGCACCACCACCGTTCTCTCCTGGTTCTCATCAATGGTCGCGCAGGGGTACATGTACCCGCCCGGCGCCACCGTCTCCTCCTGGAGGCAGTTGTCCACCGCCACCTCGGCCTGCTCGACCTTCCCGTCGCAATCCTTGGCCAGGATGACCACGAGGCCGCAACGATCCTCGGGACAGGTGTTGCCGTCGCACAGCCCGCAATCCTCCAGGCAGAGCGGCTCCCCCTCCTGGAAGGAACAAGCGGCCACGAGCAACGCTGCAAGAATGGTGACAAACCTCATCCCGGCCACCGGCAACCCCGTACCCCGCTCCAAAGTCCTTGAACCGCATGCAAGACGTCACTACAATGCCATATTGCAGGCGGCTGCACAAGGAGGAAGCGCCCATGCTGTCGACAAACATCGTCCTGGCAACCATCTTCGGCCTGAGCACCGGCGAGCTGGTCGTGATCTTCCTCATCATTCTGCTCCTCTTCGGCGGCGCCAACCTGCCCAAGCTCACGCGCTCTCTCGGGAAGTCGGTGAAGGAATTCAAGAACGCGCTCAAGGAGGACGACACGTCCCCCGGCCAGGATTCCTCCAGCAAGGACGCCCCCCCCCCTCCGGAGAAGTCCTGACGACATCGCTGAGCGACGGTCTCGTTATT
>VGRX01000178.1 GCA_016875215.1 Deltaproteobacteria bacterium
CCTCGTACCGCTCGTGGTGGGCCTGGCTCTTGACCTTCGGGGGCCGGTACCCGCCCTCGACCATGACCCGGCGCACGGTCTGGACCGACGTCCGGACGCCCCGGCGGCGGAGTTGGTTGCGGATCTGGCTGGGGCCCAGGCCAGGCTGCTTGTGCCACTCGTGCAAGATCTCCAGGTCTCGTTGTTTCTCGAGCTCGGTCTGCTCCCACCGGCGCTCGACAGGCTCGCCTGCGGCCCGCTTCGTCTCCTCGAGCCACCGGTAGACCGAGTGCGGGCTGGCCCCGCTCTCCCGAGCCGCGGCCGCAGGCCCCTCCTCCGTGGCCAGGGCTACGGCCTCCGCCTTCTGCGTGGGCGTGTAGCGCCTCCCGACCGCCTCCCGCCTGGATTTCAGCCGCTCCCACTCGGCCGGGTCCACGGGCGTCGGCAGCATGTCCGCTTCGTCTCCGTCATCGTCCGAATCGTTGTCATCGTCCAGGTTGTCGCCGACGGCATCACCGGCAACCACGCCACCGGCCTCGACGGCGTCCGCCGGCTCAGGGACGTACACGCCCGTCGCCACGCCAGCCGATGGGCCCTCGCCCTTGTCCGCCAGCACGTCCTCCACCTGCTTGCGCCAGTTGCGGACCGTCTGCTCGGATACGCCGTGCTTCTTGGCCGTGCCTGCGGTCCCCAACGCCTCCCAGTCCTGCACGGCGGCGAGGACCTCCTCCCACGAGTGCACCCGCCAGGTGCGCCGGGCTTCGGCAGCCGCCGTGGGCTGGCCGCCGTTGCCCTCCACCGGCACCGCAGCGATATCGCCCACGGTCACCCTATCGGCCGTTTCAACAGCCCCCACGGTATCGGCCGGCATCGGCGCCGCGTGCAGCGGGGCGGGGGCCCACGCCCCGCTGCACGCCTCCTCCCCCGGCCCCTTCTCACCCGCACAGGCAGAGGCCCCCTGTGCCTCCTCCTTCCGCGCGCGAGCGCACCAGTACCTCACGGTATTGAACGGCACTCCGTACCGCTCGACGGCTACCCAGAACCCCTCGGCCCGAGCCGCTCTCACGACCAGCTCCCGCAACCCCTCCCGGTACTTACCGGCATTCCCTCGCGTCTCCATCTTGACCCCCTCGAAAAAACCCTTGAACCCGTCCACCGTGTCCGGTATTCTTGGGCCGTGAACAGAGGGTCAAATGGTAGGCTATGGCAAGTATCCCCCGGCTGCGTGCTCGTTGTGTACGGCTTGGGAAGAGGGGAGAGCCGACTTCTTTGCCTATTCGGTGAATCGCAATGAGTTCCTGCGGAACAACAACGTCTCGAGTGGGTGCAATCCGAGCGACCCCCCTGGTTGCGGCGCTCCGGAGAATCCGTGCCACGACAACTTCTATCCCGACATGAAGTGGTGTGTGGACGACTGTGGGGCAGCCACCCACCCGCATACGGTGGGCAACATCTTCGCCGGAGTCTATCTGGACTTCCTGTACATGATTGGATGGAACGCGGCGGGGTGGCGAGTACATGAGCATCTTCAGGACGTGAACGATTCCACTACCTGGGCCAATGCGGCGGATGGCAACTCGTTCTATGACCACCTGCTGCAGTCCGACGTTGATGTGGATGCCTACAAGAAATATCAGTTCGAGATAGGGCTTGCTTTCCGAAAACACTTTGCTATTGAGGCGGGCAAGTGCTCGGCCGCGGACAATCCCGAGTGGAACGACGACACGCCATCGTCGCGCAACCACCCGTACGTCATCAATTCGTCAACAGTAGCGAAGAAGATCTTTCGGTCCCCTGCACAGTCGGGTCTCGGTTCGCTCGGATTCCAGTATGACTGTGATTTCGATTTTTGGTACTTCTACGGGTTGCAGGGCGAATCCTATGTGATCAACACTTGTAGTCTTGCCTCGGGAGTAGATACCTATCTTCACATTCTCAATCGCAGCGGATCGGAGGTGGCCTTCAACGATAACTGCTCGGGCGAGACGAATTGCGGGTCCAACCCGCCAGAGGCACTCGCATCTTGCATCACGTTCACCCCGAGCGGGGCAACCGGCGGTACGGGCTGGTACGCCATAGAGGTTCAGCAGACAAATCAAGTCGGGGTCGGGGCATATCGCGTGCAGGCGAAGGTCAAGGATGACCACGCTGACAGCGCTTACGGGGCCAGTCCGCTGCCGCTCACAGGAGACGAATTCAGTGGCAGCTTCGAGAGCGCTGGAGACACTGACTGGTTCAAGATCTATACGCCGACGGCGGGCACGCTTCAGGTGGATGCCTACTCCAACCCCTGTGGAACAGACACTGTCCTGGACTTGTACTCGCAGGGTCTCGCACTTCTTGCGTCCAACGATGACTGTCCGAGTTGCAGTTGCAGCCCGTGTCCGTGCGGTTCTGGTGCTTGCGCCTGCTCGACGGGTTCAAGAATCGTATACGCAACCACGGCCGGCAGCTACTACTTTCTGAAGTTGCGTGACTACTACTCAGCACAGACTGGCGCATGGGCCATCAAGGCGACTCTCTCTACCTCCCGGGACGTGGCGGACACGAAGTCTGGGGCATGGACAATACAGGAGGACGCTAGCGGTCTATTGGGGCGCCGCCTAGCCTCGGACTTCGAGAGCGGCGCTGACGTCGACTGGTTCAAGTTCTGGCTGAATGAAGGGGAGTTCGCTTCGGTGGAGACGTACGGACTCGAACCAGGTTGTGACACGAAGATGGACCTATGGGATGACGGGAGCAATGGCTACAGCCGGATCCCACAGAATTCTGCAAAGGGCTGGATGGCGTTCGACGACGATGGGGCGCTGGAGTATCAGGACGGCAACGGCTCGACAATCGAGCAGTACGCCTCCCACATTCAGTTCGTGGCTCCCCGTGCCGGCTACTACTTTGTACGTGTTCGGCCTTATTCCACCGGGACGATCGGCTACTACTTGATCGAAACAGTGAAGCTGGACATCAACGCCTCGTCCTATCCGAGTTTCCCATGATAGGCCAACATCCATCCTGTTCTGCTGTCTGGCGTCTGACAGTGTGCGTTGTGGTCGGATGCCATGTTCTGGCCTCGTGCCAGCCCTTGCGTACTCGTGACTCCTGTCCTCCAACATGCACTTCCTCTGATGTCGGGGGCACGGCTGATGCGCGGTCTCTGAGCGAAACAGAATGTGCGAGCGGGAGCCCATCGCATTGCGGTCGCCAGCCGGTCCGTTGCTGGGACGTTGGAGAAGATGTCCTCCCCGAGAGCATCGACGCTCGGTTGCTTCGGGATGCCGTCGATGCGGGAGAGGACTCCCTGGCAATCCGGTTGGACACGTCTGGGGAATCGCTGGCGGATGGCGTGTCGATTGCAGTTGATTCAGATGCTGGCGGTGCGGATTCCGACGCGAGTCCGGTGTGGGCCGAGACCGTTTGCTTTCCCGACATCCAGAAAACTGCTACGGACGATGCATGTGTTGCCCCCCAGTTGGACGAGAACTGTCTCCCGCTGTTCGACCTCTCGTGCAATACGGCGGACGACTGTCATGTACTCGAATCGGCGTGCACATACGCTATCGCCGGAATGAAGGAGCCTCATTCCTGTTTCCAGTACTACGATCGATACCCCGGCGGAGGGTGTTTCCCGGGGAACTGCTACGCGAAGCCCAATGTTCTGCTCAAAAGTAAGTCATGCGTCGCTTGCCAGTGCGTCGCCGTCTGGGAGCAGCAAGGTCCGTAGCCCTACGAATCGCCGTGCTGTTTCCGAGCGGAGCCTGGAGAGTGTGCCTGGCGTTGACACGGTGATTCGTCGCCGGCTCCCTCCCGTCCACGGCCTCCAGCCACAAGATCCTCTCCTGGTCTGCGATGCGTTCACGTTCCCTACTCGTGCGACGACGGCAACGCGTGCACGATCGACTCGTGCATCTCTGGACTGTGTCGATACAAACTGGCCCCCGGCTGCTGAGCCACCCGCGAATTTCCTTTGACCTCTCCTTCGTGCTGCACGATAGTGGAGTTGGGACGGCCCCGGCCGAAGGGGCGAATGGGAAGACCAGTCGAGAACAGGGAGGTGCAACCATGGGTATCCCCGTGCCGCACGAGATCCTGGAGAAAGCTGCCCGACGGTACGCCTACAACGTCGGGGAGAAGCGCCGCAAGACCGACGCGGTCCGCACCAAGCCGCGGGTGATCACGATTTCCAGGCAGTACGGGGCCGGCGGGCGGCAGGTTGCGAGGCTTCTCGGACAGGTGCTGGGCTGGACGGTCTGGGACAAGGAGATTCTCAACGTGCTGGCCACCGAGGGGGAGGGGCGCTACCAGCAGCGGATGTTCGAGTCGCTCGACGAGCGCGCCCAGGGGGAGATCGAGGCCGTACTGTCCGCTGCTTTCGGTCAGCTCGACAAGCACATGTACTACTACCTCCTCCCCAAGGCCGTCTACACCATCGCCCAGGACGACGCCATCCTGCTCGGCCGGGGGGCGCACAGGTTCCTTCCCAACGCGCTCAAGGTCTGTCTCAAGGCCTCGGTGCCGACCCGGGTGCGCAACCTCGTGATGCTCTACGAGCTGTCGGAGAAAGAGGCCCTCGAGACGGTTCGAAAGACCGACCGCGAGCGGACTACCTTCATGCGTGAGCTGAGCAGGAGCCTGGGGCAGGTCCCGGCCATGGAGGATGAGCCCGAGTTCGACGTCGAGGTGAGCACCGACCGGCTCGACTTCGAGGGGGCAGCGGGGATCGTGCTTGCCGCTGCGGCCAGGAAGTTCGGAATCGATCTCTAGGCGGAGCTCCCGCTGGTCGAAACCACTCTTTGCTTGAAATTCGCGCGCGTTGAAGATAGTTAAGACCGCCTTGGTAGTGCGCGTGCGGAGGGGTGCAGGATGAAGCTTGTCGAGTGTGTACCGAACTTCAGCGAAGGGCGTGACCGGCGCGTGATCGATGCCATCGGGGCCGCCATGGCGGGGGTGGACGGCGTCAAGCTCCTGGACGTGGATCCGGGGGCGGCGACGAACCGCACGGTCTACACCCTGGTCGGCGAAGCGGAGCAGGTAGCGGAGGCCGCGTTCCGGGGAATCCGGGCCGCGACCGAGCTGATCGACATGAGCCGACACAGCGGCGAGCACCCGCGCCAGGGGGCCTGCGACGTGTGCCCGTTCATCCCGCTGTCCGGTGCCACCATGGATGACTGTGTGGATCTGTCGCGGCGGCTGGGCAAGCGGGTCGGGGACGAGCTGGGCGTGCCCGTGTTCCTGTACGAGTACGCGGCGACCCGGCCCGAGCGGAGGAGTCTGACCGCGATCCGGGCTGGCGAATACGAGGCGCTGGAAGCCAAGCTCGAGGACCCCGCGTTCGCCCCCGATTTCGGTCCGGCCCGTTTCGTGCCCAGGTTCGGGGCCATGGTGACCGGGGCGCGGGAGTTCCTCATCGCGTACAACATCAACCTGAACACCCGTAACGCGAAGATCGCCAAGGACATCGCCCTGGAGATCCGGGACAGCGGCCGCATCGCCCGCGACGACGAGGGGCGCAAGCTCTCGGCCGAGGACGGCAGCGCAGTTCGCAAGCCCGGGAAGTTCGATCACTGCAAGGCCACAGGGTGGTTCATCGACGAGTACCGGTGCGCCCAGGTGACGATGAACCTCACGAATTTCCGCGTGACGCCCGTGCACATGGTGTTCGACGAGGTATGCCGGCTGGCCCAGGAGCGGGGCGCACGGGTCACGGGGAGTGAGATCGTCGGGCTGGTCCCGCTCGACGTGCTCCGCATGGCCGGGGAACATTACCTTCGCCGGCAGGGCGCCGGCGCAGGCGTTGCCACGGACCGCCTCATCGAAGTCGCGGTGCAGAGCATGGGGCTGAAGGACGTCGCTCCGTTCGACCCGGCCCGCAAGGTCATCGAGTTCCAGACGCGGGACCGGAACAGCGGGCTGATGGGGCTGACGGTGAACGGGTTTGCGGACGAGCTGTCGAGCGATTCGGCCGCCCCCGGAGGAGGGAGCGTGGCCGCTCTCTGCGGGGCTCTGTCGTCCGGGTTGTCCGCGATGGTGGCGCAGCTCACCTTCGTGAAGAAGGGGTTCGAGGGGGTTCGTGAGGAGATGGACGGGCTGGCCGTCAGCGCCCAGCTCCTCAAGGAGCGTTTCGCCCGGGCCGTGGACGAGGATACGGACGCGTTCAACCAGGTCATGGCCGCGATGCGGCTTCCCAAGAAGACCGATCCGGAGAAGGCTGCCCGGAGCGAGGCGCTCCAGGCTGCGACGCTGGGGGCGGTGATGGTTCCGTTCCGCGTCCTCGAATCCTGCCGGGAAGCGGCCGAGCTGGCCAGGGCCGTCGTCTCCCGGGGGAACCCCAACTCGCTCTCCGACGCGGGGGTGGCGTCGCTGTGCGCGAGGCTTGCTGCCGAGGGGGCATGGTACAACGTCCTGATCAACCTCCCGGGTCTGGAGGACAAGGGCAAGGTCGCGGAGCTGTCGGGCAGGGCAACGGAGCTGCTCTCCGGGGTCGAGGCGATCTGCGACGCGGTGAATGCTGAGGTCCGGCAGCGGCTGCGCGCAGGGATCGGAAGCTGAAGAAACCGGGTGTTCGGAGAGCGGACCGGAACGAGGAAGGAAATGCGACGAGGAGAGAAGGTCAAGGACATCCTGAAGCAGGGCGGGCCGCGCTCGGGGGTGGTTCTGTCCGGGTGGGTCCGGTCGGTGCGTGACAGCAAGCAGGTGGCGTTCGTCATGGTCAATGACGGGAGCTGCCTGGAGAGCCTCCAGGTGGTGATGGACGCAGCGCTTCCCAGCCATGCCGACGTGGTGAAGGCCGGGACCGGCGCCGCTGTGCGGGTCACCGGCGACCTCGTGCCCTCCCAGGGGGGCGGGCAGCAGTGGGAGCTGAAGGCGTCGTGCATCGAAGTCGTGGGCAGCAGCGACCCGAGCTATCCGCTGCAGAAGAAGCGCCACACGTTCGAGTTCCTGCGGACCATCGCCCACCTCCGGGTCCGCAGCAACGTGTTCGGTGCGGTGTTCCGAGTGCGAAACGCGGCATCCCATGCCATCCACCGGTTCTTCCAGGAGCGGGGGTTCCTCTGGGTGCATACTCCGATCATCACGGGGAGCGACTGCGAGGGGGCCGGTGAGATGTTCCAGGTCACCACGCTCGAGCTCGGGAATCCTCCCCGCACCGAAGAAGGCAAGATCGACTTCGCCCAGGACTTCTTCGCCCGGCAGACGAGCCTGACCGTGAGCGGGCAGCTCGAGGCCGAGACGTTCGCGTTGGCGTTCGGGGACGTGTACACGTTCGGGCCGACGTTCAGGGCCGAGAACTCCAACACCCCGCGGCATGCATCCGAGTTCTGGATGATCGAGCCGGAGATGGCGTTCTTCGACCTGCAGGACAACGTCGCCCTGGCCACCGATTTCATCAAGTACATGACCGCGTTCGTGCTCGAGCAGTGCGGCGGGGACATCGATTTCCTGGAACAGTGGGTCGAGAAGGGGCTGAGGGCCCGGCTCGAGCAGGTGGTGAGCTCGCAGTTCTCGGTGATGACGTACACCGAGGCGGTGGAACGGCTGGCGGCGTCGGGGGAGAAGTTCGAGTACCCGGTCAAGTGGGGCATCGACCTGCAGACCGAGCACGAGCGCCACCTGACGGAAGTCCTGGTCAAGGGGCCGGTCTTCGTCATCGACTACCCGAAGGACATCAAGGCCTTCTACATGAAGGTCAACGATGACGGCAGGACGGTGGCGGCGATGGACCTGCTCGTGCCGCGCATCGGCGAGATCATCGGCGGCAGCCAGAGGGAGCACCGGCTCGACGTGCTGCTCGAGCGGATCCGGGGGCTCGGACTGAGGGAGGAGGACTACTGGTGGTACCTGGACACACGTCGCTTCGGGACCTGCCCTCATGCCGGGTTCGGGCTCGGATTCGAGCGGGCCGTCATGTACCTGACCGGGATGAGCAACATCCGGGACGTGATTCCCTATCCCCGCGTCCCCGGAACTGCGGAGTTCTAATGAAAGGCATCCTCGCCCAGCGCAAAGCAGCGTCTCCCGTCTTGCGATTCGCCATCTGCGACTTGCGGTCTGCAGCGGCCGGTCGACTTGCAGGCCGAGCGGCCGCCGTCCTGCTCCTCGGGCTGCTCGTCTTTCATGCGTCGGGGGCCGGTGCGCAGGAGAGCGCTCGGCGCAAGACCGTCGCGATCCAGGTGCTGCCTGCGACGGAGCAGGACAACGAGCTTGCCGTGCAGGTCACCAAAATCTCGCTGGACACTCTCGAGAACCAGCGCAACATGGTGACCCGGCGATACCTGGCGGACAAGGACGTGCGGGCGGCCGAGGACCTTGCCAAGAGCATCACGGAGGCGACCCGCAAGGTCTCGACCGCGGCGCGCAGCACGGTGTTCGACCAGGGAAACGAGGAGATCCAGGGGGCGTATCTCCTCAGCAAGGAGCTTCTCGGGGAGCTGGATGTCAAGCTGGTGGCGGACCTCTACCTGGGGCTGGCCATGGCCAAGGCCGTGCTGGGCGAGAGCGGGCTGGCCGGCCAGTACATGGCCATCTTCCGCAACCTGGTGCCCGATCGCAGCCGGCAGTCGGTCGGCTATGCCAAGCTCTTCCTGGACCTGTTCGATTCGGTGGAGAAGCAGCGGGCAGTGGGCAAGAAGCGGGTCATGGTGACCACGGAACCCCCGGGGGTGCTCGTGGGGATCGACGGGGGCACGTGGGGCAAGTCGCCGCTCCAGGTCGACCTGGCCCCGGGTGGGCACCTGGTCCAGGTCGAGGAGGAGGGGTACTACCGTTCCGGGTTCCTGAAGGACCCGAAGCTGGACGGGGACAAGTGGCGCATCACGCTGCGGCCGATCGAGTCACGCAACCGTTTCCTGGAGACCCGAAGCCGGCTGCTGGCGCACTACTTCCCGCCGCCTCCGCCCCCTCCGGGCAAGAAGAAGGGACCGCCCCCGCCCGAGCCGCTTTCGGCCGATACCGCCGAGATGCTACTGAGGTCGGTGACCGAGCTTCTCTCCGCCGATTGTCTCCTCTTCCTCGGCGTGACGTCCGAAGGCGATTCCATGCGGCTTCGCGGGGCATTCGTCTCCACGTTCGGCGTGTTCGCCGTGGATTCCCTGGTGCCCCGTGATCTCAAGGTCATCGAGT
>VGRX01000179.1 GCA_016875215.1 Deltaproteobacteria bacterium
GGGAGACGCCATGCGACTCCTTCGGAGCCTGTGGGTTCCGCCCCAGACGCCGTTGTCATTTAAGGGGTGCCCGTGTACATCCTGTACGTCGATGAATCCGGAGTCGAGGAAGGGGGAGGGGGAACCGACCACTTCGTTCTGTTGGGGCTCGCCATCCGGGCGGACCGCTGGAAGGAACACGATCACGACCTGGAAGCGATCAAGGGTGAATTCCGGTTGGAAGGCATCGAGATTCACACTGCTTGGATGGCCAGGAGATACGTGGATCAAGAGAAGGTGGACGGCCTTCCCGAACTCGACTCGGATGGTCGCGTGGCTGCTGCCAAGAAGGAACGGGCGGCCCACGCTGGCGTGCTCGGAATCCAGGGAGCGCCGGAGAAGCTCAAGGCGTACCGCCGCTATTGCAGGGCCACGGAACCCTACCTGCATCTCCTTCGCAGCGAACGGCGGGGCTGCCTGGACCGCCTGGCCTCGCAGATAGGCCAATGGGAAGATGCCCGCATCTTTGCCGAGGCGGTGGCCAAGGCGGATTTCGTCAACCGGCGAGGCCTCACCTTGTACGAGGCCGCATTCGAGCAGGTGCTCAGTCGGTTCCAGCCATTCCTGGAACGAAGGCACGCGACCGGGATCGTAGTGCACGACAACAACGAGAAGGTGGCGGCCCGGCTCACCCATATGGCTCGGGAGTTCCATCGGTTCGGGACGTTCTGGAAGAAGATCCACAACATCGTGGAGACGCCGTTGTTCGTGGACAGTGGGCTCACCGCCATGATCCAGATGGCCGACCTTGCGGCCTATGCCCTGAGGCGGAAGATTGAGAACGGGGAAGAAGAGCTCTGGGGCAAGTTCGAACAGCGGGTGGACCGAACCCGGGGCAAGCTCGTCGGGCTGCGGCACTTCACAGGGGCTCGCCGTTGCTCCTGCTGCATCTGCAAGGCGCACGGGCGGCGGTGATGCCCCTCACTTGCCTGAGCCCTCGCTCCCGCTGATTGCGACCGTCGGTGGTTTCTCCCGTGGCGATTGCCGCCCAGGTCCCTCTCGCCTTCCCGCTGGCGAACTCCCCGCCGAGGACCATGTACCGGGTTCTGGCGGCGAGCCAGGAGGTGCGGGAGCGCCGCAACCAGCGCAAGCACCCTGAGTGCTGCTTCTTCGTCGGAGCGCGCGTAACTTGTGAAGGTGAATACAAAGATAGCAACCTACCTGAGCGTGTTTCGCTCGATCTTCGAGAAGACGGGGCAAAGCGCGCAGTTCAAGATGATGATGGGTGAGACATGACACGCGCCTCGATCGGAGCGACGCAACCGACTGACATTCCAGTCGTCGCCCGACTGACTTTCTAATTGTCGTTAAGCAGACAGAGGTGGGCTTCAGTGTCGGCGAGTGGGCCACCGACAGACAGTGATTTCGCTTTCCTGATCCTCTCCATGTATTTCCGCTTCATTCCGTCTTCTCTGGCCCAACGGTGTTGCGCGTCAGCTGCACGCGCTGGTTCGGCTGGGCGTCGTCGAAAACCATTTCATAGCGAAACGATTTGGATGGTGTAGACGAACTTCAGATAGAGAAAGTAAAAGATTATTGAAGCGACGAGGAGTAACAATCCGAACGAAGTGGTACGAACGGCGATCGACTCCATCTTGATGGTGATCTCCGTGTCATCGACTACCCGACCACGTTTTCTAAGGCGGCTCGCATGGACGAACTCGAGGACGCCCAACAGGAAGCCGCCGACAACGACGACATGAGCCAAGACGAAAGAGACCATGGAGGATGTTTCGTCCCATTCGAGGACCCGGCGGGATCGCTCAGCATTCCATACGACTTCCTTACTTTTCGCAATGTCGGCATTGAGTCGTTGCTGGATCGCAGTATCGAGTAGCGTCTGGTGTTCGGATTGAAGATCCTCGCGGTCTCGCCGTATTTCCTCGAGGAAGTCCTCTCCGTCATCCGCAGTCCTCGCGCTCGTTCTGCCAACCCCCTTTCCCGCAAATGCGGGTCGGACCATGGCGACAAGAACTCCGAGAACCACGAATAGGAGAAGGAATCGACGTGTTTCCATGGAAGTGCCTCCTCAGCCGAACGTCGCCCTTCAGCGGCGCGCCGCTTCTGGCGCGTCCGCTGGAAGGGCTGGTTGGGCGTCAACCTGCAAGCGGAACTACTCACTCTTGATACCTAGGATGCCGGTGAGTATTCCAACGATGTAACCCAAGCTGGACAGGAATATGTTGAGGAATAGGCCAGCATCTTCAGTCGGCCGAGCAAGTTTCAGATAAAAGAGACCTCCGAAGGACAGCAGGCAGACAAGCCCAACGATCAAGGCGAATCCGACCGCGATAAGAGTCCTCGGCCTTACGGGTATGCCCATTGAGGCCAATGTTGTGCTCAGAATGTCCATCTTTTCCTCCTTGTGTCGATTGCTGACGCCCAACTCCTGTTTATGCGGTTTCCGCCTAGTGCGCGGCCCGCCGTTCCCTGTCAGCATAGTACCCCATGGCGAATGGCGTGGGAAGCGGAATCGCAACGCCTGGGAAAGCCTGGTTGCGTCGGGGTCCGTGGGTTGGCAGGGGAGTTATCCCGTTTCGGCATGGAGGCGTTCGTCAGAGAACGTCCACGGGACTTCGCACACCCCGCCCGCCGCGGTTCAGGACGTGCGTGTAGTTCATTGTGGTCTTTGCGTCTTTGTGGCCGAGCAACTCCTGGACAGTCCGGATGTCATACCCGGCCTCGATGAGGTGGGTGGCGAACGAGTGGCGAAAGGTGTGGCACGTCGCGTGCTTGAAGGCCTCCCCCTGTGCCGGATTTGTGACATCAGCCGGCGCAACTCGGGCCTATCCCCGCCGACTCCAGCCTACCAGTCTGGGTTATGCGCAACGGCCTGGAAAGCGGCCCATCCGAGACTCCCAGGTGGGTTATGACGCATGCCCGGGTTTGCATTGCAAGGCCGGTGTGTTGCCGATGCCGTGGTGGGACACGTCGGACGGCGCCAGTCGGACACGTCGGACCAACGGACTGCATTGGACACGTCGGACACGTCGGACGGCGCCTGTCGGACACGTCGGACACACGAACGGAAGTCGGACTCGTCGGACACGTCGGACGGCGCCCGTCGGACGAACGGCCGCTGGTGTGTGGATGAAGATGCACCTTGGGCGCGGGCAACCCAACGGCCGATGCGGGGCGGCTGGCCGATGGTGCGGCCCCCCACACCACCCGGAGCGTAAGCGACGGGCCGCGCTGCGCCGCATCGGCCGTCGGGAGCAGGGTGCGGATGTGCCGCCGGTGCGGGCAACCTGACGGCCGATGCGGTTTCCGAGCCGTGAGTGGCGGACCAGCCCCGGGTTGGCCGGCAGGCCTACCCGGGGTGGAGCAGATGTGCCGCTGGTGAAGGAGGTAGATGGACCGATGGTGCGGGCAACCTGACGGCTAGAACTCCACGATCGGATGCGTGTTGGTGGTGCGGGCGAGCGCAAGCGCGTCGGCCTGGCTTCCGTGGAAGACCTTCAACTCCCAGGAATCTCCGTTGACCGGGTCCGCAGTCTCGTCCACGAACTGGATCAATGGGTCCCCCGTGTTGGGAATGCGTGCAGCGACATGGACCTTGCCACACACCTTGACCACCCACCAGTCGTCACCGAGTCCGATGAGCCCGTTGGAGAGCGGCAGGTAGACCTCCGGAAGCTGGAAGGAGAAGTCCTTCATGTCATGTCGGACGACTTCGTCCTCGGCCAGGGCCGGGGTGTAGATGAAGGCCTCTTCGAAACGGGGGAAGGAGAGGGTGACCTTGCAGTTGGGGGCATCCTTGCCCGTGGGGTCGATCGAGGGGCCGAACTCGACCCGGAGCGTGAACAGGTCCGGGCCTCCCAGCCAGGTCAGGTCGGTCGTTCTGCTCGGTGCGTCGATGGAGACATCGAGCGGGGCAGCGGCCGGAAGCGGCTCATCCGGTACCGGAATTGCCTCCAGCGATTCAGCGGTTCCCGCTGCAATGTCGGCCCGGGCGTGCTTCCACCCGAGAGCGGCGAGGAGATCCTGCCGAAGGGAGGCGACGAGGTCATCGACGGCAGTGGCGTGAATCACGCCGTAGTAATACTCCCCCATCCACGGGGTGATTCCGGTGACGTCCGATACCTCGGCAAGCAGCATGTGGCGCCAGGCATCCTCAAGCCTGGAGGGCGCGTCTTCGGGCAGCACTCCTGCCTGGGTTGCAGCTTCGGCCAGCAGTGAGGTGGCGTGGAGATCCGTGCGAGAGCGGTAGTGCCACGTTCGGATGGTGTTGTCCCGCTCGAAAGCCGCCCCCGTCACGATGCTGCGGCCGCCCAACCATCGGTGGACGCTGTTGGTGTCCTTGGGCTGCCAGGTTCCATCGAGGACCGGCGGAAGCGGCTTCGCCTCGACCCCCATGGCCTTCAGGTGGGCCACATAGTTGGAGATGCCCGAGATCCGGTATCCGTCGGCAGCCAGCTTCTCGAGCTTGACGCGGTAGTCGTTCATGTTCTTGGCCCCCTCCTCGTCGGTGTAGAACGGTGCGAGGTAGGGCGAGGGAGGATACGCCAGCAGATCCCCGTCGTCGAAGAAGGTCCAGGTCACGTGCAGTCCGCCACCCGCGCCCTGCGCTGGCGGCGGCAGGGTGTCAAGGTCCATCCCGTCCGGGCCGATGACCACGTCGACACCCCGGTCCGTGTACAGGGGCAGTCGCGGCTCCTGCCAGTGGTAGTACTTGTAGAGATTCACCGGGAAGACCGAGATCTCGTACCCGTTCTCGCCCATGAACCGGTGTTTCCCTTCCCCGGCCTGTCCCTCCTGGTTGAACACCACTCCGGACAACGGAATGCAGGCATCAAGGAACAGCTTGCGGGTCCAGTCGGTCGAGAGCTGGAGATCGTGGCGGGGGAAGGCCTCGAAGAACTGGTCAGAGTAGTGGATGCTCACCATCTCGATGGCGCCGGTCTGGGCCGCCTGTCGCATCTTCTCCAGGAGGTCGGGGTGCCTGGCTTTCACGACATCGAGGAGGAGCCCCTGGAATTCGAACGTTCCGGTCCAGCCCGGGTGGCCGAGGTAGAGGTCCATCACCGGCTCGAACACCTTGCGCACGTACCAGTCGTGGAGTGCATCGTCGGTCCACCCTTCGCACGGCTCGCCGCACATCGAGAGAGTGCCGCCGTCCGGCGTGTCGGCATCCAGGCCGCCGACCACGTACTGGATATTGAAATGGAACATGCTGAGTGCGAACTTGCGCTGCGCGGCATCGACCTTCGGCTTGGGGACGCAATCCCGGTCGCAGCAGCCGGGCTGCGCGGCGTCCTCGGGGAGCGTCTCAAGGGCATCCGTCACCGCCTGGTCGACCGAAACCGCGTCACCCGGGACGTCGGCTCGCAACTGGTCCGCCGCAGCAGCATCCACTGCCGCGTCCGCCGTCGTGTCCGAACCGCCACAGGAGGTGAGCACGAGAAACACTCCAGCCAGCGCACTCGAGATCGCGATCCGCATCTTTGCACCTCGCATCGGCCGTCAGTCTAGCAAAACCCGGGAGCTTCGACTATCTTTGCGGAGAAGGTCGGTGCTCACGGCCGGCTGGCGCGGGGGCCGCTGTCGGTTTGAGGGGAGATGGCGAGATGCAGGAGAAGGGGAGAGCGTGGCTTGCCGGGCTTTCGGGGATGCCCAGGACCGTTGTCGCTCTCGGGCTGGTGAGCCTGTTCACCGACATGTCCAGCGAGATGATCTACCCGCTGATGCCCCTGTTCCTTTCGAGCGTGCTGGGGGCGGGGGCGCTGTCGCTGGGGGTCATCGAGGGCGTAGCGGAGTCCACATCGGCCCTGCTGAAGGGGGCTTCCGGGTGGTGGTCGGACCGCGTGAAGCGTCGCAAGCCGCTGGTGCTGGCCGGCTACTCGCTCTCCGGTGCGGTCCGTCCCCTCATCGGGCTGGCGGGCGCATGGCCGGTCGTCCTGGCGCTCCGGTTCGGCGACCGGGTGGGCAAAGGGCTGCGCAGCGCGCCGAGGGATGCGCTGATCGCGGGGGCGACTGACGTCTCGATGCGCGGGCGGGCCTACGGCTTCCATCGGGCCATGGACCACGCCGGTGCGGTGGCGGGACCGCTGATTGCCATGGCCCTTCTATCGACAGGCATTCTGTCGATGCGGGGGGTGTTCCTGGCGGCGGCCATACCTTCCGTCATCGTCGTAGTCCTGATCCTGGCCGGGGTCGAGGAGAAGAAGGAGGCGGTCGGCGACGGTGGGCTGCGGGCGGCTCCCAAGGCCACTGCGCCCGGGCAACGAGCTGACGCGGACCGAGTGGAGCAGCCCGGTGCGAGGATTGGAGGCCGGGCTGCGCTGAGAGAGATGGGGCCCGGGTATCGCAAGCTGCTCCTGGCCGTGCTCGTGTTCACGCTCGGCAATTCCACGGACGCGTTCCTGCTCCTCCGCCTGTCCGAGCTGGGGGTCGACGCCGGCCAGGTGGCATTCATCTGGGCGGTGCACAGCCTGATCCGCATGGGGGCGGCCTGGTTTGGCGGGAATCTCGGGGACCGGCTGGGGCACCGGAACATGATTCTCATCGGCTGGCTCTTCTACGCAGTCGTCTACCTGGCTTTCGCCGTCGTCGACCACCCTTGGGCCGCGATCGCGGTGTTCCTGGCCTACGGCGTGTACTTCGGCTTTACCGAGCCCACCGAGAAGGCTCTGGTCTCGGCCATGGTACCCAAGAAGCTCCTGGGAACCGCATTCGGGTTCTACCACGGTGCGATCGGGCTCGCCGCGCTGCCGGCAAGCCTGCTGTTCGGCGCGGTGTGGAAGCTGGCAAGCGTGCAAGCAGCATTCGGGGTGGGTGCGGGCCTGGCCCTGGCGGCAGCGTTGCTTCTGGCAAGAGTACGCCCGACGTGAGTGCGGTCGGGAGCAACTGCCCCTTTTCCTGACGGCCGGATTCTGGCATGATGGCGTTGCTTTCAGGGCACGGTTGGTGCCCGAGGAGGTCTCGACATGGTTCGCCTTTCCCTGAACGTATTGATTCTCACCTGTTTCCTGGCCTCCTGCAGCGGTGGCGGTGACAAGGACACCGGTGCGCAGGATGTGCCCGGAGATGTGCAGACGGGCGACGCGTGCTGCGAGGACGTGTCGGCACCGCCTGACGGCCTGGGGGCCGATACCGACCTGGTGAGCGGAGAGGGGGGTGCCCAGGACGTGGTCGACGCGGACGTGCCCGAGCCCTTCCCCCCGAGGAAGCTGCCGTTCGAGTACTCTCGGCCGATGAAGGGGGAGCCGATCCCGGGGGACGAGACCGAGCAGTTCACCAAGGCGGTCACCGGTCTGTGGAGCAAGGTCGGCTCCTTCCGGTGGCTGCTGCGAACCAGCACCGGCGTGGATCCGTCCACGGGCAAGGATGACTACCTGGCCTGGCACAACGACGTGCTCGCGGTCAAGGCAGGCGACACCGTGACCTTCAAGGAAACCGGCGGAGAGCACAACATGTGGATTCCCAGCTCCAAGGTCCTGAGCCAGGCCATCAACGGCTGCAACCTGACCGCGGACTGGGAGACGTGCAAGGTCGCTGAACAGTACTGCAAGGGGCTCACCGCTTCGGTCAAGGGATTCGTGTGGGACGAGAACGATCCGGCCCCGTTCCTGATGGCCCGCGCCATCTTCCCCATGGACCAGTCGTTCACTCTGGACGAAGCGACCTGGAAGGACGACGGTCGCAAGAAGGCCATGGAGTTCAGCGGCATGTACCACATCGAGGACGGGTGGAACGCACACACGTTCGCCTGGCCCCACAATCCCACGTGGGGGAGCATCTGGATCACGAACATGCGCAGCAAGGACGACGTCTGCGCGATCGTGCGGACCACAGCGTTCCTTCCCTACGCGGTGGCGGACGCCCCCTTCGAGTGGGTCAGGGAGGCCTGCCAGGAGACCCTGGACACGATGAAGGGGTTCAACAAGGACATCGTGGATTCCGGGTACTACATCCGCACGAAGGGGACAGATGGGGTTGCCTACAAGATCCCGGATCAGGACCTTGGGAACTACGTGTGGTACGCCGAGCTCGACCCGCCCAGCGAGTGCACCAACCGGCTGGCAACCGATCTCATCGCGTACGGCGTGCCCAAGACGAACGACTGCGGCAGCGGATACGGCAGCGTGTACGACATGGTGGCGCCGGGGGGGCACTACTACAACTACCCGATCATCTGGAACTACCACATGGCAGCGCTGGGCAACGCGCTGGTCTACGGTCACGAGGAGATCGCTCTGAATCTGCTCAAGGGAATGACCGAGCGCATCGACACCTACCTCGACCCGAAGAGCGAGGAGCCGGGAGTCTCGAACGGCAACTGGAAGCGAGACATGGCACTGCTGCTGGTGCAGGCAGCGGCCTTCGGGTTCCCGCTGAACTGGGAGGAGGCGCGGTTGGTGCAGAAGCACTGGATTCAGGCCGTAGCCGAGTTCGAGAGCTGGCCCAACTGGGATCTCTGGGACGAGAGCGTCCCGGACGGGGAGTACAACTCCGGGTCGGGATTCCGCCCGGCGGAGACCGGTGACGGAGTGCAGGTGGAGGCCGTCGCGATGTTCCTCGAGTACTGCAATTCCCCCTTCAAGAATCCTGCCGGCGCGACGTTCGTCGATTGTGCCGCGGTCGCGGACGCGGCATCCTGGGGCAAGTAGACCGGGCGATTCCCCACACGAAAGAGGGCTCACTTGGAGCGAATCCGGAACTTCAGCATCATTGCGCACATCGACCATGGGAAGACCTCGCTCTCGGACTGCATCCTGCGTCGGACCGGCGCCATTCCGCCTCGTGAGACGCGGTCGCTGCTGCTCGACGGCATGGATCTCGAGCGCGAGCGAGGGATCACGATCAAGTCCTCGGCGGTCACCATGGACCACGCCGGCCCCGACGGAGAGGAGTACCTGCTCAACCTGATCGACACTCCGGGGCACGTCGACTTTTCGTACGAGGTCTCCCGGGCGCTGGCCGGCTGCGAGGGTGCGGTGCTGGTCATCGATGCCAGCCAGGGGGTGCAGGCGCAGACCCTGGCGAACATGTACAAGGCCATGGAGCTGGACCTCGAGATCATCCCGGTGGTCAACAAGATCGGGG
>VGRX01000180.1 GCA_016875215.1 Deltaproteobacteria bacterium
GGGGCCTGTCCTCGAATCCCGTCGGTCTCGAACAGCTCGCGCATCTGTCTCCTCCTGGGGGCCTCGCCCGAAACGGCTCCGTGGCCGCCTTGGCTCGGGTCAGCGCCGGGTCACCGTGACGTTGAAGTACTTGGCTCCGGTCAGCGTGAAACGAACTCCGTTGAGTGCCTCCACCGTGGGCTCCACCGCGGGGAAGTGCTTCTGCACCACCCCCTTGTCCAGCGGGAGCCGCCGCACGTCGATGTAGACATACTGGCCCAGGTTCTCCATGGTGATCTGGTCCACCAGCCGCTGCTTGCCGTCGACGCGGGCCTGGAAGAAGGTCGGCGTCGCCCGGCAGTCATACCCCTTGGGGCAGTTCCGAAGGAGGATGCGGACGCCCTTGAGCAGCTTGTCCCCTTCCCGCTCGCGCACCGGGATGAACACCTGCACGGCGCCTGGACGGACCTCGAGACCTGCGGGAGCTTCCAGCCCCACCTTGCCGGTGAAGTCCGACGTGAGGCCGGCCAGGTCCAGTGCCTCGGTCCGCAGGTGCACGAGCCCCTGGACCACAGCGGAAGGCCCCCGTGCCTCCACCAGGGACGGCTCGACCGCAACCCGCTCCTCGTCGATGGACCAGTAGTTCTGCGGACGGCGCACGATTTCGACCCGCACCGGGACCTGGCGCACCTCGAGCCGGTCGAACCGGACCGAGAGGTTCCCCGGACTGACCGACAGCACGTCCAGCCCGCCGCCCAGGTGGCTCTCCAGGACCTCGGGCGAGAGGTAGATGGTCTGGTTGTCTCCCTCGTCCGCCACGTCGATCAGGAACGGCTCCCGATTGGACAGTGCCTCGGCAATATGCTGGATGTCCCCGCGCACCCGCACGCGAACGGAAGCCGGAAGGTCTGTGAGCAGCACCTGGTCAGTCGGGTGCACCCCCATGGCCAGCGGAACCTCGATGTCCAGCTCCTGGATCGTCTCCTCCCGGGCAGCCAGGGCCAATGCCACCGCCAGGACCAGGGCCAGAAGCTTGATGCCGAGATTCTCCAGGAACAGCCTGCGCAGGATTCCCACGAGCCTCTGCATCCCCTACCCCACTTTGCGGAACAGGCGATCACGCCAGCGCCTCAGCCCGGGCGACGGAGCGGCCTCGGTCAGCTCCCTCGCCAGCAGATGCCTCAGCTCGTCCGGGGACAGGTTCGCGTGCAGGTCCCCCCCGAGCGCCACGCTGATACGGCCGGTTTCCTCCGATACCACCACGACCACGGCATCCACCTGCTCGGACAGACCGACGGCAGCCCGATGCCTCGTCCCCACCCAGGGCTCCAGATCCGTGCGCGACGTCAGCGGAAGCACACAGCCGGCCGACAGGATCCGATCCTTGCTCAGGATCGCGGCCCCGTCGTGCAGCGGGTTGTCCTGCCCCGGAACGAACAGGGCATACAGCAGCTCCTTGCTGATGCCGGCATCCAGCCGGGTGCCCGAATCGGTCATGTACGGCTCAAGATTCCCGGTCCGTTCGATCACGATCAACGCACCGACACGCCGGGCCGACATGGCCCGCACCGCCTTGACCACTTCCTCGGCCGACCGCATGGGGGACAGGCCCCGCCCCTTGGCCAGCGCATCCAGCCACTTGATCCGCACCAGGCTGCGCCGGATGTCATCCTGGTACAGGACGACCACCACCAGCACGATGGCATACAGCGACTTGTCCACGAGCCACCGGAACGTCGGCAGGTCGAGGAAGCGCTGCCGCGACAGCAGGATCAGAATCGCAGCCCCGAGCACCACCACCAGCATCTGCATGGTGCGCGTGCCCTTGGTCAGGTCAAGGAACTTGTAGATGATGTAGGCCACGATGAGGATGTCGAGGACGGTCCTGATGACATCCAGCGTGGACCCGCCTAGCATCTGGCATCCCCCCGATGTTCCTTCCGGGCCGCAATCTCACGCGGCCCCCGACAAACGACATCCCGGCACGGTGTCGCCGGGTCCCCGTTCCATGCTGCCTGCAGTCCCATGATCCCCTGTCGAGGCGAGCACGCTCAGATTGTTACACCTGCCACACCACCGCGTCAACCACACGGACCACGTCCCGCATCTCCCTCACATCGTGCACGCGCACCAGGTGCGCGCCAAGCGCTGCGCACAGTGCCACCGCCCCCGCAGTCCCCGCCAGCCGCTGATCCACCGGGCGGTCGAGCAACATTCCGAGGAAGCTCTTCCGCGACGGCCCCACCAGCAGCGGGTACCCCAGCGCCGCAAGCCTGGGCAGGTCCCTGAGCAGTGCGAGGTTGTGCTCCAGCGTCTTGCCGAACCCGATCCCCGGATCCACCACGATCCGATCCCGCTCTATGCCGAACCCCATGGCGAACCGGGCACGCTCCTCCAGGAACCAGGCAACGTCCTCGACCACGTCCACGTATGCCGGCTGCTCCTGCATCGTCGCGGGCGGCCACAGCGCATGCATCAGCACGATCGGCACCTTGGCCCGGGCAACGGTTCGGGCCATCTGAGGGTCACCCCGCAGCGCGGTCACATCGTTCACAATGGCCGCCCCGACATCCACCGCACGTCGAGCCACCTCGGCCTTGTGGGTATCGACCGACACGGGAACCGAGACCTCGCGGACCACCCGCTCCACCACGGGAATCACGCGGGAAAGCTCCTCCTCGAGCGCAACGCCCTGGGACCCTGGTCGGGTCGATTCGCCCCCGATGTCGATGACGTCCGCCCCGAGCTCCGCCAGCTCGAGCGCACGGGCGACCGCAGCATCCGTCGAAGCGAAGGAACCCCCGTCGGAGAATGAATCCGGAGTCACGTTGACCACGCCCATCAGGCGCGTTCGATCCAGGTAGAGCGTTCCCGCAGGGGTCACCAGGGTGGCAGCGTGCGGCACCTCGGACCTCCTCTCCTCGGGACGACCGCGGAATGACCGGCCGTCACCACGCTACACTGCCGGCTGAAAGGGTTCCCCGCCACCGGCCGGAGGCGATGCGGGCGTCCCGTTCTTGGGCGCAATCCCGTGCCGCGACAGGATCGTCTCCACGTCGTCGGCTCCGATCGTTTCCTTCTCCAGCAGCAGCGCAGTCATCTCGTCCAGCACGACCCGGTGCGTACTCAGGATCTGCTGCGCACGGTCGTACGCATCGGTCACGAGCCGCTTCACCTCTCGGTCGATGCGCTGTGCAGAGGCCTCGGAATGCGTCTGCTGCCGCACGAAGTCACGGCCGAGGAACACCTCGTCCCCCTTCCGGTCATACGCGATGGGCCCCAGGAAGCTCATCCCCCACTCGGTCACCATGCGGCGGGCAAGATCCGTTGCCTGCACGATGTCGTGCCCGGCTCCGGTCGTCTGCTCCGAGAAGACCAGCTCCTCGGCCACGCGCCCGGCCATGAGCATGGCCATCGTGTCCTCGACCCAGAGCCGGTTGTATCCGTGCCTGTCCTTCTCGGGCAGGAGCTGAGTCAGGCCGAGCGCCATCCCCCGGGGAATGATCGTCACCTTGTACAGCGGGTCCGCGTTCTTGAGCAGGCGGGCCACCAGAGCGTGGCCGCACTCGTGGTACGCGGTGGTCCTCTTCTCCTCGGCCGTGAGCGCCAGGCTCTTGCGCTCGGCCCCCATCAGCACCTTGTCCTTGGCCTCGTCGAAGTTGCGCTGCTCGATCCGATCCTGCTCCCCGCGGGCCGCCAGGAGGGCAGCCTCGTTCACCAGGTTCTCCAGGTCGGCCCCTGAGAACCCCGGAGACCCGCGAGCCACCGTCTCGAGGTCCACGTCCGACGCCAACGGCTTGTTCTTGGTGTGGACTTTCAGGATCCCGATCCGCCCCGGCAGGTCGGGTAGCGGAATCACCACTCGCCGATCGAACCGCCCGGGCCTGAGCAGTGCCGGGTCCAGCACGTCGGGGGGATTCGTGGCCGAAATCAGGATCACACCGTCGTTCGACTCGAACCCGTCCATCTCCACGAGGAGCTGGTTCAACGTCTGCTCCCGCTCGTCGTGCCCGCCGCCGAGCCCGGCCCCGCGATGCCGCCCCACCGCGTCGATCTCATCGATGAAGATGATGCACGGGGCATGCTTCTTCCCCTGCTCGAACAGGTCGCGCACGCGGCTCGCCCCCACCCCGACGAACATCTCCACGAAGTCGGAGCCGGAGATCGAGAAGAACGGCACCCCGGCCTCCCCGGCCACGCCACGGGCCAGCAACGTCTTGCCCGTGCCCGGCGGCCCCATGAGGAGCACCCCCTTGGGAATCCGCCCGCCCAGCCTCGTGAACTTCTTCGGGTCCTTGAGGAACTCGACGATCTCCCGCAGCTCGTCCTTGGCCTCGTCGATTCCCGCAATGTCGTCGAACGTGACCCGGAGCGAGCTCTCCGTGAGGAGGCGGTGACGGCTCTTGCCGAAGCTCATCGCCTTGCCCCCTCCCATCTGGAGCTGCCGCAGGAAGAAGAAGAAGACCAGGAACAACAACAGCATCGGAATCCACGAGAGCAGAAACTGCACCCAGAACCCCTCGGTCTGCTCCGCCTCGTGCTTGATCGTGATCCCCAGGGCCAGCAGCTCCGGCTCGAGCTCGCTCAAGTCCCCCGACGTCTTCTTCAGCTTGCCATCGCCGTACTTCGCCGAAATCTGCTGCCCCCGGACCTCGACCTCCCGCACCAGGCTGCGCGCGTACTGCCCCGACTCCGCATCCGAAGGCACGGCCAGCAGCCGCGTCACGAACTCGGTGAAGGGCAGCTCCAGCGTTCCCTCCGCAACCTCGAGCGGACTGTCCTCGGCCCCATAGCGGACTTCGACCCCCTTTCGCAGCACCCAGAGAAGCTGGTCGCCCAGCGCCTTGATGTCACCCCGGGTCACGAACTGCGTCCCGTCCGAGAGCTGCCCCGCGATCCGCTCCCCCGTCACCGTGAAGCTCTTCACCTCGGACAGCGGAGGGAGCCCCTTGTCCAGCCCCTCGAGGGTACGGGCCTCCGCCAGGAACCGGGAGAAGGGAATCTCCTCCTCCTTCCCGGACTGCTTGACATACTGGAAGACCACGATGAAGCCGATGAACAACACGGCCCAGAGCAGCAGGGTCTTCATGCGGCTGCGGTCATCTTTCATGCAGGGTTACCCCTCTGCCACGACATCCGCCCCTCTCCCGCGGCGGGCGCCGCCGCACGGAACGGTCGGGGCAGTGTACTCACATCTATTAACAAGGGCAACTCCAAAATTCAACGCGGGCGCGGTTCGTGGTACACTCCCCCACGTGCGTCCCGGAGGAGCCGGGAGGGAACCCTCCCGCCCCGCCGGCCTGGGCCGGTGGAGACACCGGCGGACACTTTGCTCGAGGTGAACGACATGAGTCGATGGATCGCAGCCTTGCTTCCACTGGTCTGGATGGCAGCATGCTCCACGGGCAGCAGCACGACGCAAGCGCCTGGGTCGGATGCTGCAGACGACCTCGCCCCACAGGACGCCGGGGCCGATTCCGTCCCTCTCGATTTCGCGGGCGAGGACGACCGCGCCGGAGAGATCCCCCTGCTCCCGGACGACGCCGGTGACGAGACCCCGGAACCGGGTTGCCAGGCCGGAACCGGCTGCTTCCTCGATCCCTGCACAGTCAACTCCGACTGCCTGTCCGGCTGGTGCGTCGAGCACCTCGGCGACGGCGTCTGCACCGCCACCTGCCAGGAGGAGTGCCCCCCCGGCTGGACGTGTCGGCAGGTCCAGGGGGACGGCCCGGACGTCAGCTTCATCTGCGTGTCCGCGGTCAGCAACCTCTGCAAGCCGTGCGCATCGAACGCGGACTGCAAGTCGCCGGGCGGTGCGGACGACGGTTGCATCGACTACGGAAGCGAGGGGAGCTTCTGCGGCGGCTCCTGCGGGGCTCCCGGCGAGGCCCCCGCCGCCTGCCCGTGGGGATTCGCGTGCAAGGACGCCGTCACCGTGGAAGGGGTCGCGTCGAAGCAGTGCGTCGCGGATACCGGCGTGTGCCCCTGCACTGCGAAGTCGGCCGCACTCGGGCTCTCGACTCCCTGCCAGGTATCCAACGACTTCGGTACCTGCACCGGCAAACGCTTCTGCTCGGCCGACGGCCTGAGCGCCTGCGATGCGCTCGAACCGGCCGCCGAGAGCTGCAACGGCCTCGACGACGACTGCGACGACGACGTCGATGAGCCCGACGAAATAGCGGGCAACTGGATCAACCTGTGCGACGACGGAAACGAGTGCACCACCGACCTCTGCAACGGCCAGGCCGGATGCGAGCACGTCGCACTGGACGGCGACGAGTGCAAGGACGGCAACCCCTGCACCGCGGCCGACCACTGCGTCGCCGGAGTCTGCACCGGGACCCCCGTCGACTGCGATGACTCAAACCCCTGCACCGACGATACCTGCGCGGAAACCGGCGGATGCCTCTTCGCCCCCAACAACGCCCCCTGCGACGACAACGCCCCCTGCACCGTTGCGGACCAGTGCGAACAAGGCAAGTGCGGCGGCGTCCCGATCGCCTGCGACTGCCAGGCGACCTCCGATTGCGCTGCCCTCGAAGACGGCAACCTCTGCAACGGCGTTCTCGTGTGCGACACGGATGGAATCCCGTTCCAGTGCGTCGTTGCCGCCGGCTCGAGCGTGACTTGCCCCGAGCCGGCAGGGACCGCAGCCCCCTGCCTGGAATCGTCGTGCGACCCGCTCTCGGGCAAGTGCTCCTTCGTCCCCGCACACGAAGGCCACCCGTGTGACGACGGGGATCCGTGCACCCTTTCCGACCAGTGCCACCAGGGGCAGTGCCTGCCCGGCCCCGCAGCGAACTGCAACGACGGGAACCCGTGCACGGACGACGCGTGCTCTCCCAAGACCGGCTGCACCCACCTGCCCAACAACGCTTCCTGCCAGGATTCCGACCCGTGCACCCTCGATGACACGTGTGCGTTCGGCACCTGTGTCCCGGGAAAAGCCATGGATTGCGACGACGGCAACCCGTGCACCGACGATTCCTGCAGCGCGGCACAGGGATGCAAGCACACGCACAACGCTGCAGCCTGCGACGACGGCAACGCGTGCACGGCCGGCGACCACTGCGAGGCCGGCAAGTGCATCTTCGTGGCAGCCGCGACCTGCGACGACTCCAACCCGTGCACGGCCGACACCTGCAACCCCGCCACCGGCTGTTTCTTCAAGCTGACCGAGGCACCGTGCGATGACGGCAACGTGTGCACCACGGGAGACCACTGCCACCTCGGCGGCTGCATCTTTTCGGCCACCATCAAGTGCGACGACAAGAACCCCTGCACGGATGATTCCTGCCTGCCCGCAACCGGATGCAGCTTCTCCCCCAACACGGCCTCGTGCGACGACTCCAACCCCTGCACCCTCGAAGATGCCTGCAAGGCCGGCAAGTGCCTCGGGCTCAAGCCATTGTCGTGCAACGACGGCGATGTCTGCACCGACGACTGGTGCGACCCCGCCACCGGTTGCGCCCATGCCCCCAACACCGCCCCCTGCAACGACGGAAACCAGTGCACCGCAGGCGAGACCTGCAAGGCCGGCTCCTGCTCCGGCGGCAAGCCCGTCGGCTGCGACGACGCCAACCCCTGCACTGACGACTCGTGCGACCCGGCAAACGGCTGCCAGCACCTCCCCAACACGGTTGCGTGCGACGACGGCAACACCTGCACTACGAAGGACATCTGCGCCGCAGGCGCCTGCACCGGCGGTCCCCCTCCGGACTGCGCGGACGCCAACACCTGCACCGACGACTCCTGCGACTCGAAGATCGGCTGCGTCCACGCCTACAACCAGGCCACGTGTGACGATTCCGACCTGTGCACCACCGGTGACAAGTGCGCCCAGGGGAAATGCGCCGGCGGCCCGCCGCTCCCCTGCAACGACGCCAACGAATGTACCTCCGACTCCTGCAACGCCAAGACCGGCTGCGTCTTCTCCCCCGTGGTCGACGGGACGCCGTGCGGCGCAGGCAAGAGCTGCCAGGCCGGAGCATGCGTGGATTGCATCCACGGGACCAAGACGTTCTCGTACACCGGCTCAGTCCAGTCGTTCGACCTGCCCGCCTGCGCCGTGTCCGTGACTCTCGAGGCATGGGGCGCACAGGGCGGCTGGTATGGCAACCAGAGCTACGGGGGCAAGGGCGGCTACGCCAAGGGGCGGGCCACCAACCTGGCGGGAAAGACGATCCACGTCTACGTGGGCGGACAGGGCGGCTACAACGGCCAGGTCGCGGCTGGCGGATACAACGGAGGCGGCGGCCATACCGGCGCGGCCAGCTACACCGTCGGCGGAGGCGGAGCTTCCGACGTTCGCAGCGGTGGCCAGGCGCTCACGAACCGAATCCTCGTGGCCGGCGGCGGCGGGGCCTCGGCCTGGTGCTACAACGACAGCGGTGTGGGCGGCCAGGGAGGTGGGCTCACCGGAACCGGCGGCGGGCACAGCGGCAACTCCCCCGACGGCTGGGGCAAGCCAGGTACCCAGTCCGCAGGCGGCGCGGGAGGCAACTTCAGCGGCCAGTTGGGCACCGCCGGCACGCTTGGCCAGGGCGGCCTGGCAGACAACTCCAACGGCGGCTGCGGCGGCGCGGGCGGAGGCGGAGGAGGCTACTACGGCGGAGGCGGGGGAGGCCACGGCGGAGGCGGTGGGGGAGGCTCCTCCTACGTCCAGGGACTGCTCGATACAGATACCCAGACCGGCGTTAGGCAAGGCCACGGACAGGTCATCGTCACCTGGTAGGTCCACATGCCCACACAGACTGCCGTGTCGTGCCTGACAGCTCTTCTCGCTCTCGCAACGGCCTGTTCCGCTGAGCCCGGCAACAGCCTCCCGACGGACCTTCTCTGTGCGGCCTGCGACTCGCCCACAGGTGATTCCACCCCCGATGCCGACGCCCCTGACGCCCGCAGCCCCGATGCCCGGATGCCCCCCCTCCCCCACGGGCAGGTCCTCCTCCCCCCCGGCGCATTCTTCATGGGCGCACACCCGGGAGAGGCCTGCACCAGCGAGGGCGAGACGCCCCGACACCAGGTCACCCTCACCCGCGGGCTCGTGGCGTTCGACCACGAGGTGACCGCCGCCGAATGGGCCGAGACGACCGGCCT
>VGRX01000181.1 GCA_016875215.1 Deltaproteobacteria bacterium
ACAACCGAGCATGGCGCCGCGGTCGGGCCATTCCCCCCAGAAGAACCACCCGAACAGGAAGCTGGTGAGCACGCAGACGTAGAGGAACGGGCTTACGAGAGAGGCCTCGGCAAGCCTGTACGAGTGACTCATCATGAGCTGGCCGGCGAGGCCCGCTATGCCGGAAACCCCCAGCACGAGCCACTGCTCCAGCGTAGGCCATTGCCATCCCATGACGAGCATCGGAGGCAGTGCCAGCAGGGCTCCCCACATCGTGAAATGCCGGACGATGACCCACGGCGTATCCGTCTTCCTCAGCTTCCGCACGCTGATGTAGGCCAACGCGGCCAGGACCGACGACATGGCCCCCAAGGCCGCGTAGAGGTTCAGGCTGCTCAAGTCGGGCGAGACGATCAGGCAGACCCCGGCAAAGGCAATCACCACCAGCACGGGAAGAATCAGCCTCGGCCGCTCGCCGAGCAGGAAGAAGGACAGCAGCACCACGAACATCGGCGAGCTCTGGTTGAGCGCACTGGCCAGGCCGAGGTGCACGTGGTCGATGACCACGACGTAGAGCACGAGCGAGAGGTACCCGTACAGGGCCCGCATGAACAGCCCCTTCCGGTCCTTCGCCGCCGTCCGCTGCTCCGGGCGGATCCACTGCACCGCCATGATCACGAGGAAGCCGATGATTCCCCGGAAGAACACGACCTCGAACACGGACAGGTCCTCGACCGCGATCTTGAACATCGCGCTCATGACGGCAAAGGCCAGGGCCGTGCCGATCATCAACCCGATGCCCTTGAGCCGTGCGGAGTCGAAGCCCATCCGTCCTCCCGGGGCAGACAACTCCGGCGGAGTATACTCCCGGACCCGTCAGGGGGCCACAGATTCCTGTGCGGCCGCTACGCACCGCAGCTTCCCCCGCACATCGCCAGCGGCGCACTTCCACTCCCTGCCGAGGCAGTCCACCCGCCCGTCCCCGGAGGCGATGCCATGTCCGAAGCCGAAGCCGGTCCACCGATAGGTCAGCAGGAATCGGAGCCCGTCCCGGCCCCTCTCCAGCGTCACGAGACACGCTGCGTCATCGAGGCGGCCCGTGCCCTCCGACCCCTCGCTGCTGTGCCGTGGCTGCCCACCACCGTCCCCTGACTGCCCACCACCGCCGCCTGGCTGCCCACCACCGCCCCCTGACTGCCCACCACCGCCCCCTGGCACCTTCCCGTCCTCCGAGTGCGCCCCCTCCTTCCCTCCTCCTCGAACCAGGGTGAACGCTTCGACGTCGCCGCTCATGCGACTGCCACGCCAGAGGTAGTCGACCCCCGTCGCGGACGGGCGGATGACCCAGATGCGAAGCTGTTTCGGCCGTTCCTCCGGGGCCCACAGGATCACCAGCTCGTGCCCCTCCGTCGGCTCGACGGCCCCCCATTCGAAGTGGATCACGCCGGGGAAGCGGGCAACCGGAACCTGGTCGCAGCCGCGCACGAGGAGGAGACCGTCGTCCGAGGGCACGACTTCGATCCTGCAGCCTGGCAACTCGGGGGCTGAGCATCCGGACAGGACTGCCAGGGCAATGATCGTCACTGCGGAACGCATCACCGGGGACCTCCGCCTCGACCGCTCTCTTTCTGCACCGACGCGCGTCGGTTTGCAAGGCCGGCGCTCTCGGCTTTCGCCAACAGCCATAACCCTGCCTGATTTCGAGGGCCGCGGCCGGTCCCCGTTTTCGGGGTTCCCTGCCGTGTGCCGGATTTGTGACCAAACCGTCGGATTCCGTGTTCGGTCCGTCGAATTATGAAGAGCCTCGTGTGTGCGTGCGGTTTACGCCCGTTAATGCGCGTGTGCGCGTGGCTCGCGAGGCTTCCGCTGCTTCTGCGGAGTGCCGGTGTGGTGCTGTGCGGCCCGTCGCTGACGCTCCGGGTGGTGTGTGTGCTGCTGCCCGTGGCCGTGGTGGTGCCCCACATCCCCAACAGGCATCACCTCGTCCAGCTTTGCAATGGCCCGGGTCTGGTGCTCGGGCGACAGGTGCGTGTAGCGCTGAGTCATGGCGGGAGACCGGTGCCCGAGGATCTCCTGGATCGTCCGCATGTTGACACCGGCCATGGCCAACTGGGAAGCCGCCGTGTGCCTCAAGTCGTGAAACCGGAAATCTTGGATTCCGGCCAGCCGCAGCGCCCGCTCCCATGCGGTCCGGAAGTCCCGCAGCGGTCGTGTCTTCCCGACTGCGGTGTAGAACAGTGCCTTTTCCTTGGCCTTGGCCTTCAGGTCCAGCAGCATCCGGGCGACGGTCTCCGTCATCGGCACGTCGCGGGGCCTTCCGTTCTTCGTGCGTCGAAGATGGATCGTCCGCGCCCCGAAGTCGATGTCATCCCAGCGCAGGCCCAGAATCTCGCCCCGTCGCATCCCGGTGTGCAGTGCCAGGATGACGATTGGGCGGATATTGTCCGGGCAGTGCTCCAGCAGTCGCCGGGCTTCCTCCTGCGTCAGGTATCGGACCCGGGAGTTGTCCTCCCGGAAGAACTTCACGTTCTTGACCGGATTGTCCCGGGCAAGTCCCCAGGCAATGGCCCGGTTGAACAGGTTGCGCAGGCAGGCCAGTTCAATGTTGATCGTCCTGGCCGACACCTGCGCCTGCCGGGAGCGCTTGTACTGCTCGATCAGGAAGCTCGACACCTCGCTCAAGAGCCGATCCCCGAAAAAACCGGCCAAATGGCGCAGGCAAAGCTCGTCCCGCGCCCAGGATGCCTTGTTGCCCTTGCCCCAGTCCAGAAACCGCTTCCTCATCTCAAGAAGCGAGGTTTCTCCGGGATTCTCAACCTTGTCCAGGAACCTGCCCTCGGCCATCTTGACTCGGACCTTGGCGAGCGCCGCTTCCGCCATCTTCCGATCCGGTCCGATTGCTTGGCGGACCCGCCGTCCGGTCGGGTCTCGATAGTCGATGCCGTAAGTCTTGCCTCTCTTGAAAACTATCATGCCCCTACCTCCTCACGTCGTGTAAGGGGCATGCGCCATCCCCCTGGTTGTCAAAGAGCCGCTTCACCGGTCCGGCCAGCCCCGCCAGCCTGACTGGTATCCCTTGTATACCATGCTCTGCGATCATAGTCAAGCCAGTTTTCATTAGTAGTACTACTGTCCACAGTGCAGCTAGCCTTGCCTTCATTTCCGCCCTCCCGGGCCACCCGCCCCTCTCGTGGGTTTCGGTTCCTCCCGGCACTGCTGGAGGAACCGCTCCAGGTCGACGGTCGAGACGAGCCGTCTCCGGCCCAGCTTGTAGGCCGGAATCCGCCCTCTCTTGCCCGTCCATCGGTACATCGTCCACTCGCTCACTCCCAATAGCTTCGCTGCGTCTTGCACGGATATCAGTCGGTGCTTCGTCGGTTCGGCCATGTTCGGTCTCCTTTAGTCAGTTGTTATACTCTCGAAATCAACTACTTCTGACTGTCGAGGTTGACACAAACGGCCGGTTTTAGCAAGTTATGGAAGCGGAGAGGCAGGGCGGAAGGGCGTCGGGGGCGGGTCTGAGGCTACTGAGAGGAAGCGTAGGGAGGAAGAGTGATGGACCTACGGAAGCCCGGCAGGGGGAGAGCAGGGGCAGGCGAGAGACGAAGATCGCGTTGACACCCCCGCCGAAACGGAGCTAGAGTTTCGTTCACGGCCACCTTTTCGTGCCTCGCGCTGGGCGGGCCCATGGAGTGTATTCTTGATCGAGTCAATCAGCATCACCGATGTCGCGACATTCGGCAGCTCGGCAGAGGTCCTTCACGGCTTGGCGGGACTCAACTACCTGTTCGGTTCGAACGGCACGGGCAAGACGACCATTGCACGCGTAATTGCGGATGAAGGAGCCGCCCCATCGTGCAAGGTTGTCTGGAAGGGCGGAACTAGGCTGCAGTCGGTAGTCTACAACTCCGACTTCGTGGCGAAAAACTTCGAGCAGTCTCCCGAGATCCCAGGAATTTTCACGCTCGGCGAGCAGCAGGTCGACACGATCAAGAGGATCAATGCGGCCAAGGCAGAAGTCGATGAACTGACGAAGAAGATCGAGGGTTTGACTGCGACTCTGCAGGGTGAGGACGGCTCGGGGGGCAAGACAGGCGAGTCCGCTGCTCTAGAGGATGCGCTGAGGCATAGATGCTGGGCGCAGAAGCAGAAACACGATGCGGCCTTCGCCGGGGCCTTCAAGGGCGTGCGGGACGCTGCCGAGAAGTTCAAGACTCGGGTCCTTCAGGAGAAGACCTCCAATCGTGCCTCAGTGGAAGACCTGAAAGACCTGGAAAGGAGGGCGGAAACGCTGTTCGGGAGCAACCCTACAACTGCTGCGCCGATTCCCGCTGTGGACTTCGCCCGACTCGAAGCGCATGCAAGCAATCCCGTCCTGGGCAAGAAGGTCGTCGGCAAGGCAGACGTGGACATCGCCGCAATGATCCAGAGGCTCCAGAACAGCGATTGGGTTCGGGAGGGACTGGGGTACTTCGAGACTAATGGTGGACGGTGTCCGTTCTGCCAGCAGGGGACATCAGAGGCCTTCGCTAAGAGCCTGAGCGACTACTTCGACGAGACGTTCGATAGAGACAGCCGGGCTATTGATGAGCTCGTGGCCGCATATCGGGCGGAGGCGGACCGCGTCCTCGCTAGCGTCGATTCCATTCTCGATAGTGGGTCGAGCTTCGTCGATGTTGCAGGCCTTCGCGCGGAAAGGGCAACGCTGGCCACCACGACAACATTGAATCAGCAGCGGCTCGCCTCAAAGAAGAAGATACCCAGCCAGAGCGTGGCGCTGGAGCCTCTTTCCACCGTGGTCTCGGCGATTGGGCAGCTAGTCGGCGCAGCGAACTCGCAAGTCGACAAGCACAACAGCATGGTGGCGAACCTTGCAGCGGAACGCAAGTCTCTGACGGCCCAGGTTTGGAAGTACCTCCTCGAAGTCGAACTGAAAGCGGACCTCACCGACTACGATTTGAAACGGCAAGCGCTGTCCAAAGCCATGAAGGCCATCGAGGACAAGATCGCGCTCCTGCGAGCCGAGAAGGACCAGAAGCTTCGAGACATCAGCGAGCTTGAGAAGACCACTACCAGCATTCAGCCCACGATCGATGCGGTCAACGCGCTCCTGGGGTCCTTTGGGTTCAGGTGCTTCAAGCTCTCCAAGGCCGAGAGTGGCACATGCTACAAGTTGGTACGCCCCGACGGCTCGGACGCCAAGAAGACGCTGAGCGAAGGCGAGCGGGCGTTCGTGACCTTCCTGTATTTCTACCATCTTCTGAAGGGCAGCGAGAGCGAAAGCGGGATGACAAGGGACCGGGTGGTAGTGTTCGACGACCCCGTGTCCAGTCTTGACTGCGACGTCCTGTTCATCGTGAGCAGCCTGATCAGGGGTCTCGTCGACGAGGTGCGCGCCGGGGCCGGCCACATCAAGCAGATCTTCGTTCTCACCCACAACGTGTACTTCCACAAGGAGGTAACGTTCAACACGAAGCGCGGGGGGAACGCGGAGGCCATGGGCGACGAGACCTTCTGGCTCGTCCGCAAGGTTGGCGATGCATCTCGGGTGGAAAGACATGCAGCGAACCCCGTGAAGACCTCATACGAGATGCTATGGGCCGAGGTCCGGAGACCCGAACCACGGGCACTGACGCTTCCCAACACCTTGCGGCGAATCCTCGAGTACTACTTCAAGATCCTTGGAGGCGCCCACCTGGACGACCTCTGCAACAAGTTCGAGGGCCAAGAGAAGTTCGTGTGCCGGTGCCTGCTGTCATGGGTCCATGGATGGTCGCACCATGCCCACGACGATCTGTTCCTCGCCGTGGATGATTCGAAGATCGCAACCTACCTGAGCGTATTTCGCTCGATCTTCGAGAAGACGGGGCAGAGCGCACACCTCAAGATGATGATGGGTGAGACCTGACGCGCGCCTCCGGCACGGGGAGATCCTGGGAGGCATCGACCGCGGCTGATCGGGTCGGTGCTCGTCGGGCGAACGTCTGTGAGATAACCCGCGAGCGAAGCGAGTCGGGTTGATCTCATTGTTGGGCAGACCCAGCATCTGCCGCATAGGAACGCATCGCAAATGCACAGCCGACAAGATGCGGTCCGGGAAAGAGCCCCGCTGACCGCTCATTCCGCAAGCCACTCGCTGGCCTCGCTTGATACTGGTTCCTCCAGCCAGCTGTGCATCTGGCCGATCATCCATTCTGTTCTTGCTGCACAGAAGGATGTGAAGAGGGGCTGGAGTTCGACCGGATCAACCTCCCGCAGCATTGCGTCCCTGATCTGCTCGTACAGGGCAACTGCGGTATATGGAGTGCCTCCCACTTCCACGCTGGCGAACATGCCACGTGCGTCGAGGTTGTCAGCATCACGCTCCTGGTCCATGACGGTCCACCGATCTGCCAGCGCATCCAGCGTGTTCTGACGCCGGCTCAGCCAGGTCAGGTTTCCGATAGCGTTCGCTGGTGACGCGGTTGCCCGCGTGCCACCCTTGTTGGCTATCTGGCGGCCGCTCGCGAAAGGCACGATATGTTGCTTCTCGGGGTAGAGCCCTTCCGTGTCCGCGCCAACCGCCTGCTGCAACACGGCTTCGCGACGCGGGTCGCCGGGTCGTATTCCGGTGCGGTCGTCTCTCAAGTAGCTGTCGTACTGCGCTTGCCACGAGAACTCCGCCGCGCCACCGCGTCGTTCAATTGCGTAGAGCCATCCGATTGCGGGGTGTTGGAGCGAGCGCGCCTCGCTCACATCGACCCTGAAAGCGTTTATCGCCAGTTCGTTCAGCCTTGCGCTCGTAGACAGCCCATCGGTGACCAGCGGCTCCCAGTCATAGCGTTCGACGTAGCTCGCGTGCTTTGAGGACCAAAGAGCGGCGAGACTGGACTGATACCTGCCCAGCGCATCGCGAAGCTGCTGTTGCCATGATTCAGCGCTCTGCCCCCACACCGGGAGAGGGCACTCATCAACCAGCATCTCATCGATGCCGTGGCAGTCTATGAGTAGCTGCTCAAGATCCGGTTGATCGATGTACGGAGCGAGCAGGGTCCAGCGGAACAGGCGGGCGATTGCAGCACGGAACGCCGAATCCGTCTTCAAGAGCTGCAGGGCGGATACCGGCAGACGGTACAAGAGGTCGATCAGGGGCGTGAGAGCTCTTGTTGATGGACGTGCCATTCGATGGTCGAGGAACAGCTCGTCCGATAGGACCGAATCCACGAGGAGCAGGGCGTGTGTCGTTCTCGCGGAACACTCCTGAATCAGTTCGCGCGGTGCGGCGTAGTCGCGTGCCCACGTCTTCTTGCCAGCAGCGGTCTCCCGAGGTCCGACGCGATCGAGCCGGTAGCCGAACGTCTCTTTGTCGATTGCCGACGTACCCAACCAGCGGCGTCCTGATGTGCCCAGGAGCGCCAATGTCGAATACCGAGTCAGAGTGCTCATCCAGACTGCGAATCCCAATTGGCGGTCAGACTCGTGAGTGAGCAGCGAGCGCTGATCCGTGACTGGCTCGTCATCGCGCAGACTGGCGAACTCCGCAAGGTCATCCAGCAAGGCTGGATGCGCGCGGGAGAGCAACGCCAGTGCACGCTCCTCTGCGCGAACGCGAATGCCAGCCCGATTGATTCGAACGTAGGCATCTATGGCCGCGCTCACATCACTTGAGGGGAGCCAGCCCACTGCGAATCGGTCGCCTTCGAGCATGTCCGCGAACCTGTCAAACACCTCACACCATTCTGGTTCGAAGAGCCCAGCAAGCTGCTCGACCCTAGTGAGAATGCCCACGTCCTGGCGTTCGTGCAAATTGGCCCACCGCATGGGCGACGGCGACGCGCCGTCAGTAGCGGGCCGCTCATACGCATGGCCGGTCACGAACTGCGGGCCCCACGGTAGGAGTTCGTCGAGTTGCGGGAGGTCGGGATGCGGGGAGCTGAAAGTCCGAAGTGCCGATTGAGCCAATACCCGCAGTTGATCGTCGTGAAAGACGCCGACCGGTGCAAGCAGAGTGGCAAGCGGAATCACGCCGGCTGCGCCAGGGGGAACGTTCTTCTCTTTGCCGTTGGCATCGAGCCGAATTCGTGCTTGTGGGCTGAGCCGCCTGAACATGGAACCGCGAAGGACCTTGCGGGACTCGCCGTAGCTTCCGAAGTAGGCTGCGTCGGTCTGGTCGAACACGCGCATAGCGGGCAACACGACGGCCCAGAAGGAATCGTGACCTGCTTCTTCGTCCTCAGTTTCCGTTGGACCCCCGGATGCCGCATCACGGATGCCGATCAGAGAGTCTAGATCCGCCTTCCGCACCAGCGACCAACCGTCTACAGTCGGTACGGTGAGCGTCTGCTGGAAGATGCCCAACATGGCCCGGGTGCGCTGTTGGCCATCCACGAGCCACATGGGCGAGACCCCAGACCCGAAAGAACTCAGGGGCACTCCGTGACGCAGCGGATTCCCGTTGCCCCGTGGTCTCCAGAGCACGAACGACCCGCATGGCGACTTCTCATATACAGACTCAAGTAACGCGGTCCGATTGCCTGCATCCCACACCGCACCGCGCTGGAAGTTTGGTATCCCTAGTTGATCCGCATGCCGAACGATGGAAGCCCAAGACCACCAATGCGGAGCGACGTCCTCAGCCATCCGATCCCCCTGTCTCGCCGCGCAGCCGGTTGGTCCCGAGCCTTGGTTCTGCCCAACTACTGTTTATGCGGTTTCCGCCTAGAGCGCGGCCCCCGCTCCCTGTCAGCATAGTACTCCATGGCGAATGGGGTGGGAAGCTCAATCGCAATGCCTGGCAAAGCCTGGTTGCGTCGGGGTCCGTGGGTTGGCAGGGGAGTTATGCCGTTTCGGCATAGACGCTTTCGTCAGAGAACGTCCACGGGACTTCGCACACCCCGTCCACCGCGGTTCAGGACGTGGATACCGTGGGAGCGGGCAACCTGACGGCCGATGCGCTTCCCGAGACGTTGGTGCGGGCAACCTGACGGTTTGAGAGGCCGAGGTTCCTGCGGCGGTACCGCTGAGTTGCTAGTCTCGTGCCTGGATGGCGGCTCCCGAAATACCTGTGCCCCCTCGGGGGAAATGCCGGGCAGGCACGGGCCTGCCCGGCAAAGG
>VGRX01000182.1 GCA_016875215.1 Deltaproteobacteria bacterium
GGCCTCGACGCCCTCTCCCGTTCCGGCCTCAGCGGGCTTTCCGGCCTCGGCGCCCCCTCCCGTTCCGACCACAGCGGGCTTTCCGGCCTCAGCGGGCTTTCCGGCCCCGGCGGGCTTTCCGGCAGCGTCACCGACCGCTCCCTCCGGCAAAGCCATCTCAGCAGGACCGCGCCTCTCGGACCGCCCTTCGGGGACGGGCTCCTCCTTGCTCTCCCCCTTCTGGGCGGGAGTGGGCGCTGCCGCCTCCCGCCTTCCACACCCCGGCAGCGACGACAGAACGGTGAACAGGACCACGCCGACCACTATCTTCCCGCACATGAGCACTCCTCGACGATAACCGCGCCCGGCCAGCATCCTAAACGGTAACAGGGGGGGCGTCAATGCAGGTCGGTGAGAGCCTGGGTTCTATCCACAAGGGACTGCCTGGGCCATGCGCTCGTTGCCGTTGTCGTTGACGTTGTCGTTGACGTCGCCGTCGCCGTTGTCGTTGCCGTCGCCGTCGCCGTCGCCGATTAGGTCTGTGAGTTGCCTCACTGCGCCATCTTGACGGGCAAGGAAACTTCTTGCTTCCGGCACGACCAAGTGGCTAGCATGGGACGTTCGCTGGAAGATGATGCGGCGCACCTGGAGCGGATGAGCTTTTCCTGAATTGCACGGAGGGGACCATGAGGCTTTCCGAGAATGCATGCCGACCGTTGAAGCCAGGGGAGCGGTACGTCCCCGTTGTTCCGGACAGCACCGGATGGAAGCAGGTCTCGCCCTACTCGTTGGTGTTCGGCTTCCTGGCCCTGGTGATCTTCAGCGGTGCGTCGGTCTTCCTGGGAGTCAAGATCGCCCAGGTTCCCGAGGCGGCGATCTCGGTCTGCCTGCTGGCCATGCTGTTCGTGAAGCTGGTCGGTCGGGGGAAGTCCTTGCTGGAAAACGTGATCGTGCAATGCATCGCCTCGGCATCGACCGGGGTGGCCTGCGTGATCTTCGTGTTCCCTGCGGTCTACATCCTCCACCTTCCGGACCCGGGATTCTGGCCGACCGTGGCAGCGTGCGTCCTGGGGGCCACCTTCGCTCTGCTGTTCACGGTTCTCGTGCGCAAGTACTACGTCTCGGACCTGCATGGCGCCTACCCCTTCCCCGAGGCGACCGCCGGCGCACAGATGCTGCTGGCTGGCGAGACCGGCCCGGAGGAGAAGGACGACCCGGAGGAGGGTCGGAAGCTGCGCAAGGGGGTGAGGCTCGTCGTGCTGGGTGTCTCGTTCGGCTTCCTCATCGACATGGCGAACAACTACCTCGGGGCCTGGCGAGGCTCCTTCTCGACCCATCTGCTTCCGTTCTTCGACAAGGTGGCGCAGAAGGCCAAGCTGCTGCTCACCTACGAGACGAGCGCTGCCGTGTTCGGCATGGGCTACATCATCGGATGGCGCTACTCCGTGATCATCTGCATCACGTCCGCCGTGGCGTACTGGGGGTTCGTGCCGCTGTTTTCACTGCTCGATGTGACGTTCCTTGCGCAGTTCCTTCCCGACACGCTCTTGAAACCCTCCGGGGTGCTGCTGGACATCCGTGCCATGGAGCCCGGGGACATCTTCAAGACGCTGGTCCGTCCCATCGGCATCGGTACGTTCTTCACCGCGGGGTTGCTGTCGATCATCCTCGACGGGAAGAACATCGCGAGGTCGGTGAAGCAGCTCTTCGGCAAGGGGACGCTCGGGCTGGGAGCGGGGGAAACGAAGGAGAACAGCCGGGATCTCAGCGGCCGCTGGCTGGCGGGCCTGCTCGCTGTCACGTTCGCCGGCATCGTCGGGTTCTGTCTTCATCTCTTCGGTACGGACCTGGTGACCGTTGCAATCGTGGTGGTTGTGCTGCTCGTGTTGCTGCTGGTGTTCCTGCCGGCTGCCATCATGGCGACGATCACGGCAGGCAACGCCCCGGTGTCGGGAATGAGGATAAAATCCCTGGTGCTGACCTGCCTGATCCTGGGGGCGCTTGGCTACTCGGGGGAAGCGGGCAAGTTCGTTGCGACGATGCTCGGGACGCTGATCGTGGTGTGCCTGGCGTTCGGGTCGAGCTTCATCACGGATCTGAAGATAGGGTACTGGCTCGGTTCCACGCCGGCCAAACAGGAGCGGTGGAAGCTGGTGGCCGTGGTGGTATCCACGATGGTGGCCGTCCTGGCCATGTATGTCGTGAACGACCAGTATGGGTTCGTCGAGACCGCGGAGCATCCCAACCCGATGCCGGCCCCGCAAGCCCGGGCGATGGCGGACATCATCAGCACGTTCATGGGAGGGGGGCAGGCCGCGTGGGCGCTGTACGGGCTGGGGGCGGCCATCGCGCTGGCGATGCGGCTGATTTTCGGAATCTCGCCGATCGTCGTTGCCCTCGGCCTCTATATTCCGATGGAGTACAACCTGCCGCTCCTTCTCGGAGCGTGGGTCGGCCGCCAGCTCGGCCGGAAGCGGACAGGAGAGTCCGATGCGGAGGGGCAGACCCGGCACAGCTTCGGAGAAATGGCTGCCATCGGGTTGATCGCAGCGGGCTCCGTGGCGGGAATCCTGTCCGCTGTGCTCAAGTACTTCGGGCTGGACCTCCGTGACGATTTCGGCCTCGTACTGCCAGCGGACATGGACTGGTCCAACTGGATCAGCCTGGCAGTCGTCGTGCTCACGGTGGTCTTCCTGTACGGGATCAGCAACGAGCGGAAGCGGACATCCTGAGGGGAGTCCGACTGACAGCCCTGCTCCAGGGGTGCAGGGCTCGAACGGTTCGGATTTGGCATTGACATCCGGGCGGTTTCCGCAACAATGGGGGCGGTTCGTAGGAGGCATGTCCATGAGATATGTGGCCATTTTCCTTGTTCTGGCTGGCATCCTGGCCTGTCCCGAGGCACGGGCGGACGTCTACTTCGCGTTCTCGGCCGAGCAGATGGAGTACCAGGGGCAGCAGCGGATCTTCTTCGTCCCGTTCAGCTTCACGGGACCGACGCACCGGCAGATGGAGCGCCGCATCTCCGTGCTCTTCGAGAAGCTGCACGGCTCGCGGCAGTCGGTCTACGGCGACACGTTCCTGATCGTCAAGGAAGAAGGCGGGCAGTTCGCTGCCTCCCTCATCCTCGACCCCGAAGCCGCCCGTTTCCACGATGTCATCCTCGGCGAGATCTACCTGACACTGACCAACATCGGCATCACCAAGGTCTACCTGGGCAACGGAGAGAAGCTGCTGACCGATGCGGACGTGAAATACCCGTACTTCGTGCCCACCATTCCCCTCTGGGAGGCACTGCCTCCGGCAACCTTCCCCCATGCGCTGGTGCGTCTCGGCGTCAACGAGTACGTGGAATCGATGACGTTCCAGGAGCGGATGGGGCGCAAGGATCCGCAGCTCTACTCGCGCATCCTCGACCTGCTGAAGGGGGAGGAGCCGTACGTCAAGCTCCGGGTCCTCGATGCGTTTCCCCACCTGGCCGTTCCGGGCGAGGCGGACTACCTCCTGCCGCTGCTGAACGACAAGTCCGCCCTGGTGGTGTACAAGACCATCGAGCTGCTGTCGAGCAAGACCGACCCCAAGGTGCTCAAGGCACTGGCCGTCCTGGCGGACGGTGCGAAGGACCCCGAGGCACAGCTCATGGCAGCCAGGATCCTGGTGAAGAACTCCCAGTCCGCATACCAGATCTACATCCTGTTCGAGGACTTGAAGAGCGAGGACCCGGCAGTGGTCGTGGCCACGTGCCAGAAACTGGCGAGCTCCGGGGACCTGCGCGTGCTCAACGCACTGACACGGATGCTGACGCATGCCCGGGAGCCGGTGCGGGAGGCGGCCTTTGCCGGTCTCAAGCAACTCAAGGACCTCTCCACGCTGCAAGGGCTCCTTGCCAACAAGGAGATCGAGGAGAAGTACCGCAAGGATGCGGCCCTGGAGCTGACCCGGCAGGCGATTCCCGACTTCTCCAAGGCCGGGATCGGCTACCTGGTGCGGAATCACTCAGGACCGGAGGCAATCGAGGCAGTCACCACGCTTCAGATGCGGGGATACAAGGACCAGGGCGAGCTCCTGGCGTTCGGTCTGATCCATCCCGACGTGGAGGTGGCCAGGACCGTGGTGGCCGCGATCGGGGCGCTGGAGCTGTTCGACCGGCTGAACGACCTGTCCACGGCCTCCAACCGCCAGGAGCTGACCAGGGCGGTCCGGGACGTGATCCTGGGCCTTCTTGCCAAGCAGCCGCTCAAGACGGTGATGGGGTTGGCCAGGTCCGAGGACATCCTGGTGCGGGAGCTGGCAGTGCTCTCTCTGGTGTCGCTGGCCAAGGCAGCCAGGCAGCCCAAAGATGCGGAGCCCATTCTCGAGCTCCTGGGCGAATCCATGAAGGACAAGGAGGCCGTGATCAAGCGGGCTGCCGTGCAGGCGCTCAACGACATCGGCGGGCCGGGCAACTGGAAGCGTCTGCTCAAGGCCAGGAAGGACACGGATCCGCAAGTCCGGATCCTCGTGCTCAAGGCTGCCCTGGCCCTGGCCGACCCGGAGGGGGATGCAGCGATCCTCGAGTTGCTTGCCGACGAGGTGGACGAGGTGCGAATCCTGGCGCTCCAGGAGGTTCGGGAGCGGAAGATCAAGGAAGCCAGACCGAAGCTCAAGTTCCTCGTCGAGGCCCGAAACCCCGCGCAGAAGGCGGAGGCGATGAAGGCCGTCGTTGCCCTGAGCGAAACCGAGGACGAGCACAAGGAGTATTTCGAGGTCTACAAGAAGGCCATCTTCGACATGGATGCCGAGGTCCAGCTCGCTGCGGTCAACGGAATCCAGTGGATCATCGACCCCATGGTGGTCCCGCTGCTCCAGTCGGGCACGCTGCTGATGCACAAGGATGCCCGGCTTCGGACTGCCACGCTCATCGCCCTCGGCCGGTCAAGGGACTACAACGTCATCGAGAACATCGCACGTGGGTTCGCCGACGGTGAGAAGTCGGTGCAGGAAGCGGCCATCGAAGGGCTGCGGCTGATGGGGAGCAAGAAGGCCATCCCCCCCCTCCAGGAATACATCCGCCAGACCGACGACGAAGAGCTGAAGATGAAGGCGCAGGCCGCCATCACCGATCTTCAGGAAGGCCCCAAGGGACTGCTGGAAGAGTAGTCCAGCGAATCAACCGTTGCCGAAGTCGAAGGCAGGGCAGGCGCAGCAGGTGGCCTCGAATCGACTGTCAGGGCTTCTCTTTACATGCCGGCCAGGTGATCTTGCCGCCGCAGCCGTCATCGAATGAGTTCTCCTTGTCGCAGTACCAGCCGGCACCGTAGTCCTTCTGGCACTCCTGATCGGAGTCGCACGGCTTGGGCCCATAGAAGGCCATCGGGGGGCAATCCTTGTCCGCGTCCTGGTGGGTACCGTCTTCGGCAACGTCAACAGGCACGGGACCGTAGAGGACCATGGGCTGATCGGTCTGGATGTCCTTGGCCGCGTCGTCGACCGCGTCGATCGGCATCGGGCCGTAGTAGACGCGGGGCTGGTCGGCTTCGACGCCATCCGGAACCGGGGTGGCATCGTCGACGGCATCCGTGGGCATGGGGCCGTAGTAGACCCGAGGCTGGTCGGCCTCGACGCCATCGGGAACGGCGGTCCCCTCGTCGAGCACATCCGTGGGGAACGGCCCGTAGAGGACGCGCATTTCCTCGTCCGCACGCGAATCCATGTCTGGCGGCCCATAGAGCACGGCCGGCTCTTCCTTCTCGCAACCGAGGAAGAAGTTGAGCATGGACAAAGCGACGACCAGCACCCCCATGATCAGCATTGACCGGATCTTGCCCAGGATCTTGAACAGTTCCCGCTGCATGTTCCCACCTCCGCCCGTCAGGGCCGTCGAGCCACCACTCCAGCGACTGTCTGATAGAATACTCCCGAATTCGCGGGGAAGCAAGAACGATGTGGCCAGCGCCGTGCGTGGTGCAGAGCGGTCTGGATACGCACTGATCGAGCTGCAAGGGGGGCGGAAAGACTACTCTTCCAACTCGAGGATGATGAACTCGACCCGGCGGTTCCGCTGGTGATCTTCCTCGGTCTGGGCATTCTTGGCGAGCGGCTTGGACTCGCCGTACCCCTTGAAAGTGAGCCGCTTGGCATCGATGCCGTGCTCCACGAGGTACTTCATGACGGTCTCGACACGGCCGGACGAGAGCTTCATGTTGTACTTCTCCTCGCCCCGCTCATCCGTGTGCCCTTCCACCCGCACCTTCTTGATCTGCGGATTGTCCTTCAGGGTCTGGACCACCTCGTCGAGGAGCGGGAAGCTCTCTTCCTTGATGCGGGTCTCGTCGAAGTAGAACTCCACCTTCTGGAGGATGATGATCTTCTTCTTCTCGATCACAACCGCCTTGTCCGGGCAGCCGTCATCGTCCTGGTAGGAATTCACCGTCTCGGGCTCGTTCGGACACTTGTCGTTGGGCTTGCAGACGTCCTTGTACTTGTCGCCCAGGCCCTTCTCCTCGACCCACGGGTCGCAGATCTTGTCCTTGTCGTTGTCGGGGTCCGGACAGCCGTCGTCATCCTCGAATCCATCCGCGTCCTCGGGCACATCGGGGCACTTGTCGGACAGCTTGCACAGGTCCTTGTACTTGTCGGCCAGGCCCTTTTCCGCGACCCACGGATCGCAGATGCCGTCCTTGTCGTTGTCCGGGTCGGGGCAGCCTTCGGAGTCCTCGAAGTTGTCGAAGTCCTCGGGCTCGGCCGGGCACTTGTCCGCGCCCTTGCAGACGGAAGCGAACTCTTCCTCGCGATCCTGCTCGAAGACGCACGGGCTGCACAGCTTGTCGCCGTCCGGATCTGCGTCGCAGAACGGCTTGGGCGGCGGCTCGGCCTTGCAGCAGGAGGAGTACATGACGCCGGCGAAGACCCGGAAGTCGGGGGCCGCGGCACCTTCGGTGACGCCGGCACCGCCGCCGGCACTGACATCGAGGCCGGGGATGACGTGCCACTTGATCCCGCCGAGCGCTTCCACGGGGTTGTTCTCCATGTTCTTCATGGGCTCGGTGAGCTTCATCTGCGTGCCGAGCTCGGCAACCAGGTCGACCTGGTCGGGGACGAGGCCGACCCAACCGCCGAGCCGGGTGTCGATGGCATGGCCGGTGTCCACATTGAGCGCCTTGTCCTTCCCCGTAGCCACGAGAGCTCCTGCGTTGAGAGCCAGGCCCCCCCTGCCGAAATCGAGGCTGGCCAGGAGTCTGGGCAGGATGCCGAAGCCGTTGCGCCCCATGTAGGGGTCGATGAGCTTGCCCGTCGGGAAGGTCACGATCAGCTCCGCACCGAGGTTGAAGAATCCGTCCTCGGTCTGATAGAGGCGGGCGCGGGGCACAAGGCGGATGTCCCCCACACCGGCAACTCCCGCGGACGGGAACCCGGTGATGTCTTCCCCTTGCTGCAGCAGGATTACCGGGACATCCAGGCCAACACCGAGCCAATCCAGGACCTTGATTGCGGCCAGCACGTCTCCGGTCACCTGGTGTTCCACGAGGGAGCCGAGCTCAGAGCCGCCGGTGGTCCGAAGAACGAGGGGATCGTTCTGGTAGTTGAGCATGAGGCCGACGTTCCAGTAGCACTCCCCCATCACGTCACCGGTCCCGACCGTGAAGTAGTCATGCACGAAGGGAGCCGGCTTGAAGAACTGGCTTTCGATCTGGACATCCTGCTGGGCACGGGCCGTTGCCGGTGCCATGGTTACGGCTGCTGCCGCGACGATCAGCGCAAGCAGCAGCCCTGAGCGAAAAAAGCGGCGGCGTGCGAACAGCACCGCCAGTGCAAGACCGCCCAACAGGACCAGACCGGCAACCGGTGCGGAGGACCCGGTCAGCGGGGAAGCCGTGCAGGAGGTGACTCCGCCCGATACCTCGACGTCGCCATCCTCCTCCTCGCAAGCCGGATCGCAGTCCTCGCACTTGGGGGGGCACTTCCCGCAATCCTTGTCGCAGCTCAGGCAGTTCTCGTCTTCACCGCACACACCGTCACCGCACGGCTCGGGAAGCGGGCACTCGCCGCAATCCGCTGCACAGCTTTCGCACGTCTCGCCCTCGTCACAGGTACCATCTCCACACGGGTCAGGGCACTCGCCGCAATCCGCTGCACAGCTCTCGCACGTCTCGTCACCGTCACAGGTGCCATCTCCGCAAGGATCAGGGCACTCGCCGCAATCCGCTGCGCAGCTTTCGCACGTCTCGTCACCGTCACAGGTGCCATCTCCGCAAGGATCAGGGCACTCGCCGCAATCCGCTGCACAGCTCTCGCACGTCTCGTCATCGGCGCAGGTCCCGTCTCCGCACGGGTCGGGGCACTCGCCGCAATCCGCGGCACAGCTCTCGCACGTCTCGTCATCGGCGCAGGTCCCGTCTCCGCACGGGTCGGGGCACTCGCCGCAATCCGCGGCACAGCTCTCGCACGTCTCGTCACCGTTGCATTCCCCATCGCCGCATTCCGGCGGGCAGGCACCGCAGTCATCGGCGCAGCTCTCGCACGTCTCGTCACCGTTGCAAATCGTGTCGCCGCATTCCGGGGCGCACTCGCCGCAATCGGCGGGGCAGCCGTCGCAGGACTCGTCGACATAGCACTTCCCGTCGCCGCAGACAGCCTCCAGCTTGCAGGTGTTGTCGCACCCGTCGCCATCCACGTTGTTTCCATCGTCGCAGTCCTCGCCTTCGTCCACCTTCCCGTCACCGCACCAGGCGGTTGTGTCGCAGTTGCCCTTGCAGCCGGACAGTGCGGAGACGAACACCCCTGTGTCCAGTGAGGTATCGAGCGCGTCACAGACCACCACGATGAGCGTGTGCTCTCCGGCACTCAGCTTCACCTGCTGCTGGAGTCGGGGGGTGGTGCCGTCGTACTCGGTGCCGCTGTCGGTCACCACTTCGCTCCCGCTGAAGAACGGTCCGTTGATGGTGATGGCATTGCCGTCGGCATCCAGTGCCTTGTTGACGCCGTCCAGGAAGATGCCGACCGCGTCGTTGAACTCGCCGACGTACTCGGGATATTCCTCGGAGCCGACGACATAGTCGAACTTGATTTT
>VGRX01000183.1 GCA_016875215.1 Deltaproteobacteria bacterium
CGCAGGGTCCAACAACGGGATCTCCGTCACCAGGAGCGGCTTCCGCCTCTGCTCGGGGTATTTCTCGTTGCGCAGGAGCACGGCCCCGGCCGGAGTCCCGCAGTGCACCTCCACGAACTTGATCTCCGCTGCCTCCATGAACCAGCGCAGGAACTCCAATGCTTCGCCCCCCGACCGCGCACGGTCGGCGCGAACCAGGGCATCGTAGACCAGCTTCCGGAGGATCTCCGCATGTCGCTGCCGAATCCCCATCCGTCGCTCCCGCCGGCCCCGGACGTAGTCGACGAACCCGACGATCCGGGCAAAGGCGAACAGCACCGCGACCAGCGTCAGAAGTGCCACTCCCACCTGCCACGTCCGCCCGAACTGGAGCAGCGACGCAGCCAGCACAAGCACCACGGAGAAGCCGTACAGAACCAGCACGACCCGCCGGTGCGTCAACCCCATCTCGAGCAGCCGATGATGGATGTGGCCGCGGTCCGGTGAGAACATCGACCGCCGCTCCAGGAATCGCCTCACCATGGAGAACAGGGTATCCATGATCGGCACTCCCATCGCCACGATCGGCGTCAGCAGCGCCACCGTCGTCGAGCTCTTCTGCCCCGAGTTGATCGAGCCCAGAGCCAGCACGTATCCGATGAGCATGCTGCCCGAATCCCCCATGAAGATGCTCGCCGGATTGAAGTTGTAGACCAGGAATCCCACGATTGCCCCGGCCAGCGATGCAGCCAGCATGCACACCAGGATGCTGCTGTAGTACCACCCCTGCACGAAGTTCAGGACCAGCACGAACAGGCCGATCCCCGCAGCAAGCCCATCCAGCCCGTCGATCAGATTCATCGCGTTCACGATGCCCACGATCCATACCACCGTCACGACGTAGGAGAAAACCCCCATGTCCAGCAGGTTTCCCAGCGGCAGGCTGACCGCCTCGATCCGGAAGCCCGCCGCGTACGCCACGGTCGCCGCAAGAACCTGCAGGAGGAGCTTCCTCTTGGCCCCAAGGCCCCGAAGATCATCGGCCAGTCCTACCCCGATGATGAGCAACCCGCCGACGATCATGCCCAGGACGTAGCTCGAGTTGCTGTAGATCGCATCGCCGATACGCGCCTCGGTCAGTGCGATTCCCACGATGGGCGCCAGGAAAGCCAGTACGATTGCCACGCCGCCGGTACGCGGGATCAGCCTGGCGTGCACCTTGCGCTCGTCCGGGGGGTCATAGAAACCCAGCCGGTAGGAGAGGTGGCGCACCAACGGCGTGAGCACCCCAGCTACCAGGAGCGCGACCAGGAAAGCCGTGGCAAAGGTGATCATCGCTTCTCCACCCTGTGCTGCACGGGACCGGACAACGGCCGGATTATGGGCAAACCGCACCGAGGATTCAAGCCTAATCGGTTGACTTGGGCGGCATGCAGTGGGAGCATCCTTCCGTCTCGAACGCGGAGGGCCGCATGAAGAGACTGGTGCTCGTGAATCCCCCGCTCACCATGGAGGAGCGGTACGGCAACCTGGCCAAGGCGGGAAGCAGGCTTCCCCCGCTGGGCCTGTGCAACCTGGCAGCGGTGGCGAGAACCGCCGGCGTGGAAACGACCATCGTCGACGCCCCGGCCAGGGGATGGGGAATCGAAGAGACCTGGCAGGCCATCGAGAAGTTCGCTCCGGACCTCATCGGAATCACGGCCGTCACCATTTCAGTGTTCAACGCTGCCGCACTGGCCCGGTACATCCGTGAGAAGGGACATCCGGCCCGCATCGTGCTTGGAGGACCCCACGTTACCGCAGTGCCCGAAGACACGCTCCAGCGATTCCTGCACTTCGACTTCGCTGCCATCGGCGAGGCGGAAGACACCCTGACCGAGCTGCTTGCCTGGGACGGCACGTCACCGCTCGATGGAATCGCCGGGCTCGCCATCCGAAGGGGTGACGAGGTGGTTCGCACAGCGCCCAGGCCCTTCATCAAGGACCTCGACCGCCTGCCCATGCCGGCATGGGATCTGCTGGAAGGGTATCCGACAGCATACTCGCAGTCTGCGATGCGCTCCCACAGGTTCCCCACCGCGTGCCTGATCACGTCACGGGGCTGCTACGGGAAGTGCACCTTCTGCGATGTCTCGTGCTTCGGACGCAAGCCCCGCAAACACGGCGCCGAATACGTCATCCGCCTGGTCAACGACCTCATCGAACGGTACGGGGTCAAGGACATCTCCTTCTACGATGACAACTTCCTCGACTTCCCGAGCCGCATCGACGCGATCTGCCATGCCATCATCGACCAGAAGATAGACATCACCTGGTCGTGCGATGCCCGCATCGACACCATCCGCTCGCCCGAGCAGCTCGAGATGTTCAGGAAGGCCGGGTGCTGGCAGATCCTCTATGGCATCGAAAGCGGCTCCCAGATGATCCTCGACGAAGTGAAGAAGAACGTGACGCTCGACAAGATCCGGGAGGTCGTCGGCTGGACGGCCAGGGCCGGCATCGCGGTCAAGGGGTTCTTCATGATGGGCCTCCCCCTGGAGACCGAAGAGACCATGAAGGAGACGATTCGGTTTGCCCTCGAGCTTCCCCTCACCAATGCCCACGTCACCTTTGCGACGCCCTTGCCCGGTTCCGAGCTCTACACGACGGCCTCGAAGTACGGCGCCTTCGACAACGACTGGCGCAAGATGAACATGTGGAGCCCCGTCTTCGTGCCCCACGGAGTCACGGCCGAGCTCATGGAGAAGTACAAGAAGAAGTTCTTCCGGGACTTCTACTTCCGCCCGAGGATCGTGGCGACCTACCTGCGCAACATCCGTCATCCCAGGCAGGCGTTGAGCCTGGCCAACGGCTTCATCACGCTGTTGACGAGCCTCGTCCGCCGGGGGCGATAGGCTGCCGCACGGCAATTCCCCGTTCCGGCTTTGCACGCCCAAGCCAGGCACTGAAGAACAGCAGGGTCCAGAGCTTGAAGCTGAAGTCACGCTGTCCCAGGTCGTGAGACCGTATCAGCCGGGCCACGAACGCGGGGCGCACGTACTCCGACATCGGATTGCCCGGATCCAGCAGGACATCCGACATCCACGACCGCCGCTCCTTTCGGAACCAGTCCATTACAGGAACAGCAAAACCCTGCTTCGGTCCCGCCAGGTGCTCGGGCGTCAGGAGCGGCCCGAACGTCTTCCTGAAGATGAGCTTGCCCCCTTCCGGCGAGAACTTCAGGCGGGTCGGCATGCGGAACGTGAGCTCGGCCACCTTGTGGTCCAGGATCGGCGCCCGCACCTCGAGGGAGCACGCCATGCTGGTCCTGTCAACCTTGGTGAGAATGTCGTCGACCAGGTAGGTGCGCATGTCCAGTTCCTGCGCCTGCGAGACGATGCAGTCCCCACGGCTTGCGGCAGCGAGCATTCTGCGCTCCGCTCTCCCGGGTCCCCGACGCAACTGCGCCCAGAGGTCGTGGGCATACAGGGCCTTGCGCTCACGCCCCGGAAACACCTCGAACGCGGACAGCAGGCCCTGTCGATCCTGCGACAGGTAATAAAGCAGCCCCTTTCCTGCGGCCCAGATGGGCCAGACGGCTTCCAGTGCGCCGAAAGTCAGCGGCCGAAGCCACTCGGGCACGGGGTTGCGCTGCACAAGCCGGTGAAGCTTGCGGTAGGACTGGTAACCGGCGAACAGCTCATCCCCCCCGTCACCTGAAAGCGCCACCGTCACATGGCGCCGGGCAAAGCGCGACACGATGAAGGTCGGAATGGCCGACGAGTCTGCAAAGGGCTCGTCGAACGCATCGACCAGGGCATCGAGCAGGTCGAGCGACTGGGGCTCGACGATCTCCTCGTGGTGGTCGGTACCGTACTTGCGGGCAACCAGGCGTGCCCGCTCCACCTCGTTGTACGCCGGGTTCTGGAACCCGATGGTGAAGGTCTTTACCGGCCTGGACGAATGCCGCGCCATGAGGGCAACCACGGTTCCCGAGTCGATCCCGCCGCTCAGGAAGGCGCCGAGCGGCACGTCGCTGACCAGGCGCAGGCGCACGGCCTCCGACAGCTCGTGCTCGAGCTCCTCCTGCCAATCACGGTCGCTTCTTCCTTCCTCGGGAGCCAGGCGGATGTCCCAGTAACGCCTCACAGCGGGCTCACACCACGGGTCCGTCCGCAGCGTGAGGGTGTGGGCAGCAGGCAGCTTCCGTATTCCCCTGTAGATGCTCCGCTCACCGGCGACATACCCCCACGAAAAGTAGGAATCGAGCGCCTCAGGGTCGATCTCCCTGGGCACGCCCGGTGCTGCCAGCACCGCCTTGAGCTCCGATCCGAAAGCAAACTGCCCCTGGTCGTGGAAGTAGTAGAACGGCTTCTTTCCGAACCGGTCCCGTGCGCAGAAGAGCGTCCGGGTCCTCCCATCCCAGATGGCAAATGCGAACATCCCTCGAAGCCGGTCGACCACGGCCGGCCCCACTTCTTCATACAGGTGGAGGATGGCTTCGGTATCCGTTGCGGTCCTGAATACGTGGCCGCGTGAGAGCAGGTCGACGCGCAGCTCTGCGAAGTTGTAGATCTCGCCGTTGAAAGCGATCCACAGGGTCCCGTCTTCGTTCGACAGCGGCTGGTGACCGGTGCTCAGGTCGATGATGCTGAGCCGCCGGAAACCAAGTGCGGCATTCCCGTCCACGTGCACACCGGAATCATCCGGGCCGCGAAGGCGAAGGGTGCTGGCCATGGCGTCGACAACGGTCGGGTCGACGGACCGGCCCCGGTCGCTGCGCACAAGTCCGCAAATACCGCACATCTAGCCCCCCTGGGAAAGGAGGACGGCAGCGATGCGCGAAGCAGCCCTGCCGTCCCACAGCTCCGGAACCCGCCCGCGCTTCGTGTTTCCCTTGAGGAGTCTCATCACAGCGTTCTAAGCCTCTCACGAAGGACTTCCGCAGCGAACCTGGGAAGTGCCGCCTGCCGTTTCGCCCGGCTCGGATCCGCAAGCAACCGGTACAACCACTCGAGGCGAAGTCTCTGAACGGCCTTTGGAGCCCTGCGGGCCACCCCGCCCAGGACGTCGAAGGTCCCTCCGACACCCTGGCAGATTCCCACGTCGAGCTGAGGAAGGAAGCGGCGCATCCACGCCTCCTGCCTCGGGCTCCCCAAAGCGACGAAGAGCATATCAGGGCGACACTGGTTGATCAAGGCGACCACCTCGTGCTCCTTCCCTTGGTCGAAATAGCCGTTCCTCCGGCCCGAGATCTTCAGTGCAGGCATGGTTCTCGCAAGGGATTCCGCTGCCCCTCGGTTCGCTTCTTCCGTGCCTCCGAAGAGGAACACGCCAAAGCCGCGTGATTCGGCCAGCCTGGCCAACCGCACCATCAGGTCCACCCCCGTGACCAGAGTAAGGCTCGGCAGCCCCAGGATCTTCGCAGCCAGCACGACCCCATACCCATCGGGGATCAAGAGTGCGGCGCCGGAGACGAACTCGAACAGGGCAGGGTCGCCTTTCAGACGCATTACCTTTTCCGGGTTCATGGCGAGCACGCACTGCCGCTTCATTCCACTGTCGAGCAACGCTTCGACGTGCGCAACCGCTCCGTCGAAGTCCACCCGATCCACCGGAACTCCCAGGACGCTCGTCCGTTCCACGCGAGACATGTCAGCTCGCCTCCTCGAGCAGGCAATGAAGGCTGAGGAGCAGGAAGATATGCCGTTCCCTGTTCCATCCCCGCTCCTGCTCCAGCAGCACCCGCTCCACTTCGGCAAGGTCAAAGTACCTCGAAAACGCAGTCCCCGATGCCAGCAGGATGTCCCGCACCGGCCCGCGCTTTCCGAACCATCTCCCGGTGGGAGACAGGAACCCCTTCTTCTTCCGCTCCACGAGGCCGCCCGGCAGAACCGTGCGTGCGTAAGCCCGATGGATGATCTTGCCCCTGCGCAAAGTCACCCGATGGCCGACCGGCAGTGATTCGACAAACCGCACGAGGTCGTGATCCAGCAACGGCACCCGGCACTCCAGCGAGTGGTGCATCGTGATCTTGTCCGTGTAAAGGAGCAGGTCGTCGGCCATGTCCATCCGCATGTCCAACGACATCATTCGCTCCACGGGTTCCGACCTGCGTTCCAGCCCCAGCCTGTGTGCAGCGGATGCCAGGCAGCCCGGGACGCGCCCATCGGTCACACCGACCAGGTGCGTCACTTCCTCCCTTGTGAAGACCTCGTAGGTGGCCACGAGCCGCTCCAGGCTCGTGTCGCTGCCCAGCGCCTTGAGTCCCCGCAACACCTGGTCATGACGCACACCGAGGATGCGCGCAGGAACCTGTGCGAGCCGTGCTAGGAATCGCGGAACGAACCGCGACAACAGCTCGCCACGATACCGGCCGTATCCGCCCAACGGTTCGTCCGCCCCCTGACCGGACAGCACCACCTTCACGTGTTGCGCTGCCAGCCTCGACAGGTGATGCATGGGCAGCAGCGAGGTGGTTCCAAGCGGCTCTTCAACGATTTGCACACACTCTCGGAGATCGCGCAGGAAGTCATCCCACCCGATGCGCACCACATGGTGCTCCAACCCGAGCACGGAAGCGGTCTCCGCCGCATCCGCCACCTCGTCTTCCCGCTCGGTACCCTGGAAACCCACGGTGAACGCCTTCATCCGGTAGGGAACCCGCCGGCTGGCTGCCTGGGCAACGAGGGCCGAGTCCACTCCACCGCTCAGGAGGATTCCCACCTCCACGTCGGACATGAGCTGCCGCTCGACTGCCTGCGGGAACAGCTCCGAGTACCGGGCAAGCGCGCCGGCAGCACTGATCGGCTGGCGGTCGGGCACGGGCCACGAGTAGAACGTGCCATCCGCCCCGTTCGTCGGGCCGGAAGCCAGGATGCGGGGAACCTCGCCGGACAGGTCCACTTCCACGGCAAATCCAGGCGGAACCTTCCTTGTCCGACGGTACATCGTGTGAGGCGACGGGGAATAGCGGAGCCGAAGCGCTTCTGCAATTCCCTCGGGGTCGGGATCGTCGGGAACCAGCTTTCGCAATGCCCGGATCTCCGAGGAGAACGCCAGCCCCTGCCCCTCCCTGGGGTAGTAGAGCGGCTTGACGCCGAACGGATCCCTGGCCAGGAGCAATCGCGCCCGCTGCACATCCACCAATGCGATGGCGAAGATCCCGTTCAAGTCCTTCAGCCCGTGCAGCCAGCGAGAAGCCAGGTGATGCAGGATCGTCTCGGTATCGGAATGACCTCGAAATGCCAGGTCCCCCAAGGCAGATCTCAGCTCGGAGTGATTGTAGACCTCCCCGTTGTAGACCAGGTGATACAGGCCATCCGGCGACGACATCGGCTGCGCGCCCGCAGGCGATAGATCCACGATGGAGAGGCGCCGGTGCCCGAGCCGGACACGGCATCGCCCGATCGACAATGACAGAATCCCGGAGTCATCCGGTCCACGGTGCGCGATGCTGCCAAGCACCTCATCGTTCAGTGGAAGATTGACTGTGCCGAGGATTCCGCACATCAACGGTACCTGATCAACCGGGCCGGAACCCCGCCGACGATGGCCCCCGGCTCTACGTCCTTCGTCACCACCGCACCCGCTCCGACCAAGGCCCCGCGGCCGATTCGTACTCCGGGCAGAATGACCGCGTTGCGTCCGATCCAGACGTCATCCTCGATGACCGGCGGACGGGGCTCTTCCTCTCCCTGCAGCACCATCGGAACGTCCTTTCGATCATGACGATGGCTTCGACTGTGTATCGCCACCCCCGGAGCCAGCATCACGAAGTCCCCGATGCTCGCCCCCTGGATGAAGACGTTCTCGTTGATCTGCACACACTTCCCGATCCGCACGGATGCGCCGTCGGACAGGTAGACGCCAGGCTCTACGAAGTTCCTCGTATCCGCCTCCAGCAAGCCCAGGACCCGCTCGACGTACCAGCATCGGATGCGGGGGAAGACCCGCAGATACCTCGAGTGCGGCAGGTGCGAAACCAGGCCGTAGTAACCGGCAAATGCCAGCTTCCGGAGCAAGCCCATCTACTTCCCCCTGGGTACCATGTGAGCCCACAGACACCAGCCGAGCAGGCCGCCCAGCGGAAGCCACTTGACCGGGAACGGTGGAGCATGCATGCAGTTCTTGTAGGTCTTCACGACCTCGAAGTCAGCGAAGACCTTCCTCACCTCTGCCACGTCATAGACCTTGGAGTAGGGGTTTTCCGGACCGTCCGTGTTCGGTCCCAGGAAGTTCTCATCCTTCAGGTACTCGAACAACCCGAGCCGCCGGGCATTCTCCACGTGCTTGCCCACCTTGCCGCCGGGCTTGACCCGCAATGCGACCAGGGCAGCAAGCGCCGCACGGCGCGCCACGCTGATCGACACGAGGTAGTTCATCGAGTACTTCGCGTACAGCATGGCAACGAGCATCCCGCCGGGCTTGAGCACCCGCGCAATCTCCCGCTGTGCCGTGGCGATATCCGGGATGTGGTGCAACACTCCATGCGAGAACACGATGTCAAAGGAGTTGTCCTCGAACGGGATCTCAAGAGCGCTTCCGACCTTGAGCTCATCGTACGCCAGGTTCCGGAGCCGGAAACGGGTAGCCACGCGCTCGATCGATTCCTTGGTGAGGTCGAGGGGGCTGTACCGACCGCCCCGGCGGATGATCTGCTCGCTGTCCGCACCGAGCCCCAGCCCGATCTCGAGGACCTTCTTCCCGCCAAAACCGATCCGATCCAGGCACCCCGGGATATGATCGAGATGCTTGTACCGGTACTCGTCATACTCCTTGAAGAACCTCTCGTAGTCGCCCTGGATTCCACCGACGAGAACCTCGCCGCACGGATGGGCTGCCCAGAAGTCCCGAATCGTTCCCTCTTCCATTCCTACCTCCCTGACGAGTCCGCCCCCGTGGGCCCGCTGCACGTCGACTCCGACAACTCCAGGTGTGCCAGAGCGTTCATGTACGGCATCACTGCCCATCGCAGCGTGTTCTTCAGCATGCGATGCCCCAGGATACTGACCTGGGAGAAAACGTCCATTCCTTCGACGAATCGATCCTTCATGGCTGCGCCGG
>VGRX01000184.1 GCA_016875215.1 Deltaproteobacteria bacterium
CGACCTCGGTCTTCCCGCTCCCGAAGTTGCCCAGGAACAGCGTCACCCTTTCACGGCCGCAAAGCATCGCCAGAACCACCCGGAGTCACGCCCGGAGACTCGGAGCAGGTACGCCCCCCCCGGGATTCCCGGCGAACCCTACCATCCCGGGGGGGGCATTGCAAGGGGCATTGCGCGCGTGCAAACGGGGCAGTACGCGTAGACGCCCGTTTCCCCCGTTTCGCACACGCGGGAATTCGTTGACCGCATGGCGTCCGCTCGATATACTGCGTCCGGTTGGTATACGAGCACCGTGTCCCAGGAGGAAACCATGCTTCGTCGTATCTCTGCACCGGTCTTTCCGTTGGCAGCGTCCTTCTTGCTCGCCCTGGCGGCAGCTTGTTCGTCGGGTCCGACGACCAGCGAAATGGAAGTCGGCGACGGCCAGGCCGGCGACCTTCCGGGAACGGAGATCGATCTCGCCGGCGAAGCGACCGTCGGACCCGAGGAGATCCTGGACGTCGACCTGAACAAGCCGGACCCCGGAGCCGACCAGGAGCTCGACGGCCTCGACGAGGAAATCCCCCTGACCTGCGCCGGCCCCGGCGAATTTCTCTGCCCCTGCGAGCAGAACAAGGATTGCATCAGCGGTTACTGCGTGGAAGGGTTCACCGGCAAGGTGTGCACCATGCAGTGCATCGAGGACTGCCCCGGAGGCTGGTCCTGCACGCAGGACATGATGGCGCTTCCCGACCTCGTCTTCATCTGCCTGCCCAAGGACATCTTCCTCTGCCGTCCCTGCAACCAGGACGAGGAGTGCCACTACCCCTACACAAAGGGTGACCTGTGCGTGTCGCACGGAGATGCCGGAAGCTTCTGCGGCATCGATTGCAGCATCAAGGGCGTCTGCCCCGACGGATACGTCTGCGCAGAGGTGCAGACCCTCTCCGGAGGGACCGCGAGCCAGTGCGTCCCGGCCGGCAGCGGCGGCGAGTGCGAGTGCAACGACAAGGCCATCACCGACGGAGCCGCAACCGAGTGCCGCAAATCCAACGGTTACGGAGAGTGCTTCGGCGAACGCAAGTGCACCGCCGGCGGCCTGTCCGATTGCACGGCGCTCACCCCCAAGCCCGAGGAATGCAACGGCGTCGACGACAACTGCGACGGGACCGTCGACCCGGCCAACTCGCTCAAGTGCATCACCTGGTACTTCGACCAGGACGGCGACGGCTTCGGCATCGGCGTCGGGACCTGCGAATGCAAGGCCCCGAGCCCCAACCACGTCTCCCAGGGCGGGGACTGCGACGATTCCTCCATCGGAGTCAACCCCTCGGTCAAGGAAGCCTGCAACTTCTTCGACGACGACTGCGACGGCCAGACCGACGAGTCCTTTGCCGACGGCTGCGAAACCATGTACTACGACGGTGATTCGGACGGCTTCGGCGACGCTGCCAAGTCCGACTGCAAGTGCAAGGAATCCGCCAACTACAAGAAGCAGGCCGGCGACTGCAACGACGGCAACCCCCTCACCTTCCCCGAGGCCGACGAGCTCTGCGACGGCGAAGACAACGACTGTGACGGCGTCATCGACGAGGAGAATGCCACCGGCTGTATCCCCTACTACCTCGACCAGGACAAGGACGGCTACGGCCTGAGCGACCAGCTCAAGTGCCTCTGCGGCAAGATCGGCGACTACACGGCCACCAAGGGCGGTGACTGCGACGATACCAAGTACGAAGTCCATCCCACGGTCGTCGAGCTCTGCGACGGCCTGGACAACGACTGCGACAGCGAAGTGGATGAAGACGAGGCCGTCAAGAGCTGCGGCATCATTGCCCACGGCGCCGTGGCCTGCAAGGGTGGCTGTGTCATCGACTCGTGCGAGGCCGGCTTCTTCGACCTCAACGCAGCGTTCGCGGACGGGTGCGAGTGCCAGCTCGAGCAGACCGAGGTCCCCAACCAGATCTGCTCCGGCGCCACCTTTGTCGGGACCATGTCGGACGGCGGCAGCTCCGGCAGCGCCACAGGTCGCATCGTCCCGGCGGACGACTCGGACTGGTACAAGATCACCGCCACCGACAACGCGGACCCGGACTGGTGCGACACCTTCCACGTCAAGGTCCGCTTCCTGAAAAACCCCAATGATTCCTACATCTTCGATGTCTATCGGAACGGCTGCGCCGGCGCGGACAACATGTGCTCGGGCACCACGCTGTTCGAGTACTTCACCGACTTCCACGTGGACACGGCACAGCCCGGGGCCCCGGGCGGTGAGTGCAAGTGCGCCCCCGACGCGAACCACAACCTCACCCCCGACGAGTTCGCCGACGACACCAGCGCCAACGTTCACCAGTGCACCAGCCAGACCGCGGACTTCTACGTGAGGGTCTACCGCAAGCCGGGAACCCCCATCGTCTGCGACGACTACCAGATCGAATTCACCAACGGCATCAAGGAATAGCCCCCTCGGGTGGCTCCCCCCGATGCCGCTGACTTCCCCCCAAGGCAGGAGGCAACGACGATGAAACGAATCCTGCTGTTGGCTGTTTCGTGCGCTCTTGCCTCTGCGTGCTCCCCCTCACCGGTCACTTCGGACGCTGACTCGAGCGGGACGCTCGATGGTCCAGTCGTCTTCCCGGACCTCGGCGACTCCGGTCCCATCTTCAACAGGGACATCGTCGAGGAGACGGAGCTCTGGTATCTCGTGGACCTCGACATCCAGGGCTTCGACATCGAGTTCGCCCCCGAAGAGGGCGGCTTCCTCTGGCCCTGCGTCTCCGGTGCCGACTGCCTGTCCGGATACTGCGTCTCCACCGAGAAGTGGGGCTCGGTCTGCACCATCTACTGCGAGGAGGAGTGCCCTCTCGACTGGAAGTGCAAGTCCAAGACCATGGGCTCCGACATCATCTTCCTCTGTTCCCCGCCCGAGACCGACCTCTGCCAGGTCTGCACCAAGCACGAGGAGTGCGGCACGCCCGCGGACCACTGCCTGGAGATCGGAAACGAAGGAGGCACGTTCTGCGGCATGGCCTGCGCTTCCGACGTTGAGTGTCCCGAGCACTACCAGTGCAAGGAGGTCGTGGTAGACGATCTCCCCTCGCTCCAGTGCGTCCCGGCCAGCGGATCCTGCGTCTGCCTGGGTCCTCTCAACGGGAAGATCGAGGCCTGCTTCGAGGAGAACGAGTTCGGTACCTGCTTCGGAGTCACCGTCTGCAAGGGAGCGGATGGCTGGGCCCAGTGCGATGCCCAGGTCCCCTCGGCCGAGGTCTGCGACGGGCAGGACAATGACTGCAACAAGGCAATCGACGAGGATCTCACCCCCTCTCCCTGTGAGGTCACCAACGCGTACGGTACCTGCAAGGCCGAGACGGTGTGCCTGGGAACCGACGGGTGGACCTGCCCGGCCCAGATCCCCACGGCCGAGCAGTGTGACGGCCTGGACAACGATTGCGACCAGGCCGTGGACGAGGACTTTGCTCAGCTCGGTCTCCCCTGCGACTCCCCCGATGACCCGGACCTGTGTGCGGAGGGTACCTGGACATGCGATGCGGAGACCTTGTTGCTCGTCTGCGCCGGTGACCCCGGGCACCCCGAAAAGTGCAACGACCTGGATGACGACTGCAACGGCATCGCGGACGATCCCTGGCCCGAGCTGGGCCTCCCCTGCGACGGCCCCGATGCCGACAAGTGCACCAACGGCACCTGGAAATGCGACGAGTTCGGAAACACCAAGACCTGCGTCGGAGATGCCAACATCCCCGAGCTGTGCGACGGGCTGGACAACGACTGCAACGGCATCGATGACGACGGGTTCCCGGACTTCGATCTCGACGGCCTTGCCGACTGCGTCGACCCGGACGACGACGGCGACACCATCCCCGAGGACGGAGACGGCAGCGGCGTGGCCGGCGATGCTCCATGCAAGGGCGGCAAGAAGAAAGGATGCGACGACAACTGCCCGACGATCAAGAACCCCGACCAGGGGGACAACGACGCCGACGGAAAAGGCGATGCCTGCGACGATGACGACGACAACGACGGAGTCAACGACCCGGTCGACAACTGCCAGCTCACCCCGAACCCGACCCAGAAGGATACCGACGGCGACGGCAGCGGCGATGCCTGCGATACCGATGACGACGGCGACGGCATCCTCGACGACGGCGACGGCAGCGGTTCAGCCGGCGACAAGCCGTGCAACAAGAACATGCTCCAGGGGTGCGACGACAACTGCCCCCTCGTGGCCAATCCGCTCCAGCCCGACGCAGACCTCGACGGGCTGGGGGATGCCTGCGACGACGACGACGACAACGACGGGACCAACGACTGGAAGGACTGCGCCCCCTTCGATCCGGCCATCCACCCCAAGGCAGCCGAGATCTGCAACGGCAAGGATGACAACTGCGACAACCTGGTGGACCCCGACGAGATCCCGGGATGCGGCGTGTTCTACATTGACGTGGACGGCGACGGCTACGGCTACTCCGGGCTGTCGAAGTGCGTCTGCGGCGAGAACGGAAAGGCGCCGTTCACCGCCGTCGCTGCCGGCGACTGCAACGACTCGAACGCCAAGGTCAATCCGCTGGCCGAGGAGGTCTGCAACGGCGTGGACGACAACTGCGACGACAACGTGGACAACGCCGGGGCCGCCGGTTGCGAGCTGCGCTACAAGGACCATGACGGCGACGGCTACGGGGTGTTCGCGGACAAGGCCTGCGTGTGCGGACAGAAGGGGGAGTATACGGCCAAGCAGGCCGGAGACTGCAACGACGATGACCCCAAGGTCTACCCCGGCGCCCCGGAGTATTGCAACAGCAAGGACGATGATTGCGACTTCGGGACCGACGAGGACGGCAGCCTCGGGTGCAACACGTACTACCTGGATGCCGACGGCGACGGCTTCGGCGTCCCGGGACTGACCAAGTGCGCGTGCAAGCCGTCCGGACTCTACAAGGCCGAGAAGGCCGGCGACTGCAACGACTCGGACAACGGCATCTACCCTGGCTTGCCCGAGGCCTGTGACGGCAAGGACAACAACTGCAACGGCGCCATCGACGAATCCGGGGCCACCGGCTGCAAGACCTGGTACCGCGACATGGACTCGGATGGCTGGGGGTGGTCCGGGGATTCCCTGTGCCTCTGCTCTGCCGAGGGGCTCTACACCGCCAGCAAGGGAGGCGACTGCGACGACACGAACAAGAACGTCAGCGGCGGCACCAAGGAGATCTGCAACAACATCGATGACGATTGCGACGGGATCATCGACGAGGACACCCTGGACTGCAAGGTCTACTTCCTCGATTCGGACAAGGACGGGTTCGGCAACATCAACTTCAAGCAGTGCCTGTGCGCTCCCGGCCAGGGGTTCACCGCCACCAACAGCAGCGACTGCGACGACAACAGCAAGAACGTGAACCCGAACGGCATCGAGGTCTGCAACGGACTCGATGACGACTGCAACGGCATCCCGGACGACGGCGGGGTACAGGGCTGCAAGACCTACTACGAGGATTCCGACAAGGACGGATTCGGCAACAGCTTCAAGTCCCTCTGTCTCTGCGCTTCCTACGGAACCTACACGGCCACCCAGGGAGGCGACTGCAACGACGCCAACGTCAAGGCCAACCCGGGCGCCAATGAGGTGTGCGACGGAATCGACAACAACTGCAACAACAAGATCGACGAGAAGGGGGCGGACGGCTGCATCAACTTCTACATGGACAGCGACGGGGACGGCTTCGGAGGGGCAGCGGCCAGCCAGTGCACCTGCGCCAAGGAGGGGGTGTACAGCGCCACGCTCTCCGGGGACTGCAACGACCAGAGCTCGTTCATCAACCCCGGCGTCAAGGAGATCTGCGACAACGTCGACAACAACTGCGTCGGAGGGGCGGATGAGGGGTTCCCGGACACCGATGGTGACGGGATCAAGGACTGCCTCGACAACGACCTCGACGGGGATGGCGACCCGTTCGGCTCCGACTGCGACGACAAGGATCCCACGGTCAACCACTTCGCCACGGAGAAGTGCGACGGAAAGGACAACAACTGCAGCGGCTCGGTGGACGAAGAGGGTGCGCTCGGCTGCGGTCCCCTGTACCTCGACAGCGACCAGGACGGGTTCGGGCTGGCCAACGACTTCAAGTGCCTGTGCGAGAAGGCGGGACTCTACAACGTCACGGAGAAGGGGGACTGCGACGACTCCAAGCCGTTCGTCTTCCCCGGTGCGGTCGAGCAATGCAACCCCGTGGACGACAACTGCAACAACATGATCGACGAGGGGAACTCCGCCACGATGTGCGGGGCCGTTGCCAACGGCACGGCCAAGTGCGACAAGGGCAAGTGCATCGTGGGCTCATGCAATCCCGAGTTCTTCGACATGGACAAGATCTTCGGTACCGGGTGCGAGTGCGGAAACGACAGCAACGATGTCCTCAAGACCGGAAACACATGCTCCTCCGCAGTCGACCTCGGGACGCTCGCCGACCCGGACGGAAACGCCGTGGCAACCGGGAACATCGTGCCGGGAACGGACGAGGACTGGTACTCTTTCACGACCAAGGACGCCCCCGACAACGGGTGCAACGATCACACGGTCCGGGCCAAGTTCACGTCGGGTGGGGACAAGTTCCGCTTCCAGGTCTACCGAGGCGGCTGCGACGCGGTCGACAACCTGCTCTGCAACGATACCGATGATTTCAAATGGTCCGTCAACTTCTACAACCCGGATGCCGGGGAGTGCCCCTGCTCCTACGAAATGGGCCCGCCCGGAACGGGAGACATGGCCACCCCAGGGACCCACTCGTGCGCCACGCACGGAGCGAAGTACTACCTCAAGGTGTACCGCAAGGAAGGCGTGCCGGATACCTGCGCCACCTACATCATCCAGATCACGGTCGGTCCCTGAGTCGTCTTTCGCTCCTTTTCTGGCCTTCTTCTTCTTGACGCCTCCCCGCTTTACCTCCATTATGCCCGAAGGCGGAAGGGGCAGCAGCGCCGATTCCCTCGGCACTTGGACGTCCCATTCCCCTGAGGTCGCCGATGCCCGAGAACGCTCTGGTCTTCCTTCACGACAACCTCGAGGCCGGGCAGTACGCCAAGCTCGCTGCCGTCGACAATCCGGAAGTGCACGAGTTCGTGGCCGGACAGATCGCTCTGTGCCGCCCCGATTCGGTGTTCGTCTGCGACGATTCCGCACAGGACGTGGAGTACCTCCGCCGGGCCGCCCGGGACCGGGGGGAGGAGATCGCCCTGGCGCTGGAAGGGCATACCGCCCACTTCGACAGCTGCTACGACCAGGGGCGGGACAAGAAGAACACCCGTCTCATGGTCCCTCCCGGGACCCGCCTCGGAGGGGACATCAATACCATCGAACAGGGACCCGCACGGGAGGAGCTTTCCCGCCTCATGGCCGGGCTCATGCAGGGCCGGGAGATGATCGTGAGGTTCTTCTGCCTGGGTCCCACGAGCTCTCCTTTCTCCATCCCGTGCATCCAGATCACCGATTCCGCGTACGTCGCGCACTCGGAGGATCTCCTCTACCGCAAAGGCTACGAGGAATTCCGACGTCAGGGGTCTTCGGCCCGGATCTTCCGCTTCATCCACTGCACCGGAGCGGTCGACGAACGCAAGACGTGCATCGACATCAAGGATCGCCGGGTCTACATCGACTGTCTTGGTCGCACCGTGTACTCGGTCAACACCCAGTATGGCGGCAACACCATCGGGCTCAAGAAACTGGCCATGCGACTCGCGATCTTCCGTGCCGAGCAGGAAGGATGGCTCACCGAGCACATGCTGCTGATGGGCGTACACGGCCCGGGCGGCCGCAAGACGTGGGTCGCAGGAGCCTACCCCTCCATGTGCGGCAAGACCAGCACCGCCATGATCCCCTCGGAGACCATGGTCGGTGACGACATCGCCTACCTTCGGGCCCTGGACGGAGTCGTGCGGGCAGTCAACGTCGAGGCCGGCATGTTCGGCATCATCCAGGGGATCAACGCGGTGGACGACCCGATCATCTGGGATGTCCTGCACACGCCCGGACACCAGCTCATCTTCTCCAACGTGCTCATCTCGGACGGCAAGCCCCATTGGATCGACATGGGGACGCCTTTGCCACCTCACGGGCACAACCACTCGGGGGCCTGGACGCCGGAGTCGCTCGGCCCCGACGGCAAGAAGGTCCCCCCGTCCCATCCCAATGCCCGCTTCACCCTGGCACTGTCCGACCTGAAGAACACCGACGTCGAGGCCCTCGAGAATCCGGGGGGAATCCTCGTCCGGGCCCTGGTCTACGGTGGCCGGGATTCCGACACGTGGGTTCCGGTTCAGCAGGCCTTCGGCTGGGAGCACGGCATCATTGCGAAGGCCGCGTCCCTGGAATCGGAGACCACCGCGGCAACGCTCGGCAAGGAAGGCGTCCGCGAGTTCAACCCGATGTCCAACATCGACTTCCTCTCCGTTCCCATCGGACGCTACGTCGGCATGAACCTGGAGTTTGGCGAGCACCTCACGACGCCGCCGGGGATCTTCGGCGTCAACTACTTCATCCGTGACCGCCAGGGGAAGTTCCTGAACCAGCGAACCGACAAGGTCGTCTGGCTCAAGTGGATCGAGCTGAGGGTCCACGGCGACGTGAAGGCCCGCAGGACCCCCACCGGCTTCATCCCCCTCCACGAGGACTTGGAGAAGCTCTTTGCCGACGCGCTGGGCAAACCGTACTCGCTGCAGGACTATGAAGCCCAGTTCATGCTACGGATCCCGGAGAACCTGGCCAAGATCGACCGGATCGTCAAGACATACCGGGAGTCCGTCCCCGACACCCCGGCTCGGCTGTACGAAGTCCTCGAGGAGGAGCGGCAGCGGCTCCTTTCGGCCCGCGAGCAGCTCGGCGACTACGTCTCCCCCGAACGGTTCCCGGTGGAGTAGTACCGCCCCCGGCAAGTGTCGATCACGTGACGAACCGAGTAGTCGTCGGGACTTGGCAGGGGCGGCAGTAGGACCCTCGAAGA
>VGRX01000185.1 GCA_016875215.1 Deltaproteobacteria bacterium
AAGGCGGAGGAGGCGAAGGCCGCAGGGGAGAAGAAGAAGGCGGAGGACGCCAAGAAGGCCGAGGAAGCCAAGAAGGCCGCCGACGAGAAGAAGAAGGCGGAGGACGCCAAGAAGGCCGAGGAGAAGAAGGCCGACGACGAGAAGAAGAAGGCGGACGAGGCGAAGAAGGCCGAGGAGGCGAAGAAGGCCGAGGAGGCAAAGAAGGCCGAGGAGGCAAAGAAGGCCGAAGAGGCGAAGGAGGCCGACGCGAAGGCGGCCTCTAATGATAAAAAAACGTGGAAGGTCAAGGTCGGCTCTCCGTCCGGATTCGAGGGCGGCAAGCTGGACAAGGGGGCCGTGACCAAGACCCTCAACAACGGCAACTCTGCCTATGTGAAGTGTGCGGAAGTGGTCGGCCGCAAGAACCCCACCATGGCGGGGAAGGTCGGGGTGAAAGTGGCCGTTGCCTCCAGTGGCGGCGTCACTCCAACGATTACCTCCAATACGACCGGAGAAACCACTCTCGGGAGTTGCATCCAGTCGCGGCTGCGCCAGTTCTCCTTCCCGAAGCCGTCGGGCGGTGATGCCGAGTTCCAGTTCTCGCTGGAGTTCAAGGCCCCGTAGCCGCGGCCCACAGCCCCGACCTCGCGGGAGGGGCAACCACTGGTCTGACGGCAATCAACCTGTCCCTGCGCGTGCCCCGACCTCGCGGGAGGGGCAACCACTGGTGAGCACAGATCAGTGAACCGACCGTAGAGCTTGGGAGGCTGATCGAGATTACTTCGACCAGCGGCCCAGCCAATATGCGTAGCGGAAGTCGACGCCGGGAAGCAGCCGCGAGCCGTCCCCTCCGCCGTTGACCTGGTAGGGACAGGAACGCCAGAAGTAGTTGCTCAGCGGGCGGATCTTCATGGGCATGACCGTGCTGGCGACCAGGGTCCCCTTCCACCCCACCTCGCCCAGCAGGTCGATCTCGGTTCCGTCGATGCAGGTGCAGTGCTTCGCCGCGATCTCGTCGGCATCGCAGTTCTCGACAGCGACTTCCCAGAAGGGGGGAGTCCTGAACTCGCGCAGGGTCTGGAGGCCGCGTAGCATGGCCCCGGCATCAGGGGCCGAGGTCATGTCCGAGAAGGCGGATGACCCGGCCATGCCGCCCGCGTAGGTGAAATCGAACAGGCTCTGGCCCATCTCGGCGGGCTGGAACTTGCCGCCGTTGTCATACAGCTTGAACTGGAGTGCCTTGCGCAGGGTCTGCAGCGCCTTGGGGGCCCGTTGCGGGTCAATGTAACGGAACGCGAGCCCAGCCCCCTGGTAGACCATGTTGAAGTTCGAGAAGTTGGTCCCGATGCCCGAGTTGACAGCTCCGGGATTCTCGTGCGCAATTTCGGGCAACTTGCGTTCCGTGATCAGCGCATCGTAGAGGAACGACTCGAGCGCCGGGTCCTGTGTGATGTAGGCCCAGGTCGCCGCGCTTCCCAGCGCCATCACGGCGAAGAACCCGTTCTTGATGCCCGGGATGTAGTTCTTCGGGTCCTGGCAGGAGTCGAGGCAGTTCTCGTTCATGTAGCCGTGCAGGGTGGTGCGGCCGTCCGCGTCCGGGATTTCCAGGTCGTAGCCGGTCTTGCGAACGACGGTGAGCTGGGTGCCGATTTCCAGTGCGTCCTGTACCAGTCGGTCCTTGACTTCCTGCGGGACGGTCGGGTCATCCTGGATGACCTCCCATGCGGCCCCGAATGCGGCACACCAGCCGATGTACATGTCCCGGCTGCACGAGTCCTCCCAGATGTAGTTGGGATAGATGCCTCCGACCGAGTTGTCGGCCCGCCATGCGCCGTTGTTCTTCGGCTCGGGCTGCGGGTTTCCCTGCTCATCGAAGAGCGGGAGCGTCACGGTGTTCTGCCCCTCGCTGGGGATGTCGGTACGGATGTAGCCCCGGGCGAGCACGCCCTGGCCTCCCGTGACTGCGGTCGCGATGTGCAGCCCATCCAGCGCTGCCAGCATGTGCTGGCGGGCGATGTCCACCTCGTCGACCGGATATCCGTGGTCCCGGAGGACTCCGTACCTGTAGCAGTCGGCAGCGATTCCTACGCCGGCATACAGCCCGGCGACCTTGTGCCACGTGGTGACCAGGTCGTATGGGTGTTTGCCGGTGAACGCCTCGATATCGAAGCCGTCGTCCTCGGCCAGGAACTTCGCGATGGCCTCCCGCTCCTCGGTCCAGTCCGGCTGCACGGAGAGGTCGGCGTTGACCGCCATTCCGGCTGCAGTCAGGGCGTGGAACTGGCGATCATACAGTCGCGCCAGCTTCTCGAGGTCCGCGTCGTAGCCCTCCTCGCCCGGACCGGGGATCAGGTGCGGGCCGGCGTGGGCGGGAACGACCTCGCCGGCAACGTCTCCCGGCATCTCGGTACCCATGTCCGCTGGAACCTCGGCCGTCCTCTGGTCGGGGCCGACCTTGTCCGGAACCGCGTCCGCCGCAGCGTCCCCCTGCTTGTCACCGTTTCCCGAGCAGCTCCACCAGCCCGCTGCCGCCAGGGCGGCTGCCACAAGGATCTTCGTGCATGGTCGAATCCGCATCGAATGCCTCCGTCCGGAGATGGCCCAAGCCATCATACCCGCGACCCGCCCGCGGATGAAGCTCGAATATCGAGTGCGAGTCCGTGCGCAGACCTTGCACGCTTGACCCGACCTTCGCCTCCCGGTACACAATGTCCTCAGGCGCTCCGCCGCGCCGGAGGTTACCATGCGGCTTTGCTCCATGCGTCTCTCTCTGCTGCTCGTTCTCGGCTTGCTGACCGTTTTCGGTCCCGCTGCCGTCGGCCAGCAGGTTGCCCCGGCCGGGAGTCGGCCGACGGAGGCCACTGCGCCTCCGCGCCCCGAGACGCTCGGGGGAATTCCGGTCGTGGTGCTTGCGGGCACGCACTACGAGCGGGGAGTTGCACACGGGAAAGCCCTCGCCAGGCCGATCATCGACGTGGTGGACAACTACCTTGCACCGCAGACCAATCCGATCCTCTTCTTCATGACGATCAAGAGCATGAGGGATCTCCTGAAGGTGGATCCCGGAATCGAGGAGGAGGCAAAGGGCGTGGTCGCGGGGGCCAAGGAGGCACTGGGGGGGAAGTTCCGATCGAGGTACATGTCCGACGACTTCACCTGGCAGGACATCGTCGGGTTCTCCACCTACATCGACTACGTCGGCACCAACTGCTCGTCCGTGTCGGCCTGGGGGGCAGCGACCGTGGATTCCGTGCTCAATGCCCAGGCGGTGCTTGCCCGCAACCTGGACTGGAGCAAAAACCAGGTTCTTTTCGTACATCTACCCTCGGAAGTTGGAGAACAACCGTTCCTGTCGGTCGGTTTTGCAGGCTTCCTCGGCTGCCTGTCGTGCATCAACCAGCAGCGGCTCGGTGCGTTCCTGAACCTGGGCTACGGGAGCAGGTCGGGCAAGTTCCCGCCGGACGAGGCGTACACGCCGTCCGCTCTGGCATTCCGGCATGCGATGGAGGTGAAGCGGGGAGGGGAGGCCGGGGAGGCGGGAAAGGGGACGGCGACGGCGACGGCAACGGCGACGGCAACGGCTACGGGGACGGCGACGGGCAAGGGGGCGGGGAAGGGGACGGGGAAGGGAGAAGGAGGAGGGCGGGATTCACGAAGGACGTTGCTGGAGGCCTTTGTAGCGGACATCACCGGAAGCACCAGCGTGGGGAGTTACATCATCCATGTGATCGCGCCGCCGGCGGCCACGCAGGGGGATCCGGCGCTCGTGCTCGAGCTGTCCGCCGGGAGGCATGCGGTGCGGCGTGCAGCGGATGACGGGCGTTTCGGGAACGAGGTGCTGGTCGCGACCAACCATCATCGCAAGCTGGAGAAGCCCTCGAGCTGCCGGCGTTACCAGAGTGCGGTGGACGCACTTGCCGGCAACGACAGGACCACCGATCCCGAGGCGCTGTTGGCGCTCATGGTCAAGATGAGCCGGCCCGATACCATAGAGACCATGCTCTTCATCCCCAGCACGGGCGAATTCAGGCTGGCGGCCAAGACGAAGAAGGACGGCGAAGTCGGGACGCCCGAGAAGACCACGCTGGACGTGCTGTTCGGGAAGTAGGGGAGGAGGCTGAGCGGAAGGCAGAGCGTCGCGACGGAGCATCGGTCTGGTTGGGGGGGGGTGCTGTTGAGCCAGGCTATGGCCCTTGTCATCCCCGGGTTCGACATGACCCGCTGGTGGCTCGACGTTTGGCCGATGCCCGTTCCCACAGAACACCCGCTCCAACGAATGCCCCCGATTTTCTCTTGCCCCGCGGTGTTTCCCGCCGCATGCTTGCTGCCAGAGCAGCCACCAGGCCAACGGACCGGCGACGGCAGTTTGGGCTCTCGGTGCTCGAGGAGGCGGGACGTGAAGAAGCGGGTGTTGGCATGGGTCGGCGCGTTGGGAGGGGCCGTGGTGGCAGCGGCCGTCGCACTGCCCCGATGGCTCGAGCCCAAGCTCATCTACCAGCCCGTCGATGCGTCGAACCTGTTGACCCGGCCCATCTACTCCGCTGTCAAAGAGGGACGGACGAAGTCGCAGGTCGAGGATGTCTGGCTGACCACGTCGGATGGCGTGCGCATCCATGCGTGGCTGCTGAGCCCGAAAGGAAACATGAAGGGCGCAGTGCTGGACGCTCTGCCCGTGTTCCTCTGGTTCCATGGAAACGCGGGCAACAACGCCGGCTGGCTCCCCCGGTTCGAGTCGATGGTCGAGCTGCCCGCACGGGTGCTCGCGGTGGACTACCGAGGCTACGGCAAGAGCGAGGGCTCGCCGAGCGAAGAGGGCATTTACAAGGACGCTGATGCCGCATGGGCCTACCTGACCCTGGAGCGCCGCATTCCACCGGAGCGCATCTTCATCTAAACGTTCTCGCTGGGCGGCGCGGTCGCGATCGACCTGGCCTCCCGTGTGGAGGCTGCGGGCCTGGTGATCGAGTCGTCGTTCACGACGCTGCCGGACGTCGCGGCAGCGCACTACCCGTTCATTCCGAAGTCGATCATCGGCACGAAGATGGACTCGCTCTCCAAGATAGGGAAGATCGCCTGTCCCAAGTTTTTTTTCCACAGCCCGAGTGACGAGGTCGTCCCGTACGCTCTTGGCCGCCGGCTGTTCGACGCGGCCTCCGGCCCCAAGGAGTTCCTTGACGTGGAAGGCGCGGGCCACAACGAGACCTTCGAGGCCGCAGGGAACCGGCTGTTCGACGCGGTGCGGCGGCTCGTCCGGACTGCAAGAGGGCAACCGGATTCGGGATCGTGAAGGCCCGATTCGAGATAGCGAGGGCCCGTAGAGTACGCATGAGCACCGAGCGACCAGTCCTTCTACTCCAGCTTCCCGTCCCAGAGGCCGTGCCGCAGCCGGTCACCGGGTGCGCACAGATGGGAGCGGCCGACCTCTTTCTGTATTCTCAGCATGAAGCGGGCAGGCAGGCCAGGCGCAAGCCAGCGTCCCACGGTGGGAGCGCAACTTCGCGGGGTCTGATCCCGGAGCTGCTGCCCGATCCTGTGGTCCGTCGCTTCGGCGACCGGGCACTGGTCGATGCCATCGCCGAGCGCAATCCGTCCGTGGTCGGGTTCACCCTCGACGTCTGGAACGTCGAGCGCAGCGCCTGGATCGCCCGCCGCCTCCGGGAGCGCATCCACGACGTCCGAATCTGGATCGGCGGCCCCGAGTTTGCCCCCGGGTCGTGGATTCAAGCGCACACCAGTGCCTTCGACCTGGGCGTCGTGGGAGAGGGAGAGGTCCCCTTCTCCATGCTGCTGGCCGGGGCGGATCCTGCCACGGTGTCCGAAGTGTGGCTGCCCGGGTTGCCCGCACCGAATCCAGGCGTTGCTCCGCCGGCGGACCTGGCGCGTCTTCACGATCCCTACATGGCCGGCCTGGCCACGATGGAGATGGACCGGATGGTCCTGGCCGAGCTGTGGCGAGGGTGCAAGTACGCCTGCTCGTTCTGCGCCTACCACCAGGGGCGGGGGAAGGGGGCCGGCAGGCCGCGCGGGCAGATCGAAGCGCTGTTTGCATGGGCCCAGGAGGCCGGAGCGGAGGAGATCTATCTCCTCGATCCCAGCCTGGAGCAGCGCCCCGACTTCGACGCGTTCCTGGAGCTGCTCGCGGGTGCGAACCAGGGCCCCCTGCCGATCTTTGCGGAGCTTCGAGCCGAGGCAATCGACACGAAACGGGCCGAAGCGCTGGCCCGGGCGGGCATCACCCGGCTCGAGGTCGGTCTCCAGACCGTCACGAAGGAGGCGCTGCGGGCTGCGGGCCGCGGCTTCTCCCCGAGCCGGTTCCGCAAGGGCATGAACGCCCTGCACCAAGCCGGCGTCGCTGCCAAGGTCGATCTCATGATCGGACTCCCGGGCGACTCGCCCAAAGGTCTCGATGCCACGCTCGAGTTCCTGGACTCGCTCGACTTCGAGCCTCGCCTCCAGGTCTTCCAGACGCAGGTCCTGCCCGGCACTCGGATGCGGGCCGAGGCAGAGCGGGCCGGGTGGCGCTGGCAGCCGGAACCGCCGTACCATCTCCTGTCCGGGGCCGGCTGGGAACCCGGCGACATCGACTTCGCCCTGGACAAGCTCGAGTTCCGCAGCGGCGCCTCGCTTGCCCCTGACGATGCTCCGATGCTGTGCGCCCCCTCTTTCGACTCCGCCCCCGTGCACCGGACCCCGTGTCCCGACAGCGACTGCACGCTGCAGGTGGCATTCGACCTCGACCACGGGGATGGCGCCCGCCGTCTTGCCGAGGAGTCGTTCCGCGATCTGGCCCGCTCCTGCGTTCTCTGGCTGCGGACCGCGAGTCCCGAAAGACATCGGGGAGTCGCTGCTGCCGCTGTTTGTCGCCTGTTCGAGGAGAACCCGTTTGTCGGGCTCACCGTGGCTCTGGAGCAGCAATCCGGCTCGCCGTTGGGGCTGCTCGATGATCTTGCCGCGGCAACGCTGGGACCGCGGCACTCGAGCTACCTGTCCTCGCTCTTTCGCCGCTCCAGTCCGGATCGCCGCGTGTGCCAGCTCCTCCCGTTCTCGCAACGGGAAGCGGTGAACCGGGATTGGCTCGACGCTGTGCGGGTGCAGGCCCGCGTGGCGTGGCGGATTGCGGCTGAGGATGTCCGGGATGCCGTGCGGGCGCTGGATGGGCAGGCATCGGGCGTGGGGATGCCGGGCCCTTGCGGTGACGACGACCTCTTCCTCCTGAGGCTCGTGCGGGCTCCGTCCCCGGCCGACCTGGAGTCGCTGGCCCGGACCCTCCCCGTTGCCGATGGCATCGTCCTTGCCGACCCCGCCCTGCACTGGCGCTACGCCATGATCCTGCAACGGCACGCCGGCGAGGAGTGGTAGCGAGCCTGGCGAGGAGCCGGACCGGAAGGGAGCCCCCTGGACCGGCTGCGGAAACCGGGTTACAATGCCCTCAACCTTTGCGGAGGAGCTCAAGATGCGGAACTCGTGGAAGATGGCACTGGTGGTTTTCCTTCTGGTCGGAACGTTCTCCCTGCCGGCGATGGCCAAGCCGTCACCAGGGCTCGGGGTGTTCTCCGGGATCCAGTTCAATTCGGTCGATGAGTTCGACTTCTCGCACAACTTCGGATTCTTCGTCGACCTGCCCCTGGTGAGCACGTTCTACCTCTCCCCCACGGCGGACACGTACAACCTTGGCGAGGATGCGGTTACCGACCTGACGCTGGCGTTCAAGTTCGTCATCCCGATGCGGGGGTGGGCACCGTATGTGGGGGTCCTGCCGGGGCTCAGCACGGTGGGCAACGAGCGTCACTTCATCATCGGCGGCGCGGGCGGGGCCTACATCCACCTCGTTGCCAACCTCTCCCTCCTGCTCCAGGTCGAGTACAAGCAGATCTTCAAGGACGAAATCGAGGGTGGCACGGTCCATGGGCAGGGCGGTCTGCTCTTCCGGTTTTAGCCCGACTGCGGGGCAGAACTTCGTCACCCGACCACCGTATGGAACCGCCCGATTTCGCGGTGTCTATGGCCCGCATTTCACCCGGTAGGCCGGGCACTCATGGAACGCTGAGAGAGGAGGAAGGCATGGAAATCAAAGGGAATCTTTCGTCCTGGGACGGATGGGTTCGGACCCCTCGGCTGCTGGTGCTGGTGCTGGCGGTCCTGCTCGTCGTCACCGAGCTGGCGAGCATCGGGGCTCAGGAGCGCGAAGGCAAGGAGGCCGGCGCGGCAAAGACCAAGGTCGAGCCGCTCATCCTGGTGATCAACTACCCCTACCAGATCACCGGCCAGGCCAGCACCAAGATCCACGTCACGCTGTTCAAGCCCGATTTCAGCCCCGCTGCGGGGGCCGAGGTCAAGGTCAACAAGAAGAAGGTCGGGGTCTCTGACGGCAACGGCACCTGCGTGTTCGACTTCGTGCCGGGAGAGGGGCAGACCCACGTGCTCACCGCTCAGCTTGACTCCAAGGGGGGCAAGTACCGGGTCCGCAAGAGCTTCTCGTCCAACGCCCGAACCGAGAGCTTCCGCTCTGACCAGCTCTTCGTCTACACCGACCGGGCCGTGTACAACCCCGGGGACGAAATCCTGGTCCGTATGCTCGCATGGGAGCTGATGGCCGACTACAAGGCCATTCCCAACGCGGAGATCTCCGTGATGCTCCAGAGCACGGCCGGCAAGGTGTGTACCGGCGAGAAGCTCAAGACCAGCGAGTTCGGCGTGGCAGCGACCCGCCTTTTCCTTCCCCCCAACATGCCCGAGGGGGACTACGAGCTGGTCGTGCTTTACAACCAGGCCCGGGAGAAGGCGCGGCTTCGCGTCGAGCGGTTCGTGCCCCCGGTCATCGAGATCAAGCACGACATCAACCGCCCCGGCTCGGCGGCCCACGGCGGTA
>VGRX01000186.1 GCA_016875215.1 Deltaproteobacteria bacterium
GAAAAGGGCAAGCCCTACACCACACGAGCCGGATAATGCTGGACGGTGTTTTGTCGAGACGGTATTCTCGCTGTTCGGGCTGCGAGGAGGAACTTATGCGCCTGCCAAGCGAGGTAGCGACGTGAAGAGACCGCCCGGTGAGCAGGGCCCGCACGAGGGAGAGCTGATCCTCTACCGTGACGCCCATGATGCCGTCCGGGTGGAGGTGCTCTACGAGGCCGACACCTTCTGGCTCGACCAGAGGCGAATCGCCGAGCTCTTCGGCGTGGATGTGCGCACCGTCAGCTACCACCTGAGGGAGGTCTATGCCACGGGCGAACTGGCTCCGGAGGCAACTCTCCGAAAAACTTGGAGAGTTCAAACCGAGGGCACCCGCGAGGTGCGCCGGGAAATCGAGTTTTACAACCTCGACGCCATTATCTCGGTCGGCTACCGGGTGAACAGCGCCCAGGCCACGCAGTTCCGGATCTGGGCAACCCAGACCCTGCGCGAGTTCGTCACTAAGGGATTCGTCCTGGACGACGAGCGGCTGAAGCTCAACCGACGCTTCGGAAGAGGCCGCCCGCCAGATCCCGATGCGCATGGCCGACTGGAGCGCAAGGCTCGATGCGTTCTTGCAGTTCAACGAGTACGAGGTGCTCAGCAACGCCGGCCATGTCTGTGCCGAGGTCGCCAAGCAACTTGCAGAGGAGCAGTATGCCAGGTTCCGAGTCCAGCAGGACCGTACGTTCGAGAGCGACTTCGAGAAGGAAGTGAAGCGCATCGAGACGAAGGCCAAGCGCCCGGGGCACCGCAAGAAGGACGAGCCGTGAGCGCTGGTCCTCGCGACAACTGGGCAGCCGGATTGAGTATGCTCCTCTGGTTTGTCTCTTGTTCGAACTCGAATTCTGGGCAATCCGAAGCCTGGGACTCTGTTCCAGAAGTCGGGGAACTGCACGCGGCGGACGGAACTGCAGAGCCTTGCTACTTGACTGGTTGTCCGCCCGGGTTGACTTGCTCCGTGGGGGGGGGATGGAAGTGCATCGGCGTCCCGGGGGAGATGGTGCTTGTTCCCGAAGGGGACTTCTGGTTCGGATGCGACGACAGTCAGAAGGATTGCGGAGCGTTCGAGTTCGCCTGGTCCGACGCCAACTACAAGCCGTCCCCTCTCAGGGAGGCGTGGCTTCCGTCCTTCCTGATCGACGTTGCCGAGGTGACGGCGGGCGACTATGCGGAGTGCGTGGGCGTCGGAGCATGTGAGCAGGCCGTGGCCAACTGCGAGGGTCTTACTCACTGCGATTGCGGCGATGAGGCAAAGGTCAACACACTCAGTCCCGGGCGTGCGGACCATCCGGTGAACTGTGTCGACTTCGCTCGAGCAAGAAGCTACTGCATTTGGAGGGGGAAGCGGCTGTGCACCGAGGCCGAATGGGAGAAGGCTGCCCGCGGGGGCCAAACCTGGGACTACCCATGGGGGGAAGAGCCGAAACTTGATTTCTGGGCCACGGTGGGCGAGGTCTGCTCGTACGCCAACGGGCTGGATTGCGGAAGGGATACGATTCCGGTCGGGACACTGACTCTTGGAATGAGTCAGTGTGGGGCTCTGGACATGTTGGGCAATGTCCAGGAATGGACCTACCCCCTGACCATCCCGACGGCCTTTCTTCCCGAGGGCACGGATCCCGAGGAGTGGCTTCTGGTAATCAAAGGATACGGAAGTGTGCGTGGTGGAGGGATGAGGTCTCGCAGGGAGGACATGCGGGTCTGGGCGAATATCCTGACGGTCGAACACTACGTTCGCGACGACATCGGGTTCCGGTGTTGCGCCTGGCCGCAGGCTGAAGTGCCGTAGTTCTCCTCGCCAACCGGTATGCAGGATCTACTCCTGCCGCGTCGAGAATGTGGGTTTGGAACTCGGGTTCTCACTGCACTGGAGGCAGCGGACAAGTGTCTCCGGGAAGTCTGAGGTGCACGACCGCACCCCGCGTCCACAACGCGTACGGTCTTGCCGGACTTTTCAGGACGAATCCGGCTTTTCGGGACTTGGCGGGCGGTTTGGAAATCGTCAATGATCTCGCTTAGAACGGCCTGGAATGCGGCTCCGGGCAGGATCGGCCTTCGAATCTTCACACGGTAGAAGTCACTGGTTCGAATCCAGTATCGCCCACCCTACTTCGCTCGGCGAACTTCCACTCGTTCGCCGAGCTTCGAAGGGCAAGCCCTACACCACACAACAGGATAGTCTCTCGTTCGCCGAACTTCGAAGGGCAAGCCCTACACCACACAACAGGATAGTCTCTCGTTCGCCGAGCTTCGAAGGGCAAGCCCTACAAGCAGGCATGGCGGTTCGGACCCGGGCATGGGGCTGCGGATGTGCCATGGGTGCGGGCACTTCCTCAACGGCCCCTGTCCGACGTGTCCGACTCGTCCGACTCGTCCGACACCCATGCGCTCGGCCGTGCCATTGCCATGTGCTCGGAGGCTGTTTGCATGCATCGGCCGTCGGGGTGCCCGCACTGGCGGCCCGTCTACCTCCTTCACCGGCGGCACATCTGCTCCACCCCGGGTAGGCCTGCCGGCCAACCCGGGGCTGGTCCGCCACTCACGGCCCGGGAACCGCATCGGCCGTGGGGTTGCCCGCAGCATCGGCTCGTCGCTCCGCATCGGCCGTCGGGGTGACCGCGCTGGGGGCCAATGCGGTGCCTCGATCCCGGACCGAAATCACTAGTCGTAGTGCACATTGTGCCAGTATTCCCAGCTGAAGACAGAGTCCTCGCAGAACATGCGCTCACCGGATTCGGGTAGAGCGAAAGCAATCCGCAGTAGCCCACTTGTCTGGTCGTGCTCGTCTGCGGACCAGTCGAACGACTCGATTGCCCAGTATGCGTCGGGGCTTCCCAGGAGCCTCAGGATCTTCATCGCACCGTCGCGCCCGGCCCGGGCCTCCATGAACCAAATGACCGATGCTGGCTTCTTTCCCTCAGGAGCATCTGCCCGCTCGAATCGGATCAAGCGTGCCTTTGCCCTCGCTACGGCATCGAGCACGTCTACTGCCGGCCATCCCTCTTCACCACAGTCCATTTCCCAATAACTGCCGCCCAACTCAGTGGCGCATTCCCAATCCAAGTCGTGACCTTGGACGTCCGTGCCGAAGCCGCGCTCGAAACGAACGCAACGGTCCGTCGCATCCGAGAGCTCCCGGCTCTCGAATGGGAGAGCCGAGAACACGGGGCCGAGACAGTCCTCCCCCCCCTGCCGAAGTCTCTCCGCCCACCAGTCCAGGTTCCGCTGCAACGGCATGGGGTAGAAAGCGGACTGCGATTCCACTCCCCCATTCTCCACCCGTCCGATCCAGTCAGGGACGGGGCGCCATGGATCCCCGAGCGCATCCAGCAGCTTTGTCGCTCCCTCGATCTCCACGATGGGCCTGGCCCTGTCCCACCGGAACGACAATCGCTCCAGGTGACCAGGCGGAGGAGCCCTGTCCTCGCCGGCCAGGGCCTCCACGATGGTGATCGAGTCTGGCCCGCGGTGCATATACCAGGGCGAAAACAGCCCCGAGTCCTGCAACCCCAGCAGCCGATGGGCAAGTGCAACGCACATCTCGGCAACCCGGTATTTCTGGTATAGATAGTCCAATTGATCGGCTACTCTCCGTCGCCTGCTCAATCCCTCCTCCAGGTCCGGGTAGTCCCGTTTGAGCCCGACAAACGCCATGAAGTAACGCAACACCGCCAGCTTGGCGCGGTACCGAAGCTCCGACAGGAAGTGTTCGACTCCCCCCTGTCCTGACAAGAATGCCAGGACATGAACATCTCCACGGGAGGGCCCCGCCGCCCAACACGACCGGTCCGCCGTGAACCGCAAGAGAAACCGCAGCCCCTCAGGCTCTTCGACCAGGGATCCCAGCGCCCATCTGCCCGGCACTTTGCGGGTCTCGTCCAGCGAAGGCGCCAGCACATCGTGACCCGCCCCCTCGTCATCCTTCTGTTGAGAAGCCTCTTGCTGCAGCCACTCCAGCCGTCGGAGAAGCATCTCCACGTCGCGGGGAGCTCTTGCCCTGCCCGACAGCGTTGCCCCGGCCGCGTCCCGGCCCACGGACCACTCGAGAAGTCCGGAAGGGTCCCACGGCCCGTGTGCACCGTACGCGCTGAAGCGGTCCCACAGGATCCCCCCGGGGGGAGCTCCATCTCCCCGGAACGTAAGCTCGACAGTCGCCTGGTGGGCGGCAAGTTGCTCCGGCCAGGCCAGGGTGGGCGGCTCTTCGCCGGCAGGCTTCTGCTTCGGAAGCGGTCTCTCGGGAATCGGCGGTGCCGGTGCGGGGGAGTTCCGGCACGCTACCAGGAACAGGGCCATTCCGATCGCGACCAGACGCCAGAGGACAACCGGCACCTTTGGCCTCCCCTTCTTCTCTCCCAATGCGGGGTTGGGGCCGAGCACAGGACTGAAGCCTACCGGCGTCGCTCCGATTCGCAAGTGCCGACCTCCTTCCAATGTCCTTCTACATCACGGCCCCCCCCAAATTCAACATGGAAACGAGTCCGCAATGGGCTGCGCCCGGCCGTGCCATTGCCATGTGCCACAGGCGCGGGCTGCGGATGTGCCGTGGGTGCGGGCACTTCCTCAACGGCCCCTGTCCGCCGTGTCCGACGTGTCCGACTCGTCCGACACCCATGCGCTCGGCCGTGCCATTGCCATGTGCCACAGGCGCGGGGTGCGGCTATGTTGATGGGGCTGTGCCCGGATGGCACCCTCGTCGGCCGTCAGGCTCCACCCCGGGTAGGCCTGCCGGCCAACCCGGGGCTGGTCCGCCACTGGCGGCCCGGGAACCGTATCGGCCGTGGGGTTGCCCGCAGCATCGGCTCGTCGCTCCGCATCGGCCGTCCGGTTGCCCGCACCAGCGGCCGGGGAATCGCATCGGCCGTCCGGTTGCCCGCTTTCCCGCAGCAGGAGGCTATTCGCAACAGGCTCCTACCGGTAGTACAGCTCCCCCCACTCGTTCTGGACGTCGGTGTAGTTGAGGAAACCCCAGTCCGCACCGACCGCGATGCAACCGCAGCAGTTGGTGGACACATCGCCAAACTTCAGCGCCGAGGCGTAGCATCCCGTGTCGCCGTCCCAGTTCACCCCCCAGCCGGCGGAGAGCTTGCCGGGGCCGCACGGCTGGTCGGTGTAGAAGAACGAGTCGCAACCGTCCTCGATCCCCGTTCCGCAGAAGCTCTCCGTGCCGGTGTAGACGTACGGCTGGAACGGCACCTGCTGGTACTTGCACTGCTTGGTCCGGTCCCTCATCGCGGCCAGCACCGCATTGGAGGTCGGGTTCGACGCGCTGAAGTGCCAGGCGGCGTGCGCCTTGTCCGTGAGGTCCTTGACGAGCAGGTCCTTGGGCACGGCGGTCTTGGGCATCCCGGCCAGGCACATCGAACCGTCCTTCTGGCACGACCAGACCTCGTTCTTGAACGGGTCCTGGCCGTAGGGGTAGGGGGTCCCCAGCCAGAAGAACCGCGTCCATCCTCCTCCGTCCACCGTCATGTCGCACCAGGCCTCGAAGACCGGAGCCGGGCCGTCGAAGCCGTCCGGATCCACCTTGTAGTAGCCATCCGCCGCCAGCGGCGAGGCGGCCTTCACCGCCTGGCAGGAGAGCGGGCAGGCGTCATCCACCTTGCCATTGCAGTCGTCGTCCACGCCATTCCCGCACACATCGGGCAGCGCACCTTCGAGCGGGTTGCAGGCCTGAGGCGCTCCTCCCACGCAGTTCTGCACCGTGTGCAGGCATTCCCCGAGGCCGCACGTAGTCGTCCCGAGGCCGTCGTCCACCTTGCCGTCGCAGTCGTCATCGAGCCCGTTGCAGACCTCCTCTTTCGCTCCTTGCAGCGGGTTGCACACCTTCGGTTTCCCCGCAGCGCAGTTGTCCACGGTATGCTCGCAAGCGCCCAGCCCGCACGTCGTGGTGCCCAAATCCTCGTCCACGCCGCCGTCGCAGTCGTCATCCACCCCGTTGCAGACCTCCTCTTTCGCTCCTTGCAGCGGGTTGCAGGCCTGAGGCGCTCCTCCCACGCAGTTCTGCACCGTGTGCTCGCAAGCGCCCAGCCCGCAGGTCGTTGTGCCGAGCGACTCGTCGACCAGACCGTCGCAGTCGTTGTCCTGCCCGTCGCACGTCTCCGCCTTGGCCCCTTCCTCCGGGTCGCACGGGGTGGGTTTGCCCTCGGTGCAGGCAGGCACCGCATGGAAGCAGTTGCCGAACCCGCACGAGACCGTACCGAGCTCTTCGTCCGCCGCACCGTCACAGTCGTTGTCGAGACCGTCGCAGCTCTCCGCCACCGCCCCCTCGAACGGATTGCAGAACTGGACCGTCCCGCCCAGGCATTTCGGCACTGCGTGCAGGCACTGCCCCAGGCCGCATTCCTGGTCGCCCAATCCGTCGTCCACGAGCTCGTTGCAGTCGTCGTCCAACCCGTTGCAGGTTTCGAGGGCCGCATGGGAGATTGCCGGGTCGTTCGGTGCGCAGTCCGTCAGGTCTGCGTCCCCGTCGTTGTCGTCGTCCGGGTCGACGCAGTCCCTGTCCCCGTCCAGGTCGAAGTCCGGGTAGCCCTCGTCCGCACCCTTGACGCAGTTGTTGTCGAGCCCGTCACAAGCCTCCTCTGCACCATGGAAGACGTCCGGGTCCAGGGGGGCGCAGTCCGAAACGTCAGCGTCCCCGTCGTTGTCGTCGTCCAGGTCCACGCAGTCCTTGGTCTCGTCCAGGTCGAAGTCCGGGTAGCCGTCATCCACCCCCCCGGCGCAGTTGTTGTCGATGCCGTCGCAGGCTTCCGCCGCACCGTGGAAGACGGCAGGGTTCTCGGGCTCACAGTCGGTCCCGTCCGGGTCGCCGTCGCCGTCTGCGTCGCCGTCGCAGGCATCGCCCGTGCCATCCTGATCGATGTCCTTCTGGTCCGGGTTGAAGAGCGCAGGGCAGTTGTCGAGCCCCTGCGGAATGCCGTCACCATCCTTGTCCGGGTCGCACACGTCGCCGAGGCCGTCGTCGTCCATGTCCTCCTGGGCCGGATTGGGAGCCAGCGGGCAGTTGTCCGAGCCGTCCGCTGCCAGGTCGTTGTCGTCGTCCAGGTCGCACGCGTCGCCGTCGCCGTCGAGGTCGAAGTCCTCCTGCGCCGGGTTCTGCACCGCGGGGCAGTTGTCCTCGCCATCGAGCACGCCGTCGTCGTCCTTGTCGGTCTCCATGCAGTCCTTGAGGCCGTCCTTGTCCGTATCCGGGTATCCCTCGTCCACGGTCCCGTCGCAGTTGTTGTCCAGGCCGTCGCATGCCTCCGGCGCAGGTTCGGGAGCGCTGCAGAACAGCTTGCCGGCCAGGCATTCCTCCGTCCCGACGCACGAGCCGTGACCGTTCGTCTTCGAGCAGGCCGCTCCGCTCATCTCTTCATCCACGGTTCCGTCGCAATCGTCGTCCACGTCGTTGCACGATTCTGCTGTCGGGGTGGCCGCAGAGCAGGCGGAGAGCCCTTCGGCCGTGCAGGCACGCTGCCCCTCGCAGGAGCCGGCCTCGTTGTCGTTGGTGCATGCGGTGGTTGCCCCTTCCGCAATCGCCCAGGGCGAGCACGGGCACAGCCCCGTCGAGCGGATGCACCTGCCGCCGTTTCCGGTCGCCTGGCAATCGTACCCGTCCTGGCACGGCTGCCCTTCACCGCATGGCGGCGCGCAGAAAGCACCCACCGGCCCGTAGGTCACGCAGGCATCGCCCAGGTCCACGCCGTTGACGAAGCAGTCTCCATCCTTCTGACACGGGCGACACTGGGCCATGGACCCCGGGACGCATAGAAAGACCTGGTCGGGCAGCGACGGCTGGTGGAGCGCACAGGTCCAGCCGAAGGGGCATTCCTCCTCGCATACGAGGGTACACTGCTTGCCGTCCGGCGTGTACACGCAGTATCCCGAGTTGCAGTCCTTCCCGTCGTCGCACGGGTAGCCCGGCTCTCCCGGCTCCACGGTCAGGTCGGGCAGCTCGCCGGCCAGGTCAGCGTCGGGGCCGGCCAGGTCGGGCAGCTCGCCGGCATGGATGTCGGGCGGCTCGATGTCCGGTTCGCCGCTGCGATCGGGCTCACCGGTGGCTTCCGGCGCGTCGCCGGCCAGGTCGAGCAGATTGTCCACCGTCGTCGCTTTGCCTCCGCACGCGGCAAAGGCCAGAAACAGTGCGGTCGCCAGTAGCTGTCTCATGATCATCCTCCCATCATGCTCGGACGATCATAGCGTTGCACCGGCCGAGAGTAAAGCCGTCGGGGCTGGCCTGGGACGGATGGATGATGGTCCGACTCAGGGGGCTGGCCGTAGCAGGCAGCCCTGGAGGGAGCTACGGCACCATGGCACAGCCGTCGGAGCACCATGGCTCCGACGGATCGCAAGGGACCGAGCAGGTGAACATGCACCCCGGGATTCCGCAGGGGTAGCAGCAGGCAAGCCCCGGCTTGCAGTCGCCGCCGTCCGGGCCGCATGGTTCGCCCACGTCCCCGGGCGCAAAGGCAATCGGCTGGCAAAGCCCCGGGGTGGCCATGAGGCCGCCGCACATCTCGCCGCCCAAGACGTCGCAGACCCACGGCCCGCCGCAGAACTTCCCCGGGGCGCACATCTGGATCTCGTAGCACCATTCCAGCGCGCCGACGGGGTCCTCCAGGCACAGCCCCGGGTACTCCGGATCGAGGCAGAGCGTCCCGGGCGGGCACGACCACTCGCCGATGCACGACTCTCCGGGCTTGCACTCGACATCGGTCAGGCACAGCTCGTCGGGCCACGGGTTCTTGTCCACGCATTGCCCCGGCTTCTCGTCATCCGCGTCGTCCGAGCAGGCGCCGGTGTAGGAATAC
>VGRX01000187.1 GCA_016875215.1 Deltaproteobacteria bacterium
TCTGAGCGCCAGATTGGTGCCGATTGCAAGGCGCGACCGAGCTGGCCGAATGAGGCGTGGCACAAGCCACGTCGCAGTGAGGCGGCGACGGAGCAACACCGCAAGCGGTACGAGGTGGCAATTCAGTCTGAGCGCCAGATTGGTGCCGATTGCAAGGCGCGACCGAGCCGGCCGAATGAGTCTGAGCGCCAGATTGGTGCCGATTGCAAGGCGCGACCGAGCCGGCCGAATGAGGCGTGGCACAAGCCACGTCGCAGTGAGGCGGCGACGGAGCAACACCGCAAGCGGTACCAAGATGGCGCTCAGAAGGGGGTGCGGCCCTCAGGAGCACACTGAGGGCCGCACCCGGGGAAGAGCCGGAAGCCTTCAGGAGGCAAAGACGGGCCTCGTCCGGAGACGGACCTCGCCGCACGTCCACCCGCAGGGAGCACGGGCGGGCCAGGGAAGAGAGCAACTTATGATCATCCAAGATCACCAGGAGCGGAACCGAGTGCTCCCGGACCAACCCGAACAGGCGACGGCAGGCCGTGGCATCGAGGACGGGCTCCCCGGACGGAAAACGGGACCCGGGCACCACGACCAGGTCGAAATTCCCGGACCCCACGACCTGGAAGAGGCACCAGGAAAGCTGCACGGCATCCTCCTCGACCAGGAGGTGGCAGTGCTCGAGCTGTCCTCCCAGCGACTCGAGCACTGCGGGATTCGGAATGAATGACGGAGAGAGGAAGGCCACCCGCCCGTTCCTGCTGTGATGGGCCAGTGCGAGACAGGCCAGCAGATGTCGCGGCCCGTCGCCCACAAGCTCGGTGATCCCGTCGGCCGGATATCCGCCGAAGGGCAGGAAGGCATCAAGCGGGGCAAGGCCGGTGGAAATCACCGGCCGGTGGGTGCGCAGGCGATGTCCCCGGACGACCTGCCGGGAAGCAGTCAGCCTGGCAATGATCTCGGCAGCAGCAGGATTCGGGCGAGCGGCCACGTTGCCACCTCTCCATCTCCACGATGCCAGCATACTGAACAAATGTTCAGGTGTCAAGCAGGGAAAAACACCAAAGGATCGGGGCGAAGCCCACCAGCCGACTTGTCCTGGCCGATCCGTGGGAGCGGTGCGATCGGGCCGGGCCATGCTCCGCGGAAGCATTGTGCCCCGGATCGGGGCGAAGCCCACCGGCCGACTTGTCTTGGCCGATCCGTGGGAGCGGTGCGCCCGCAGCGCGATTAAAATAACGCGTTGCGCAATGTGCGGGGGGTAGCTATAATGCGCTGAGTTATGGGCTGGCCGCAGGAGGGTTCCCCAATGGAGAAGCACGAGTTGCTCAACCAGACGCTCAGGCCGGTGGACAAGGTGTTGGACTTCTCGGTAGCCGCGTTGCGCAAGGCGAACCTGTACGACCCGCTCAAGAAGTCGCTGTACGACACCACGAAGCTGCTGCTGAATGCCCAGTTCAAGCTGAACCACCACCTGCGGGTGTACGGGACGGAGAACGTCCCCCGGGAAGGGGGGGTGTTGTTTGCCATGAACCACCAGAGCTGGCTGGATTCGCAGGTGGTGACGGCTGCGTGTCCGCGGAAGATCTCGTTCATGGCCAAGTCGGAGTTCATGAAGTGGCCGATCCTGCATCACGTCATCGAGCTCACGGACAGCGTGTACGTGCGTCGTGGGGGGGATGACGGGGCACTGGAGAATGCGGTGAACCACCTGAAGCAAGGGGGGGCGGTCGGGATCTTCCCTGAGGGGACGATTCCTGGCGAGGAGGACATCCCCCGCTGGGACGTGGAGCCGGACACCGGGTTGCTGCGGGGCAAGAGCGGGATGATCCGGCTGGCCATGCAGGCCGGGGTTCCGATCGTACCGGTGGGGGTGTCGGGTACGGGCAAGGCATTTCCGCCGGAAGCCTACCCGAGACTGCAGCAGCTTCCTCTGGTGCGACCGGAGCCGATCGAGGTGCGGTTCGGGGAGCCGATTTTCCTGCGGAAGCGAGCGGACGAGGAGATCTCGTACGAGCAGCTTCGGGGCATGACGGACCGGGTGATGCGGGCGATCTCGCACCTGGTCGACCATTCCATGGGGTATGTGCCGATGAACGTACCGATTCCAGTGAAGGAGAAGCCCGGGCGGATTCCGCCCACGCCGTACCGGAACGAGCCGCTGGCCGAGAAGAGCCGCATCGGCGTGCTGGTCCTGCACGGGTTCACGTCGCACGTGAGCTGCGTGTCCGACCTGCGGTTTCCGCTGGAGGAGATGGGGTTGCCGTACCGGATTCCGATCCTGCGGGGGCACGGCGGTGAGTGGACCGACCTGAAGGGGGTCACGGCCGAGCAGTGGTACGAGGATGCGGAGGACAGTCTGCTCGACCTGTTGACCGAATGTCGGCGTGTGGTGGTGGTGGGCCTGTCCATGGGAGGGCTGGTGGCGCTGGATCTGGCCGCACGCAGGCGCAAGCAGGTGGCCGGCGTGGCGACGATCGCTGCGGCTCTCAAGTTCCGGGATCCGCTGGCGGTGCTGACGCCGCTCATCGCCCGGGTGATTCCATCCTGGCCGAGCCCCAAGGCCTTCCACGACAAGGAGTTGGAGAAGCAGCGGAACCGCAACTACCCGCGCTTCCCGACCCGGGCGTTCTCGGAGCTGTACCGGTATGCATCTTTGCTGGAGAACCAGCTCTCGTTCGTGTCCGCGGATGCGTTGATCGTACAGTCCAGGAAGGACCAGATCATCAATCCTCGGGCAGCGGAGATCATCCACGAGCGGTTGGGCTCGAAGCGGAAGGAGCTGGTGTGGTTCGAGGAATCGGGGCACGAGATGCTGCTGGACATGGAGGCTGCCCGGGTGACGGCTGCGGTGGCGGACTTCGTGAGGTCGCTGGCCGCGTCGAAAAGCGTCCTGGAGGAATGAGCCCGCGTGGATTGTGTCCACCGTGACGGGCGGAACAGCGGCCGTTTCCACGGAGGCGACGGTCGGGGCAGAGACGTACAAACGACCTTCGAGGCGAGGAGCGGGTTCCGTGAAGGAACCGTGTCGCGTCGGGGGACAAACCGGACGGAGGCATCGGTATATGAGCAACCAGCACGAGAGACCGAAGGGGGCCGGGTTCATCCTGGACAAGCCGTGCCAGAAGGACATCTTCATTCCCGAGCTGCTGTCGGAGGATGCGCTGGCGTTCGGCCAGGCCGGGTTGGAGTTCGTCGAGCGTGAGATTCTCCCTCACGTGGAGAAGTTCGAGTGGGGGGAGACGAAGATCAAGGCGAACATCGAGGCGATGAAGAAGGCCGGCGACCAGGGGCTCCTGATGGTGGAGGTGCCGGAGGAATACGGCGGACTCGGGATGGGCCTCACTGCGACGACGTGCCTGTCGGAGAAGGTCGCGCAGTACGGCTCCTTCACGGTCACGATGCTGTGCCACACGGGGATCGGGACGCTTCCGATCCTGTTCTTCGGGAACGAGTACCAGAAGCAGAGGTACCTCCCGAAGCTGGCGACGGGCGAGTGGCTGGCTGCGTATGCTTTGACCGAGGCGAACCACGGCTCGGATGCGCTCGGTGCGAAGACGCGGGCGGTGCTCTCGGAGGACGGGAAGCACTACATCCTGAACGGCGAGAAGATCTTCATCACGAACGGCGGGTTTGCAGACGTCTTCACGGTATATGCCAAGGTGGACGGCCAGCACTTCACCGCTTTCATCGTGGAGAAGTCGTTCCCGGGCGTGTCGATCGGCGCCGAGGAGCACAAGATGGGGATCAAGGGGTCTTCGACCACCACGATCCGGCTGGAGGATGCGCTGGTGCCGGTGGAGAACGTCATGGGCGAGATCGGCGAGGGGCACAAGTCGGCCCTGGGCGTTCTCGACATCGGCCGCTTCAAGCTGGGCGTGGGGGTGATGGGCATGGCCAAGCGGATGATTGCCGTGTCCGCCGCCTATGCCAACGAAAACGAGCGGCAGCAGTTCAAGAAGCCGATCTCGTCGTTCGGCATGATCCGGCGCAAGCTTGCGGACATGGCGGCAAAGGTCTTTGCCGTGGAATCCATGGGGTACAGGACTGCGGGGCTCATCGAGGAGGCGGTGGAGCATCTCGACAAGAACGACGCCGGCTATGCGACGCAGGTGGCCAAGGTGTTCGAGGAGTACAACGTCGAGTGCTCGATCATCAAGGTCCTGGGCAGCGAGACGGCGGCGTTCGTCATCGACGAGGCGGTGCAGGTGCATGGCGGCTACGGGTTCATCGAGGAGTACGAGGTCGCCCGCAACTACCGGGACGAGCGCATCAATCGGATCTTCGAGGGGACCAACGAGATCAACCGGCTGCTGCTGCCTGCGACGCTCTTGAAGCGCTCGATGACGGGCCGTGCACCGGTGATGCCGATGTACATGAAGCTTGCGGGCCGCGTCAAGGATGCGGGGGCCGACCTGTTCGAGGGGCTCGATGCGCCGTTCCTTCCCGACCTCGTGAAGATGGTGGAGGCGGTGCGCCTCATGACCCTGTACGCGTTCGGAACCACGCTGCGCAAGAACATGGTGCAGATTCAGAAGCCGGACTTCGTCATGGGCAAGGGGGAGTACTTCTTCGAGAAGCTGGCGAACATGATCATCCAGCTCTTCGCCATGGAGTCGGTCGTGAAGCGGGCGCAGATGCTCGTGGCCCGCAACGGGCAGGAGAAGGCGGCCAACGCGGTGTCGCTGGCCTCGGTGGCGTGTTACGACGGGATGAACGTGGTCGACTGCGAGTACCGCACCCTGATGACGGGCATCGCCGGGGGGAATCCGGCCGAGATTGCCGAGCACGAGGCGGCGGCGGCCCGCATGCGCTACTATGCGCCGATGGACGTCATCGGTCTCAAGGAGAGCATCGCCGCGCTGATCGTGGATCGTCAGCGCTACGTGGTCTGATCCCCCCGCCTGCGGTAATCGGGAACGGCGGCGCCCCGGTTGCCAGAGTAAATCGGTGATCCACGGGCACCGCGCTGCTCATGTTCCTTGCGGAATCCCAATGCCCTGAGTAGGATGGAGGGCTTTTCTGGAGGTGCTGATGGAAGAGCTGATCCGCAACCTGCTGGCCCGACTGGGAGAGAACCCGGATCGTGAAGGGCTGATGCGCACGCCGGAGCGCGTCGTGGAATCGCTCCGGGAGATGACGGCCGGCTATGGCGTGGATGGGGTGTCGGTCCTGTCCGAAGCGGTCTTTCCTGCGGAATCGGACGGGCTGGTGGTCTGCCGGGACATCCGGTTCGTCAGCCTCTGCGAGCACCACCTGCTCCCGTTCTTCGGGACGGCCACCGTGGCATTCCAGCCGGACGAGCGGCTGGTGGGGATCTCCAAGCTGGTCCGGGTTACGGAGGCGTATGCCCACAGGCTCCAGGTGCAGGAGAGGCTTGGTCAGCAGATCCTGGATGCGATGGAGACGGCTCTGGAGCCTGCAGGCGCGCTGGTGAGCATCGATGCGCTGCACCTGTGCATGGTGGCCCGTGGAGTTCGGCAGGCCGATGCGCGCATGCAGACCCTGAACCTGTCCGGAGTCTTCAAGCAGGATCCGGCCTTGGCTGCCCTGGTGCTGAGGAAGAATGAATGATGTCGTAGAGGAAGGGGAGAGCATGGTGACGATAGAGGACGTGGGGCGCGCTCTGTCCGCGTTTCGGGCGCTCGAGCTGCCGTTGTTCGGGCGCAAGGAGGCGGCGGTGCTGGTCCCTCTCATGGAAGGGCCGGAGGGGCCGTCCCTCCTGCTTACGCGCCGTTCGGCCGATCTCGGCCAGCATGCGGGGGAGATCTCCTTTGCCGGCGGTCGCGTCCAGGCATCCGATGCCGATGCGTTCGCTGCGGCGGCTCGTGAGGCCGAGGAGGAGATGGGGCTGCCCCGGGGGGCATGCGAGCTGCTCGGCACGTTGGATGACACGGTGACGGTGACGGGTTATCGCGTCCGCCCGTTCGTGGTCCGGGTGACTGATCCGTCGGCATTGGGGCGGTTGCAGCGCCGCGAGGAAGTGGAGCAGATCCTGACAGTTCCTCTGGTGCGCTTCCTGGCGCCCGGCGGGAGCTACACCGTGGATGTATCGGGCGGTGCTCTGCGCCAGCGGTTTCCGTTGTACGCCGTGGATGGCAACATTGTCTGGGGGGCCACTGCGCGCATCCTGCAGAACCTGGCGGACGTCGTGCTGGGGCGGCTGCCCTCGTCCGACCTGGATGCTGCCGGGCGCAAGCTGATCCCGCTGCTCATGGGGGCGCGGCGTGTGATCCTGACGACGCACCTGGACCCGGACCCGGACGGGCTCGGGGCCGAGATGGCCGTGGAGGAGATGCTCCTGGCCCTGGGGAAGCAGGTGATCGTGGCGAACAACGACGGCATCCCGGTGCAGTACGACTACATCCGGTTCCGCTCTCCCGCGTACTTTGGTGCGCAGGTGACCCCTGCGCTGGCGGAGGGAGCGGACCTGCTGCTCGTCCTGGACACGGCGGAGGCCAAGCGCCTGGGAAGGTCGGCGGTCCTTCTCGCCCCGATGGAAGGTCGGGTGGCGGTGCTCGACCACCATCTTCACGGGAACATCGAGGGGGCGGCGGTCCTGGTCGACCGGTCGTACAGCTCAGCCTCGCAGATCGTGTACCTGCTGCTGTCCCGGATGGGCTTTCCGCTCACGAAGCGGGCGGTAGACGGATTGTACGCGGGGATCCAGTACGACACGCACGGATTCCGGTTCGTGTTCGATCGCTCGGAGCCGTTCAAGATCGCGGGGCACCTGGTGGACCTGGGGGCGGACACGTGCGGGTTGCAGGAGCAGCTTTTTGCACGGGTGAGCCGAGGCCACGTGAAGGTGATGGAGATTGCCCTTGCCCGCGCCCGCTACGAGTTCGACGGGCGCTGGGCCTGGTCGTACATCACGCAGGCCGAGCTGGATTCCTTCGGCGGGACGTCGGAGGATGCCGGCGAGATCGCCCCCTTCTTCTGCTCGGTCGACGGCGTGCAGGTGGCCACGTTCGCCAAGGAGATCGCAGGCGGGCGGTTCAAGATCTCGTTCCGCTCCAAGGCCGCGTGGCCCGTGGGGCACATCTGCTCCAGGCTGGGCGGGGGCGGCCATGCCAATGCCGGGGGAGCCACGGTCGACGGGCCGATCGAGCGGGTCATCGAGGTCCTGCGATCCGAAATCGGGACGGTCGTGAGCCAGGCCGGCGTTCCCTGATTCTCCTTGATTCCGTCGGCGTCCTGGATAATATTCGCACCCCGGGTTGGGGCTGCGATCGGTGTGGCCCGTTCGGGCCTTGCCGGTTCCCCCCTGCGACGCGGGGTGAGCAGTTGACCGCCATCATCTTCGTCCTCCTCCTGATCACCGGATTCGTCGTCGCGACGGGAATCGAGTATGCGCGGCACAGGCGGAACCTCGGGGCCATCCCGATCCGCCTGCACATCAACGGTACGCGGGGCAAGTCGAGCGTGACCCGCCTCCTCGTCTGGGCGCTCAACGAGGCCGGAATACGGACCTTCGGCAAGACCACGGGGACGCTCCCGAGGATGATCTTCCCTGACGGCCGCGAGTACCCGGTGTATCGCCCCGGCGGCCGCTCCAACGTGCTCGAGCAGGTCCGGATCATGTCCGTGGCCCGCAGCCACCAGGCCAAAGCGGTGGTGATGGAGTGCATGGCACTGCAACCCCGCTACCAGTGGCTGTCCGAAGAGAAGCTGGTGCAGGCAACCCACGGCGTGATCACGAACGCCCGCGAGGATCACCTGGACGTGATGGGGCCCACCGAGCGCGACGTGGCGCTTGCTCTGGCCGGGATGGTGCCTCGGGGGCAGAAGTTCTTCACGTGCGAAGAGCGGAACCTCGATGTCTTCCGGACCGCGTGTGCGGATCGGGGCAGCGAGCTCCATGCCGTATCGGCCCAGGAGGTCGCTCAGCTCACGGACGCGGACATGGAAGGGTTTCACTACCAGGAGCACAAGGAGAACGCGGCCCTCGTGCTCTCGATCTGCAGGAGCCTCGGGGTGGAACGGGAGGTGGCCTTGCGGGGGATGCGCAAGGCGATCCCCGACGAAGGAGCCATGAAGACGTTCACCGTGGATTTCTTCGGCCGCCGGCTGCACTTCGTCAACGGGTTTGCGGCGAACGACCCGGAATCCACGGAGCGGATCTGGCGGATGTGCATCGATGCGCATCCCGACGTGGAGAAGCGAATAGCGGTCTTCAATCTGCGCATGGACCGGCAGCACCGGACCTGGCAGCTCGCCCACGCCTATGCGAAATGGCCCAGGGCGGACGTCGTGATCCTGATGGGCACCGGGACCTACCTGTTCGACCGTGAGGCAGCTCAGGAGGGGTGCGATCCCTCGGGCTTCATCCACCGGGAGGGGGCGGACGCGGCCGGCGTATTCGAGGCGATCGTCTCGTCCGCGGGGCGCTCGGCCGTCATCGTGGGGATGGCGAACATAGCGGGGGCGGGACTGGATCTCGTGCACTACTTCGAAAACCGCAGCATCATTACGGAATCGGTGGGTTGACAGATGGCATCGCTCCTTTCGCTGTTCGTGGCGTGCGGTCTCGTCGTGAGTCTCTTGTTCTCGGAGCTGTTCGGCTTTGCGGCCGGAGGGTTGGTGGTGCCCGGCTACCTGGGGCTCTACCTGACCAAGCCGCTGGCGGTGGTGGCCACGCTGGGAACCGCGCTGGCCACCTTCGTGATCGTCAAGGTGATCTCCGGCTTCTCCATCATCTACGGGAGGCGAAGGACGGTGGTCACGATCCTCGTGGCGTTCACGCTCGGCTTTGCGGTGCGCTACGTCATGGGGCACCTGGAGTACCATGCGGAGATGGTGGTGATCGGGTACATCGTTCCCGGCCTGATCGCAATCTGGATTTT
>VGRX01000188.1 GCA_016875215.1 Deltaproteobacteria bacterium
TGTGAGCCGGGAGCCGGGGACTCGGATGCAGGTGGTGGGGGTGACCGGCACGAACGGCAAGACGTCGATCACCTACCTGGTCCAGGCGGCGCTGGAGGCATGCGGCGTTCCGACCGGGCTTCTGGGGACGCTGGAAGCCAGCTTCGGCGGCCGGAGCGTGGTGATGAAGCATACGACTCCGGAGGCCCCGGACCTGTTCGGATGGCTGGGAGAGATGGCCGATGCGGGCATGAAGGCGGCCGCCATCGAGGTGTCGAGCCACGGCATCGCGCTCCGCCGGTGCGAGGGGCTTGACCTCGCTGTGGGCATCTTCACGAACCTGAGTCCGGAGCACCTGGATTACCACGGTTCCATGGAGAACTACGGAGCGGAGAAGCTGCGGATGTTCACGCAGATGCTGCCCGAGAGCAGGAGAATGGCGGGTGCGGTGGTGAACGCGGACGATCCGTGGGGGCAGCGGATCGCTGCGCAGGTTCCGTACCGTTGCCTGCGGTATGCGCTCGACGCCGGGGTGGAAGCCGACGTGCGGGGGGTGGACGTGCAGACCGGGCTCGAAGGGAGCCGGTTCGTTGCGGTCGGGCCTTGGGGGCAGCTTCCTGTGGCGACGCACCTCGTCGGGCGCCACAACGTGTCGAACATCCTGTCGGTGCTGTCCGCCGCGTGGCTGCTCGGGCTGGACGTTGAGCGGGCGGCAGCCGGGGTGGCGGGTCTGAGGGGCATTGCGGGGCGGCTCGAGCGGGTGGAGAACCGCCTGGGAATCGGGGTGTGGGTGGACTACTGCCACACGCCGGACTCGATGGAGAAGGTGCTGGTGGCATTGCGGGAATCGGTGCCCGGCCGGCTGATCATCGTGTTCGGGGCCGGCGGGGACCGGGATCGGAAGAAGCGGCCGCTGATGGGGGCGATGGCGGAGCGTTTCTGCCAGCTTGCGGTGTGCACCAGCGACAACCCTCGGACGGAAAAGCCGCTTGCCATCCTGGACGAGGTGCTTTCGGGGATGAGCGAGGGATATCGGTTCACCTCGGTGGCGGCGATTGCGGACCGCAGGCTGGCCATCGAGGCAGCGATCGGCGTGGCCCGCCCCGGGGACGGAGTGCTCATCGGGGGCAAAGGGGCCGAGACGTACCAGATCGTGGGGACCGAGGTTCACCACTTTGATGACCGCGAGGTGGCGCGGGAGGTCCTGGAACGGCATTTCGAGGTGGCGCGGTGAGGTTGACGACGGCAGAGATCGCCGCCCTGGTCGGGGGCCGGCTCATCGGAAGCGGCAGCTTGGAGGCCACGCACGCTGCCACCGATCACCGCCAGCTTGGGCAGGAAGGCGGGGTATTCGCTGCGATCCGGGGCGAGAAGGCGGACGGCCACTCGTTCGTAGCGGCAGCGGCCGACGGGGGGGCTGTTGCGGCCCTGGTGCGGCGGGAGCGGGCCGGTGAGCTTTCCGCCCCGTCGAGCAAGATCGCCCTGGTGGTCGTCGAGGAGGTCGAGAAGGCGCTGTGGGACCTGGCGGCAGCTCTGCGCAAGGGGGTTACGGCGCCGGTCGTGGCCGTGACCGGCTCGATGGGCAAGACGACGACGAAGAACATGCTGGCGGGCATCCTCAATGCCACGCTCGGGAGGGGGTGCGCGACGACGGGAAACCGGAACAACCTGCTCGGGGTGCCGCTGACCGTGATCTCGCTGGATCCGGAAGACCGGTACCTGCTGGCCGAGCTGGGGAGCAACTCATTCGGGGAGATCGAGGCACTGACGAGACTGGTGCGACCACAGGTGGGCGTGGTGACGTGCGTCGGTGCTGCGCACCTGCAAGGGTTCCGGGACCTGCACGGCGTGCTTCGAGAGAAGTCCTCGCTTCCTCGCAACCTGGAAGAGGGAGGGACCGCGGTCTATCCGTCGTTCGACCCGCTCCTGTCGGGCGATGCGGAGCGTTGGCCGGTGCGGAAGGTGACGTTCGGCAGCGAGCGGAGCGACCTGGTGCGGGTGGCGAGCACGCGGGAAGGGACTCAGGCCGAGGGGACGCTGGAGTGCGAGGGGAAAGTCCGCCGGGTGAAGCTGAGCATGAGCGGAGCGTTCAACCTGTGGAACGCTGCGGCGGCCATTGCGGCGGCCCGCGTGCTCGGTGTCGACTTCGAGGCGGCATGCGAGGCGGTGGGAACGGTCCGTGCCGAGGGGATGCGGATGGAGTGGCGGGAGCTGGCGGGCGTGCGGTTCCTGGTGGACGCGTACAACGCGAACCCCACAGCCATGAAGGCTGCGCTCGATGCGCTCTCCGGGCAGTCGGGGGGGCGGCGGTTCGCCGTGCTGGGGACCATGCTCGAGATGGGGCCCCGCTGGGAGACGCTGCACGAGGAAGTCGGCGCAGCGGCAGCCGCGTCCGGGCTCGAGCTCCTGATCGGCATGGGGGCGGGGGGGCGGGCGTACGTGCGCGGGGCCGGGACCGGATGTGCGGCAGTCCAGGTGGGGGACCAGGCAGAAGCGGCCCGGCTGCTGCGGGAGCGCTGCCGCCCCGGTGACATCGTCCTGTTGAAGGGGTCTCGCGGGTCCAGGGTCGAGAAGGTCCTCGACCTCTTTGCGGGCGGAGGGAACTGATGTTCTACCTCCTCTACGAATGGCTGCGCGAGCAGGTCAGCGGACTCAACGTCCTGCGGTACGTGCCGTTCCGCGCCATCGCTGCGGTGGTGACCAGCCTGATGATCACGTGGGTCCTCTATCCATGGTTCATCCGGGTGCTGCGGTTCCGCCAGATCGGCCAGACCATCCGGGAGGACGGTCCCCAGGATCACCTGAAGAAGGCGGGCACGCCGACCATGGGCGGCGCGCTGATGATCGTGGCGATCCTGGTGTCGGTGGTGCTCTGGGCCGATCTGCGGAACGTGTACGTGCTGCTGACGATGGCCATCACCACCGGCTATGCGATCCTGGGCTTCATGGATGACTGGCTGAAACTGGTCCGAGGCGGTGGCAAGGGGGTTCGGGGCAAGACGAAGCTCCTGTGGCAGTTCGCTTTGGCGCTGGGGACCATGGCGCTGTTCTTCTACGTGCTGGCCCCGGAGGTCGGGTATGCATCGAGGCTGTACTTCCCGTACCTTCGGATCGATCGGTACTACCAGGACATCCCGCAGTGGGCGTACCTGCTGTTCGCGTCCGTGGTCATCGTCGGGGCATCGAATGCCGTGAACCTGACCGACGGGCTGGATGGGCTGGCGATCTTCCCGACGATCTCCTCGTCCGGGGTCTTCCTGGTGTTTGCGTACCTGAGCGGCGGTACGCTGGTGAAGGCGAAGCTGGTGAAGTACCTGCTGCTGCCGGTGATCCCGGGAGCCGAGGAGCTGACCGTGGTCTGCTCTGCGGTCATTGGGGCCGGGCTGGGGTTCCTCTGGTACAACGCGTACCCCGCGTCGATCTTCATGGGGGACGTCGGAGCGCTGGCGCTGGGTGGGCTGCTCGGCTGTGTGGCGGTGTTCACGAAGAACGAGTTCCTGAGCGTTATCATCCTGGGGGTCTTCGTGCTCGAGGCGGTCTCCGTGATTACGCAGACCGTGTCGTACAAGCTGACCGGGAAGCGGGTGTTCCGCATGGCGCCAATCCATCACCATTTCGAGTTGAAGGGGTATCCCGAGCCGAAGATCATCACGCGGTTCTGGATCATCTCCATCCTGCTCGGGCTGGTGGCACTGGCATCCATCAAGGTGAGGTAGCGCGATGAGCCGGGAGCTGGTGGAAGGCCGGGTGAAGTTCGAGCATGGCATGCTGCTGGCGACCATCCTGCTCATGGGGATCGGCCTGGTCATGGTGTACAGCGCGACCGCGTACCTGATGGTGACGCCGGAGATGCTGAAGAAGACGGGCGGGAACTCGATGTACTACCTCGAGCGGCAGTTCATGTTCGTGGCACTGGGGCTTCTGACGCTGGCGGCCGCCACGTTCATGCCGTTCCGGTGGATCGAGAAGCTGGCCTGGCCTGCGCTTTTCGGCAGCTTCGGAGCGATGATCCTGGTGCTGATCTTCGGCAAGGAGCACCTGGGGGCGGTGCGCTGGTTCCAGTTCGGCAGCATCTGGGTGCAGCCCGGAGAGCTGGTGAAGCTGGCGTTCGTGGTGTGGGTGAGTCATTCGCTGGCCTTCAAGGAGTATCGGATCCTGGAGTTCCGGCTGGGCGTCCTTCCGCACCTGCTCGTCGCGATGATGCTGGTGGGGCTGTACCTGGCGCAACCGGACCTGGGGTCGTGCATCATCCTGCTGGCGGTGCTGATGGCCCTTCTGTTCATCGCGGGCGTACCCTGGAAGCACATCGGCGTCCTGGGGCTTGCCGGCGGGCTGATGGCGGCCACGGTGCTGGCGCTCGATCCGGAGAAGCTGGGCCGGGTCTGGGCATGGCTGGATCCGGAGCAGTTCGCGGATGGGGACGGCTACCAGCTCGTGAACTCGAAGATCAGCATCGCGTCGGGAGGGATGTTCGGCTCGGGGCTGGGCGGAGGTCAGCAGAACATAGCGGGCTACGTTCCGGAGGCGGAGACCGACTTCATCTTCAGCGTGATCGGCGAGGAGCTGGGGATGATTGGCTGCCTTGTGGTACTGGCCTTGTTCGGGTACGTGCTCTGGCGGGGGCTGAAGCTGGCCGGGGAGCTGAAGAACCGTTTTGCGCGGCACATGGTGTTCGGTGCGACGCTGCTGGTGGTGCTGCAGGCTGCAATCAACATCGGTGTGGCTACCGGAACGCTGCCGACCAAGGGGTTGACGCTGCCGTTCGTGAGCCTCGGCGGGTCGAGCATGGTGGTGATGGCAGCATGCGTGGGGGTTCTGCTGAACGCGTCGCGGACGTTCCCGCGGATGGAGCCTGCGGGAAAGGCACACGCGGTGGAGGCGGGGAGCGTGCAGGTCTTCGTCAAGGAGAGCGCATGAGGCTCGTCGTTGCAGCCGGGGGAACCGGCGGGCACATCTATCCGGCATTGGCGGTTGCCGAGGCTGCATTGAGCCGGGCGGCTGCGGAGGCCATCCTGTTTGTCGGGGCGCGCCGCGGATTGGAGGGTACGCTGGTTCCTGCGCATGGCTTCGACATCCGGCTGCTGCCGCTGGAGCGCGTGCGGGGAATGGGGATCGTACGCGGGGCCAGAGGGCTGGCCGGGCTGGGGGTTTCACTCCCGATTGCTGCGCACATCCTGCGGGAGTTCAGGGCGGATGCGGTCCTGGGCCTGGGCGGCTACGCGTCCGCACCGGCCATGATTGCCGGGGCTGCGCTGGGGTTGCGGACGGTGCTGTGCGAGCAGAACACGATTCCGGGCACGACCAACCGCGTGCTGGCGAAGATGGCGGACAACGTTTGCGTGTCGTACTCGATGAGCTCGGCGTACTTCCCGGCCTGGAAGGTGGTGCTCACGGGCAATCCGGTCCGTGCGGAGGTGGCGGCGGTGCGTGGGCGAAGGGCTTCGGGGCGGAAGGAGTTCCGGCTCCTGGTTCTGGGCGGGTCGCAGGGGGCGCAGTTCCTGAACACGGCGGTAGCGGGTGCGCTGGCCGACTTCGTGCATCGGCGCCCGGATGTGACGGTGGTGCACCAGTCGGGCGAAGGGAGGAGAGCCGAGGCCGAGGCCGCGTACGCAGGGGCCCCCCGGGTGGACGTCGTCGAGTACGTCGAGGACATGGCCGGATTGCTGGAGCAGGCAAGCCTCGTAGTCGGCAGGGCCGGTGCCACGACGTTGGCCGAGCTCTCCGCCGTCGGGGTCCCGGCCCTGCTGGTGCCGTTCCCGTTCGCAACGGACAACCACCAGCTCTTCAACGCACGTGAGATGGAGCGGGCAGGGGCAGCCGTGGTGTTCGAGCAGGCTTCGTTCAACGAGGACCGCCTGGTGGACGAGCTGGAGCGGCTGCGCAAGGACAGGGCGGCGCTGGAGGCGATGGAGCGCGCCAGCGCATCGATGTGCATAAAGGATGCGGCGACACGCGTCCTCGACGTCGCAAGGGGGCGAGCATGAAGGCACTGCGCAGGTTCCTGCTGTCGCGCAAGCCGCAGCGGTATGTGGCAACGGCGTCGGCGTGCTACCTCCTGCCCGAGACGCGGGGCCGAGGAAAGCGCCGGCGGGCAAAGTCGCGGTCCGTTGCCGCCAGCCTGCCCGAGCTGGGGGGGGCCGCGGTGCGGCTCCTGCCGTACCTGCTGGTGGCCACGCTGGCGGCCGGTGCTCCCGCCCTGGGGTACGTGGCGTACGTGGAGCTCCTGACGTCTCCCTACTTCTCGCTGAGCGAGGTCGTCGTGGAAGGCAATTCCCGCATGTCGGCAGCAGAGGTTGCTGCGGCGTCGGGCGTGCAGATCGGCGACAACGTGCTATCCATCGACGAGGAAACGGTGGTCGAGCGGCTTCGCTACCTTCCCTGGGCGGAGAGCGTGGAGGTGGAGCGGGAGCTGCCCGACCGGCTGGTGATCCGCGTCAGGGAGCGGGTCCCCGCTGCCGTGCTCGTGGAGGAGGGGAGCTTCCTCGTGGATGACGCGGGATACCTGTTCAAGGAGCTTGAGCCTCGCGACCTGTCTTCTGACCTGCTGGTGATCTCGGGCGTAAATGCGCAGCGCCGCATCCGGGAGAACGACGAGCGTCGAGCACGGGAGATCGTGAGCGAGGCCCTGGGCATCGTGCAGCGGTACCGTGAGCGGGCGTTGGACCGGTACAAGCGCGTGGTCGAGGTGGGGTTTGACGAACGGTTCGGCTTCACGCTGGTCTGTGCGGGCGGGGAGCGCTTCGAGATGGGGTTTTGCGACTACACTGCCAAGCTGGCGAGGCTGGAGGTTGTGCTGGCGGATCTGGCGGGGCGGGGGTCGCCGCTGGAGGTCGTGCGGCTGGACAACGAGAAGCACCCGGAGAAGGTCACCGTGGCGGGGACCCGGGTCCACCTGGAGAGCGTGCCGCGCATCCTGGCGGCGCCGGCCGGGAGGACGGCGGGGATGATGCCGTGACGGAAAGCGGAACTGAATGACGATCTGATACGGAGGAGGAGCACATGGCACGAGGAAGGAAGAGCGACCTGATTACGGCAATCGACATTGGAACCGAGTCGGTGCGCTGCGTCATCGCAGAGCGGACCGAGGCCGGCCTCGACATCATCGGGGTGGGGAAGGCCCGGTCCACCGGACTGAAGCGAGGCGTGGTCATCAACATCGACAGCACGGTCAGTGCCATCCGCAGCGCGGTGGAGGCCGCAGAGCTGATGAGCGGCCGCGAGGTCGCCGAGGCCTATTGCTCGGTCACGGGAAGCCACATCGCCTCGAAGAACCAGGCGGGGATGGTGAGCGTGAAGAACAACGAGGTCAAGCCGGATGACGTGCAGCGCTGCCTGCAGCAGGCGCGCACGTGCAAGCTGGACGAAGGGCGCGGATACGTGCACGTGCTTCCCATCGAGTTCTCGGTGGATGACAACCCGGGGCTCCAGAGCCCGCTGGGCATCGCCGGGGTGCGGTTGGAGACCCGGGTGCACATGATCACCGCGGCCCGGGCAGCCATGGACAACATCATCACCTGCTGCAACCGCGAGGGGATCCGGGTCGCGGGGCTGGTGTTCTCGCCGCTTGCTGCCTCCGAGGTGATCCTCCACGAGGACGAGAAGGAGCTGGGGGTCATCCTGGCCGACATCGGAGCCGGGACAACGGACTTTGTCGTGTGGCACAACGGCAGCGTGATCCAGAGCGGCGTCGTGAACATCGGCGGCAAGCAGATCTCGGACGAGCTGGCCGTGGCCCTGCGGACGCCGCGGGCCGAGGCCGAGGCGGTCAAGCTCAAGCATGCCGTTGCCATGGCGTCAGCGCCTGGCGACGACGAGGTGATCCGGCTCCCGATGGCGGGAATCCGGAAGCAGGATCTCGAGATCAAGCGGGCGTTGCTGGGCGAGGTGATCGAACCTACTCTGGAGGAGATCTTCACGTCCATCGGGACCAGAATCCGGGAGGCCGGGCACCAGGAGTACGTCTCGGCCGGGATCGTGCTGACCGGCGGTACCGCACTGATTCCGGGGATCGACACCCTCGCGCACCAGATTCTGGGGGTCAACGCCAGGGTCGGCGACGTGGTGAACCTCGACAGCACGGTGGGGGGGGTGACCAGCGCGGTGACCGACGCGAGCTTCGCCGTGGCACTGGGAATGGTGCTCAACGTGGCACGCGAGCGGCCGACGGAAGTGGTCAGCACCCCGCGCAACACAGCCTCGGACCGGAACGGCGAGGGCTGGTGGGGGCGGTTCAGGAAGTGGCTGGAAGATGCGTTTGTCTCTCATTGACATATGGAGCGCAAGGCGGAACTGAAAACGGACCGAGGTCCACAGCAAGGCAAGGAGGAAGAGCGATGGTGACGATTCGAATGGATGACGGGGCACAGAAGGAGCAGGGCAAGGCGCGGATTCTGGTGGTGGGGGCAGGAGGAGGCGGCGGCAACGCGGTGAACAACATGGTGGCAGCCGGGTTGGCCGGGACCATGTTCGTCGCTGCGAACACCGATCGCCAGGCACTGGTGGACAGCCGGGCGGATGTCACGATCCAGCTCGGCCGGCAGGCCACCCGCGGGCTGGGGGCCGGGGCCGATCCGGTCAAGGGGCGTGAGGCAGCACTGGAGGACAAGACGCAGATCTCGGAGCTCGTGAAGGGGTGCGACATGGTGTTCGTGACTGCGGGCATGGGCGGCGGGACCGGAACGGGCTCCGCACCGGTGATCGCCCAGGTCGCGCGCGAGGCGGGGGCACTCACGGTAGGCGTGGTGACCCGGCCGTTCACGTTCGAGGGGATTCCGCGCATGCGGAACGCGGACATGGGAATCCGCGAGCTGGCCAAGTCGGTCGAC
>VGRX01000189.1 GCA_016875215.1 Deltaproteobacteria bacterium
CGGCGGCGGCGGCGGTGGCCAGACAGGCTGCCCGGACCACGGAGCAGGCGGTGCCGGCGGCGGACTCAACGGCGGTGACGGCATCTGCGTGAGCTGCGGCGGCTGGATCTCGGGGGGCGGCGGGACCCAGAGCGCTGGCGGGGCAGCCGGCTCCAGCGGCGGCGGCTCCTCGGCACAGGCCGGCAGCTTCGGCCAGGGAGGGGGCAACGGGCAGTACCACATCTCGGCCGGCGGCGGAGGGTGGTACGGAGGCGGCAGCTCCTACGGCAGCGGCGGCGGCGGCGGCAGCTCCTACTACGGCGGGTGCACCAACGGCCCGACCCACCCCGGGATCCGCGACGGCAACGGCCAGGTCACGATCACGTGGTAGGATCCCGAGGGCGATGAGCCTGCCTGTGTGGGGAATCCCTGGCCACCAGATTGGCGCCAGATGCAGTAGAGAGAAGAAGGCGCGACCGAGCCAGCCGAATGAGGCGTGGCCCAGCCCACGTCGCAGTGAGGCGGCGACGGAGCAACGCCGCAGGTGGCCCGAGATGGTGGCTCAGGGTCGGTTGTCCGATTTGACTTGCGCACGCCAGTCTGGCTACACTCCGGGGCTGGCGTATATGTCCGCCTGTGCCGGAGGTTCTCCATGGATAGCAGCTTCGTTCGACGACTTGGGATTCCGGTTGCGGCCGGGCTCCTCTTGGTCTCCTGCTCGGGAGGGGGGAACTGGTTGCCCCATGTGGACCAGCGGAGCGACGACACGACCGGGCCGGACGCGGCGGCCGATGCGTCTCTGCTCGAGGGCCCCCCGTCCGGGTTCGATGCATGCGTTCCCGACTGCAGCGGGAGGGAATGCGGCGACGACGGTTGCGGCGGACAGTGCGGCAAGTGCCCGAAGGCCGCTCCGCTCTGCGTGGAGGGGGTGTGCGAGGTGCTCTGCGTCCCGGATTGCGAGGGTAGGGAGTGCGGGGATGACGGCTGCGAGGGGAGCTGCGGCAAGTGCCCGCTTGCTGCCCCGTACTGCGTAGGGGGGATCTGCGCCCTGGACTGCGACCCGGATTGCACGGGCAGGGAGTGCGGCGACGACGGTTGCGGCGGGAGCTGCGGGACGTGCGTTGGTGCTCAGGCGCAATGCAGCAAGGGGAAATGCTCTTGCGTTCCCGACTGTGCGGACAGGGAATGTGGGACCGACGGATGTGCCGGGTCGTGCGGGAGCTGCCCGCAGGCCGAGCCTTTCTGCAAAGAGGGGGAGTGTGTTGCCGGTTGTGCCCCGAGCTGCCAGGGCAAGGAGTGCGGGGATGACGGCTGCGGCGGGAAGTGCGGGGAGTGCAAGGAAATCGGACCGCAGTACCAGTGCAAGGAAGGGGAGTGCATCTGCACCCCGATCTGCGTGCCGGACGCCTGCGTGCTGGACGGGTGCGGCGGATTCTGCCTGGGGCCATGCGGTTGCGGCGAGAAGTGCGTCGAGGGCGTCTGCGAGGATATTGCGTGCGCGGGCAAGGAGTGCGGCAGCGACGGATGCGGAGGCGCCTGCGGGCAGTGCCCCACGGGCGAGGCGTGCACCGCGGAGGGCAAGTGCCACTGCCTGAACGTGGTGTGTGGCGGCGCCTGCTGTCCGGCCGCGCACGTCTGCAACGCCGAGACCGGCAAGTGCTGCCAGCCGTCGTGCGTCGGATCGCCTCCGTGCGGCAGCGACGGGTGCGGCGGGCTCTGCCCGGCTCCGGGCGGCGGCAAGTGCTGCAACAAGGACTCCGACTGCAACGACAACGACGTCTGCTCCGTGGACCAGTGCATGCTGGGTGCCTGCTACTACACGCCGTCCGACCTGCCGGGCTGCTGCGTTCCGTTCACGTGGTCCCGCAACTTCGACGACGGCTCCAACGGAGGTTTCTCGTTCTCCTGGAGCGGCGGAGGAGGGGGGCCGTTCCCGGGCATGGAGCCCAAGTGGCAGGTGACCGGCCTGTGCGGGGCCCACTCCGCACCCAACTCCCTCTACTATGGCATGGCGGACGGAGGGGGTTTGCTCCCCCAGTGCACGTACTCCCTTCCGTTCATGCCGATCACTTCTCTCGCGACAGCGACCACACCGTTGATTACCCTGCCCAAGGGGAAGGTGACGCTCTCGTTCTGGACCATCATCGACATCGGTCCGGCGCCGGGCGAGACCATCAGCCTCGAGATCGTCCCTCAGTCCGGGCCGCTCGCCACCGTCTGGGACAACTCCGACCTGCCCGTCCCGGTCGGCGCCACCTGGCAGAAGGTCACGGTGAATCTCGGCGCGTACGCGGGAAAGACCGTCCAGATCCGGTGGATCTACAGTTGCAACAACGCGACTCCGGCGGGCACGTCGGGGTTCTTCCTCGACGACATACTGGTCACGGGCGGGTGCTAAGGAGACCTCGCAACCGGTCGGCCGACCGGAGCAGATGGGTCCGACCGACACTACTTGGCGATCCCGGTGATCTTGCCGGCTATCGTGCTGAACTTGAACCCGATGGATGCGGCATCCTTCTTGCCGTCCCCGTCCGAGTCGATGTCCGGGCTCAACATGGCGTCGATGAACATCTTGATCGTGTCCTTGCTGACGGGGAGCCCGGCGTTGGGCAAGGTGTCCACCTGGGCCAGCAGCGCCTTCTTGGAGATCGCACCGCCCAGCACACCGGTCAGCGTGAGCTGTCCTCCCACGCCCGCTCCGACCGTCGCCACCATGCGTGCGTTGAGCAGCTCCAGCGTGAAGGGCGAGCTGGGAACGATCGGGAGCACGATGTCGATCTTGTACTTCTTTCCGCCCGCGGTCAGGACGCCCCCCTTGACCTTGGTGTTGTCGAAGAACACCATGGGTTTGCACGCAACCTTGTCGAACGATTCCGGCGCCACCAGGTAGTTGCACACCGAGGACTGGAAGTTGCAGGAGGCCTTCGGGACCGCCGGGTCGCCGAAGTAGACATTCGTGTCGAACGTCATGCCCTGTTCGTTGTAGGCAACGAGCTCGTAGAGCATGAGAAGTGAACCGCTGTCCACCGAGCTGGCAATCTGCACATTGATGTCGGTGAACTGGGCAAGCGCCTCGAACATGGTGGCCATCTGGTTGTCAAGGCCCTCCTTGCACTTGCCGAACGGCGAGCAGGTCTTTGGATTGCCGTCGATGTCGAGCGCCTCGCCCGGGGTTCCGTCCTTGCCCGTAGCCAGGGACACGATCTTCTGCACCTTGTCGGAGAAGCCGACCTTGGTGATGTCGCACGTCGCGTAGCATTTAAGATCCCACGCACACACGGGCGTGCCGCCTGGACAGCTCCCGCACTGGCTGCCGCAGCCATCCGCTCCACACTGCTTGCCGGAGCAGTTGGGCATGCAGAGGCACTGGCTGTCGACACAGTCTCCCCAGGTGCAGTCGCCGCACTCGCAGCCGCCGACGGGACCGCAGCCGTTGTCCCCGCAGATCGCGTTGCAGTCCGGCGGAAGCTCGACGCACGCACCGTCCTTGCACTCGAAGCCGTCCCCGCAGTCACCGCAGTTGCAGTCGTCGACGATTCCGCATTCTGCGGCAGCACCGAGGCAGATCTCTTCGCAGGTCGGCGGCGGCGCCACCTCGTCAGGCACAACCTCGGGCACCACCTCCGGAACGACCTCCTCCACCAGCTCCTGGACGTCCGGAACGTCGGGATGCTCCTCGACGGGCGGAGGGCCGCCGACGCACAGGTTGGCTTCACACGATTCGTCGGCCCCGCACCCGCCGCAGTCGCAGGTGCAGCTCTCGGCGTCGAGGCAACCGCACTCCGCCCCCGCCGCCTTGCACTGCTCGGCGCACTCCGGGGCCACCGCGGTGCAGAGGTTCAGGTCGCTGCACTCCTCCCCTGTGCCACAGCCCCCGCAATCGCACGCGCCGATCATTCCGCATGCCACGCCGACACAGACGCCCGTGCACGGATCCACGTCGGGAGGTGCGTTGTCGAGCGGGATGTCCGCACCCGTGGTCTCACCTTCTCCGGTGTCGGCCGACACCACGGATGCTCCGGTACCGCCGGCCGACAGCGCCAATACGCACGCCACGCCCAACGCCAGGATTCCAACTCGTTTCATCACAGCCCTCCGGTCGAGAACGATGCGGCTGCCGCCCGGGCTTGAGATTGCCCGTTCGAGCCCCGCCATTCTACTCGTACGGGGCAGACTGCGCAACGTCGACGAGCCGACCTGATCCAGGGATTCCCCACACAGGCAGGCTCATCGCCCTCCGGACGTCGTTGATGGTGGATTTGGGGCGGACCGAAGAGCGTCCGCTCGACGCAGGCGGACGTGAGCGGATGTCGGGTTACGGCGTCGCGCCGCAGAGCTCCATCCAGCGCTCCGCCAGCCGAGCGGCCGGGCGGACGAGCAGTGTCCGGACGACGTGGCGGGCAGCGGGGCGGGTCTCGATCATCCGGGCTGCTCGGGGCGAAGTCGCCTGGTACACTCGGATGAGCAGCCGTCCCGCGGGCATGAGCACGAGCACTTCGTCCCGCAATCGTCGCAGGGAACGCACTTCAGGTGCATCCGGGCTCCCGCACGCTGCCGTCGCGATGAAGCAGCGCCCCTTGTCCCTGGGGGCTCCCTTCTCGTCGAGCGAGGAAAGCAACACCCGGGCCCGCTCGCCGCCGGGGCCGTCCGGATCGAGCTTCATCGCAACGTCCAGGACCTGGCGCGCCCGCTTCACCTCACATTGAAGGATCCGGACCTCGGCGAGCTCGAGCAGGGTAGATACGTCCTGCCGGCTTCCGAACGCGGCCTCCAGCGCGGTCGCAGCCTCTCCGAGCAGGGAGCTCTGCTCTTCCGTGGCCGCGCCCGGGTCCTTGAGCCTCGGTCCCACGAGATCCGCTGCCAGCCGATAAGCCTTCGCCTCCACGATGCGGGCGCGATGCTCCAGCTCCTGCCTCCGCATCGCGCCATCCAGCGCGTCGTCGGGGATGGCATCTTCGGGAGAGCCATCCTCTGCATCAGCGCCTTCCCCCGGGGGCTGCTGCTCCGGAAGGTCCTCCGGCTCCGCCTCGAGAAGCACCTGGTGCGCCTCCTCGAGCCGGTCCACGACGGGGTCGACCAGCTTCATCACGTCGTCATATGTCCCGGGGCTGGCGTCCAGAAGACGGTTGGCCATGAGCCCCGCCTCCTCGACCATGTCGGCAGCCCTCTTCAACGTCAGCTCCAACTCCTGCCTGTTCATTCGTGCCCCCGCTCGACGGATACTCGTGCCGTGCAGGAATCGATTATTGAGCCGCTCTGGCGGCCTGTCAAACCGACCGGGGCAGGAGATGGGAATTTGCCAGCGTCCGGGATTGCTGTTATCTCTTGTAATCATGAGGGGTTGCGCCATCACTCTCTTTCTCGTTTTCCTCTTCCCCGCCCAGGTCGCCAGCGGCGTAGAACAGTGCGAGGCCGGGGATTCGGTCGCGGTCCTGGTGTCGCCCGACCTAGTGATCGCTGGAGATCCCGTTCGGGTGCTCTTCGCCTCGGAAGCGCCCCTGGCAGATGTGCGGGTTTCGGCCGGTTCGATTTCAGGGGCCTGCGAGGCCGTGATCGTGGCACAGGGGGGAGGACCGCCGTTCTGGGTGGCAGTCAACGTCCCGTCGGCCCCGCAGAAGGACTTCGAGGTCCGGCTGGTTGGGGACGAGATCGCAGCCTGCATGGCCGTTCGTCCTGGCCAATGGACCCCCCGGCCAAAGCCCCGGAAAGGGGCCTGGCCGGTACAGCGGAAGTGGGAAAGAGGGACGGAAAACCTCTACTCCGCATGGTTGGAATACCTCTTCCTGGTCCCCGAAGGCACTTTCTGGAGGCCCCTGCACCAGGTCTTGAGGGATCCGGCACGAAACCTGCTAATTAATCATCTTGGGATGGGGGAGGACGATCCGGCCACGGGGCTCCGCCTCGAACCCGACTGTGCGGACAACCCGTACACCCTTCGGGCCTACTTCGCCTGGAAGCTCGGACTCCCGTTCGGCTACAGCGGTTGCGACCGGGGCGGGAAACGCCGCGCCCCCTCCTGCACCACGTTCACCTCCAACCTGGATGCCGGCACTTCACGGGCCCCACTCAAAGCCGCGTCACGGTTCCTGCGGCAGGTGGCAGGCGGAGTCCACTCCGCAAGCGCCAGGACCCGCCTCAAGGATGACCGCACGGATTTCTACCCCGTGGCCTTGCGCCGCAATGCCCTCCGCCCCGGAACGATCTTTGCGGACCCCTACGGGCATACTCTCATGCTGGTACGCTTCGTCCCGCAGCAGGCCGGCGCACCCGGCACCCTGCTTGCCGTCGACGCACAGCCGGACGGAACCGTGGCTGTCAAGAGGTTCTGGAGGGGCAACTTCCTGTTCGTCACCGACGGTGTCGTCGGCGAGCCAGGCTTCAAGGCATTCCGCCCCGTTGTCCAGGACGGGGGGAAATTGCGGACGCTGACCAACGAGGAGATAGCCCCCCACCCCGACTACGCCTTCTTCTCGCTCGAGCAGCAGGGGATGTCCACGACCGACTTCTTCGATCAGATGGACCGGATCATCAACCCGACCCCGCTCGACCCGACCAGCGCCTACCGCCAGCTCCACGAGGCGCTTCACGAGCAGCTTCTCACACGGGTACAAGCCGTGGAGAACGGCGAGCTCCATCACCGGCAGGGGGGGGTCTCTCCCATCCCCATGCCCACTGGCCTTGCCGTGTTCCAGACCTCCGGTCCGTGGGAGGACTACTCCACACCCAGTCGTGACATGCGGCTCCTCATCGCAATGGACTCGCTCCTCGACTTCCCGGAGCGCGTCGTCCGCACGCCGGGGGCTTTTTCGATTCCCTCGGGGACCACGCCCGACCGGGTCCGCAGCGAGCTGCTCGCGCTGAGGAACGAGTGGTGGGACGAGTACCGCATCGAGTACCTGCGCTCGGATGGCTCGCGGTTCGAGCTGACCCTGGCCGACATCTTCGCCCGCGCCGAGGCCCTCGAGATCGGCTACAACCCGAACGACTGCCCGGAGGTACGCTGGGGAGCTCCGGCCAGAAGCGGGGAGATCTCCACGTGCAGGCGTCACCTGCCCCCCGCCCAGTCCCGGCTGATGAAGCAGTATCGTTCCTGGTTCCACGAACGCCGCCGTCCGTCCTGGTAGAGAGCGGCTACCGCTCCGCCCCGCCGAGCAGGGCCAGGAAGAGCCTGAGGTTCTCTGAGTTGCGTGCGAACGCGGCCACGGCGGCCTGCGTCAGCCGGTGTCGTCGATGAAGGCAGAGCCGATGCTCCCCGCCCCTGTCCGCGAGCGACCACGGCCGGTGCCCGGCAGCGTCCACGAAGACCGCCCGCCGGGCCTGCAACGGGCGCTCCCCAGACGAGGAGTCCCATCCGGCCGAGCTGCGGGAGCGGCCCACGCTGCCCCCTCCCGCACCGGCCCGCTCGGCAAGCCACCCGCAGACCGCCCGGACGAATGCCCGCTCGTTCTCGCTGAGGAGGTCATCGGGGATCTCGCTGCGTCCGGAAGAGAACCGACCCGACACGATCTGCGTCACCCGTTCGCTCAGTCGAGCCCACAGCCCGGCAAGGCCCCGGTCCGGAGCGGCCGGCGCCATGACCTGGAGCCCGAGGTCGGTGGCCAGGAATTCCCGCTGCCGCTCGGTGAGGGCCAGCACGACCCCCGCTCCCTCACGACCCGGACGGCCCTGGAACGTCCCGGCTCGGACCGCGACCAGAGGCGCCTCGCGGGCCAGGGAGATGACCTGAGCCAGAGGCAGGGTCTCCTCGCTTCCCCGGAGTCGGAACGGAGCGTGCGACATGAGCAGCTCCGATTCACCCGAGCGCCGATGCAGGAGAAAGAGCAGCTCGTCCACGCGGTCCTGCTGGGCCGCGTCCAGCGATCGGTAGCGCCGCACCAGGAGGCGATACTGCTCTTCCGCCACGTGGCGCAGATTCTCGAGCGCTGCACCGGACGGCAGATCGGTCCCTTCGAGCGCCACTTGGAAGAGGAAGCCGAGCCGGGCAGGGAGCGCTGCCTGCTTCCAGACAATACCCTCCCTCAGCATCCGGACCCGGCAGACGTCCCCCGCAGCCGGAATCCACAGGACGCCGAATCCGTGCTCCGCGGCAGCATTGACCCGGGTCGCTGCGAGAGCCTCCGGCGGCTGCGCCGGGGCCACGGGACGGCCGTCGAGCTCGATGCTGGCCGCAGCGAACCGGCAGTGGTCTGCCACAGCCTCCCGCTCCCGTCTCGGGTTGCCGGAACGGCGGATCCGGATTCGCGTTCCCTCGTGTCTCTCGTCGAGCAACTGGTCCACCGGGCGACGCCCTCTCTCGAATGTGATCCGCCGGCTTCCCCCTTCAGCGGCACTGAGGATTTCGACCCGGCAGGGCTCCGGCGAAAACGCGGCCAGCAGCTCCAGCCCGCGCCCCTCCTCGAACACCTCGAGCGCACCGGTCCTCTCACCATCCGGCAGGGTGACGTCGAAGACCGCTGCCAATGCCGTGAGCAGCAAAGGAGCAGGGGCCGCACCGTCGTCCCGGACCTCCACGGTGGAGACCGAGACGGCCACGCTGACCTTGCGTGCACCTCGAAACAACGCACCGCGCACCAGCTCGACCGGGTAGTGATGGCGGGAGAGGTTGCGCCGGCCCGGCAGCTTCCTGAGCTGCGCATCCACGTCGACCGAGAGAAGGCCCTCCTGCGGCCCGCCGAAAA
>VGRX01000190.1 GCA_016875215.1 Deltaproteobacteria bacterium
CAATCCCCTGACAGGCCGAGCTTCAACGCCAGGTTGCGCCCCTGGAACTCCTTGTAGCCGAGAAGGGGATTCACCCGGATCGTGTGGATGCGCTCAGGGGTCTTGCGCGCCACCTCCTCGATCTCCGTGCCTCCTTCCGCCGAAGCCATCAACGCTACGCTCGCAGTCTCCCGGTCCAGGATCGCTGCCAGGTAGAACTCCCGGTCGATGTCCACGCCGTTCTCCACCAGGACCTTGCGCACGGTCCGTCCCCGGGGTCCGGTCTGCACCGTGACCAGTTTGGAGCCCAGCATGTCGGTTGCCGCTCGAACGGCCTCGCCGCGCGAGCGGACCACATGCACTCCCCGCCCGACCTCGACTCCCTCGCGGTAGGTGCGCCCCTTTCCCCGACCGCCGGCGTGGATCTGCGCCTTGACCACGAAGACCTCGCCGGAGAGTCGTTCCGAAAGGCCTGAAAGATCCTCTTCCCTCTCCACCACGATGCCGTCCGGGCACGGGATCCCGTAGTCCCGAAACAGGTTCTTCGCCTGGAATTCGTGCGCCTTCATGCCTGCCCCCCAACGAGACTGCGCAACGCTATGGGCTGGACCGTGAAATGTCAAGACGGTCTCAAAGAAGTTGAAAGCCCAGGCCGCGGCAAAAATCTTTAGCAGGGTGTAGACTGAAGCCCGGATACGAATTCGGGACTCTGGAAGAGGTGAGATTGATGATCGCACGCACGCACTGGGCCGCAGCCGCGTTTCTGCTGCCGTTGATGTTTGCCGCTGGGGGATGCTCGAACGGCGGAGGCGAGGATGTCCCTCCCGACGCCGTGGCCTGCAACGCCGACGCAGACTGCGACACGGACGATCCCTGCCAGGCCGGGGCCTGCGTGGACGGCTACTGCCAGTTCACTCCCACCGACGCTGTCTGCGATGACGGCGACCCCTGCACGACGGAGGACAAGTGTGCGGACGGGCTCTGCGGTGGCGCTGCGGTGGCGTGCGACGACGGCCAGGCCTGCAACGGCTCGGAGAAGTGCGATCCCGCGACCGGCCAGTGCCTTGCCGGTGCTCCTCCCGACATGGATGACGGCATTGCCTGCACCGTGGACCAGTGCAACGAGGAGTTCGACGAGATCACCCACACGCCGGACGATTCCCTGTGCGACGACGGCAATCCGTGCACCGACGACACGTGCGATCTCTTCGAGGCCGGGTGCATCTACGGCAACAACGTGGCCTCGTGCGACGACGCCGACCCCTGCACCATCAACGACCAGTGTGCGCTGGGCAAGTGCCAGGGAGAGGTCAAGTCGTGCGACGACGGCGGATTCTGCAACGGCCTCGAGTCGTGCGACGCCACGACCGGAGATTGCCTCCCCGGCGCGGAGCCGGACCTGTCCGATGGAGTCGAGTGCACGGTGGACACCTGTGACGAGGGCAAGGATGCGGTCGTCCACACGCCCGACGACGGCGCCTGTGATGACGCCAACCCCTGCACCGAGGAGACGTGCAGCCCGGTCAACGGCTGCCAGTTCGTCAACACCGATTCCCTGTGCGACGACCTCGACCCCTGCACCGAGGGGGACTCCTGCCTGGCCGGCATCTGCCAGCCGGGAGCCTGGATCTGCTTCGAGGATTGCACCAACGGCGAGGACGACGATACCGACGAGCTCGTGGATTGCGACGACCCCGATTGCGACTTCGACCTTGCCTGCATGCCGGACGGCGAGACCTGCCAGACCGCGTACACGCTGAACAAGGGCAAACCGTTCATGCTCTCCGGCGTGCTCGACTTCTCGGCCTCCACCGCAGACATGGCCGATGACCTGTCCGGGAGCTGTGCGGAGGCCACCCTCGGCAGCCCGGACGCGGTTCATACATTGATCCTCGGGGAGGCGGCCGGCCTGATCATCACCGTGGACTTCGTCGGTGACGGCTGGCCGGCCATCTACGTCATGGACAACGACTGCTCCTTCGAGCTCTTCTGCAAGGTGGCCACCAGCACCGAGCCGCTGCAGGCCGTCACCGTGCTTCCGCCGGGGACCTACAACATCGTCGTGGATGGCGGTTTTGCGGGCGATTCCGGGGAATACGGCATCCACGTGGAGACCTTTGCCCCGGCCTCCAAGGAGACCGCGTGCAACAACGGGATTGACGACGACGGCGACACGTTCCTCGATTGCGACGACAAGGACTGCCTGGCATCGCCGCTCTGCGCCAAGGCGGCAGGGGAGACCTGTGCGGACCCGTACGAGCTGTTCAACGGCCCGGTGATCGACAAGGGCCAGGTCGTGACCGTGAGCTACAAGGGCAACACGTCCCCCATGAAAAAGGACCTTTCCGGTTCCTGCGATGCCGCGGATACCAAGGCATCTCCGGACATGGTCTTCTCTTTCACCCTTTCCGATCCCATGTGGCTCGATGCAAGCCACGACTTCGAGGGGCTCGTCTATCCGGCATTCTACCTGCTCGACTCGGGGTGTTCCAAAGGCAAGGAGCTGGGCTGCACCACCTCGGGGGAGGAGCCTGCGACGCTCTCGCTGCCGCTGGGCGTTGGGACCTACTACCTGGTGGTCGACGGCTCCTACCCCGGGGACTCGGGCCAGTTCACCATCTCGGTGCAGCTCTCGCCCCTCGCCCAGACCGAGACCGAGTGCACCAACGGCCTGGACGACGACCAGGACGGCGCCAAGGATTGCGACGACGACGACTGCGCCCAGCATCCGATTTGCGTCGGCTTCCCCGGCGACAACTGCAAGCAGGCGTTCCCCGTCAACGAGGGACAGCCCATCATGGGGGATCTCATCGGGAAGAAGCTGAAGTTCGAGGGGACGACCGTGGGGATGGGAACCCACTACTCCTCATCCTGCGACCCGGACACGGCCAAGTGCCCGGACGTGGTCTACAAGTTCACGCTCGGGGCCCCGCTGGAGCTGGTTTTCACCTACGACTTCCTCAACACGGCCTATCCCGCGATGTACGTCCTGGCCGCAGCCTGCGACCCGAAGGCGCCGATCGCGTGCGTCGCCGGCTTCTCCTCCGCCATCACGGTCAAGAAGAAGCTGCCGGTGGGCACCTACTTCGTTGTCCTGGACGGTGCCGCGGTTGGCCTGGCCCCCAAGTTCGAGCCGGACGCCGGGCCCTACGTCTTCACCATGGAGTTCGCTCCGCCCCCCGACATGGAGCTCGACTGCACCAACGGGATCGACGACGACGTGGACGGGGATCCCGACTGCGCCGATCTCGACTGCAAGACCCAGCTCATCTGCTCCGATCCATACGAGCCGAACAACACCATCGACTCCTCGTTTGACATGGGTGACATCGGTGACGTCGGCTTCCAGGCCGCCTGGGGAACGATGCTCTACCCGGAAGGGGACGAGGACTGGTACGGCTTCGTGATCTCTTCCCCACGTTTCCTGAAAGCCTCGGTGGACCCGGAGCTGGTCCTCGACCTCAAGGCCACCCTGTTCGATTCAAAGGGGGCCCCTCTCGTCGTTGCGGACCAAGCCCCCGTCGGTGCACCTGAAACCGTCGAGTACGGCCTGGTCGAGGTCGGACAGTATTACTTCCAGGTCAAGGGGTTCCAGCAATCCACCGGCAGCTATGAGCTCACTCTGGAGCTGACGCCGCCCCCCCAGGCCGAGACCGACTGCAGCAACCTGGCGGATGACGACCTCGACGGCAAGCCGGACTGCAGTGACCCTGATTGCGATTCCTCCCCGATCTGCGGCGGAGGAGACACGTGCCAGGCCGCCATCGAGGTCAACGGCGGCCAGCCCGTCGACGCGGGTCTGTTCGGGAAGGTGCTCTCCTATAGCGGCAGCACCGTTGGCAACGTGGATGACCTGGCCGGAAGCTGCAGCGCAGCATCCGGGAGCTCTCCGGATTCCGTCTTCAAGCTGGTGCTTGCAACCGAGGCCAAGGTCTCGATCGAGCTGACTTTCGATTCGCAGAAATGGCCGGCGCTGTACGTGCTCGAAGGAAGCTGCGCCGGAAAGGAGGTCGCCTGCGCTGCGGCCAAGGCCGAGCCTGCATCGGTGGTCACGGTCCTTTCTGCCGGAACCTGGTACGTCGTCGTGGACGGCAACTGGGAGGGGGACGCTGCTCCATACTCCCTCGACTTCACCTTCGCACCGACCTGGCTTCAGGGGGACGACTGCTCCCATCCCTTCCTGGTCAACGACGGAGTCCCCATCTCCAAGGCCGACGACGGCCTCAGCCTTGTCTACACCGGCGACAGCTCGGTCCTGACCGATTCCCTTGCCGGCTCGTGCAGCGAAGGAAGCGGGGATAGCCCCGACGCGGTCTGGTCGTTCACGCTCACCGATACCATGGACGTCACCGTGACCCACGACTTCGACTCGTTCTCCTTCCCGGCTCTCTATCTGTTCAAGGGGGCTTGCGCGGCCGCGGATTTCGACTGTGCGACCGCCCAGGGGGATGCCGCAACGCTCGATGTCGTGCTCGACCCGGGCACGTGGTTCGTCGTCGTCGATGGCGACTTCCCCGGGGACGCAGGGGACTACACCCTCACTCTCGACTTCAAGGAGCACCTCTTCGTCGAGAACGACTGCACCGACGGGAAGGACAATGACTTCGACACGCTCGTCGATTGCTTCGACGACGAGTGTGCGGCCGAACCCGTCTGCCTCGGCGAGACCTGCATGGCAGCCATCGCAGTCAACGACTCCGTCCCTGTCGGCACGGCCGACGACGGCCTGGAGCTGACCTACAAGGGGACCACGACCGGGATGGGCAACGAGTACGGGGGAAGCTGCAGCGCTGCCACATCGCTGTCCCCCGACGCCGTGTACCGCTTCGACCTGGCCAATCCGATGAACGTGTCCGTCAGCCTCGACTTCGAAGGCATCTTCTATCCCGCGGTCTACGTCTTCTCCGAGGAGTGCACCAAGGCCAAGGAGGTCGGTTGCGCCAAGGGTACCAGCGGCCCTGCCCAGGCAGCCAACATGATCCTCAAGGCCGGTGCCTACTTCGTCGTCCTCGACGGTTCCTTCGAAGGGGATGCCGCGAACTTCACCCTGCTCCTGTCGTTCCACAAACTCCCCGTCAGCGAGACGAACTGCACCAACGGCATCGACGACGATGGCGACGGCTTTGCGGACTGCTGCGACAAGGAGTGTGCGGGAACCAAGTGGTGCATCGAAACCGACTGCGGGGACGCGGTGGACAACGACTGCGACCTGCTCGTCGACTGTTTCGACGACGAGTGCCTCAAGTCCGGCTTCTGCATGGTCCTGCCGCTGCCGTACAACCAGAACTTCGAGGGGGGCGAGGCGTGGCCCGACGGGTTCCTCACCCGGGGACCGGACCAGGCCTGCAACTGGAAGCTCGTTGTAGGGGGAACCAACGGGTTCGGGCACGGCATGAAGATGTCGTGGGGGCTCTGCAGCGCACAGGTCAGCTACGACTTGCTGACCCCGGAGCTCGACGTGAGCTGGTGCGACGAGATCACCGTCGCGTTCACCCAGAAGGGGGCCTTCCTGGCCTGGCTTCTCTGGCATGGCGTTGGCATCGATGACGGGAATTCGATGGTCGTGCAGGAGGCCGCTGACCCGGACACGGTCTGGGGGTCCTCCGGCAGCTACGTCTTCGACGTGTCGACCTACGAGAAGGCCCGCGTTTTCGTTGGATACAAGGGTTCGGAAGCAGACGACTGGTGGATCGATGACATCGCGGTCTACTGCTCCAAGGCCAAGAACCCGTAGGACAGACCCGTTTTGAACCACACACGGAGGAAGACATGCTGAAGCGACTTGCGATGATCCTGCTTGCCGTTGCCCTTGCAACCCCCGGCTGCAAGAAGAAGGAAGAGACGAAGAAGGAAGAGCCCAAGAAGACGGAGAAGGCGGAGGAGCCGGCGGCCAAGGCCCCGGCCGAGGCCGCTCCGGCAGAGGCCGCACCTGCTGAGGGGGCTCCGGCCGAAGGCGCCGCCCCCGCCCCAGGGGCTCTGGCTGAAGGCGCCGCACCGGCAGAAGGGGCCCCGGCCGAAGGTGCCGCACCCGCAGAGGGGGCTCCGGCCGAAGGGGCCGTTCCCGCCGAGGGGGCCCCGGCCGAAGGTGCCGCCCCCGCCGAGGGGGCTCCGGCCGAAGGGGCCGCCCCCGCAGAAGGGGCTCCGGCCGAAGGGGCCGCCCCCGCAGAAGGGGCTCCGGCCGAAGGTGCCGCGCCTGCAGAAGGGGCCCCGGCCGAGGCCGCTCCCGGCGCGGACGCCGGGGCTGCCGAGTCACCGGCCGAAGCCGACGCGGTCGCCCAGCCGGCCGAACCCGAAGCTCCCGAAGGCCACTTCGGCCCCAAGTTCAAGCTCGAAGCCGTCATGCTCCTGGCGGACGTCATCAAGTACCCTGACCACTATGGCGAGTTCGAGTCCGTCAAGCTTCGAGGCACCGTGCTGGGCATGAAGGACAACCTCGTCCTGCTCGGCCACCTGACCACCGAGGGCTGGGCCGTGTTCTGCGCCGAGCTGCCGGCCGACCAGAAGCCCGGCTTCGCCAAAGGCCAGTTCGCCATCCTCGAAGGGAAGGTCGTGAAGAAGGGGTGGAACACGGCCGACTTCGCCGACGCGGATACGGGGGGCAAGGAGCCTGCCCGCACCACCGATTACCTTCTGTCCGTCGTGTCCGGAGAGCCGGAGAACCAGGAGTAGCCCCGACCCCTCAAACGCTTGCGACAGTCGAGACCTCAGCGGCGCATCAACGCGTCCCCTCGGACGGCTGCACGCTGCAACGGACGACACTGAGAGCGGACGATCCGGGGGGGGGGCCGGGGGGGCTTGACACAAGCCGCTCCCGGCCCAGAACCAAACAAGACATAGGGGATTGGATCGAGCACCACCCGCGGGCCGTTCTGGACCTAGACGGCGAGTTGTGAGCGCCGTCCCCGTATGCAAACCCGTCGCCATTGACCTCCCCCTTTTCCCTCGCTACGATCCTCCTTGTCGCCGAGAGGTGCCGCCATGGGAACGTGGAGCATTGGGGGAGGTGGTGGGCAGCCGAACGTGGCCATGGGGCTGTCGATCGTCGTTTTCGGGACGGTTTGTCTTGGTTGCGCGGACCTCGCCGATGGAAGCCGAGATGGGGGAGTGATGTCTGACCTTGCTGGTGAGTTGGTGGGGCACAAGGACGCTTCTGGAGAGGGTGCGGGAGGTGAGTTGCCGTCGCTCGCTTGCATGACAGCGGATACGACCAGTGTGGATTCGTGCCTGTACTCGACGGTGGCCTGCTTCGACCCGGTGGGCACGTGTGAACCTTTGGAAGAGGGAAAGGTTCTTGAGTGGGAGAACGGGGCAAGGGTTGTCCTGGTCGGGGAGGCGCCGTGGCTGACGGGCATGTACTACAACTCGTCGGGGACCGCTTGCTACGAGTTGAAGGAGTTCGCTCTGGGTTGGAAGGAAGTGCGGGATGCGGAGTCCGGCGAGACGTACCTGTTTTCGATGGCGGAGCTCGATTGCGTGGACATCCTCTGCCCCGATGGATCCGAGGAGAGGGTGGACGCTTGGGCGTTGGGACTGGACCTGGGATGGGAGGGCGTGCAAGCTCCCCTTGAGTGTCGGGGGGGGAGCCAACGCAGGTGAGTGCCCGTCGGCCCTTCCGCGTTTGACACCGGCCCCACCTTCGCGTATGTTGCCCCCATGACCGTGGTGATTTGAGCGTCAGCTTGCCGCCACGCTAAAGAAGGAGCTAAAGCGATGAACGACACCCGCCTCCAGAGCCTCGACCAGTTGTTTCCCGAGTTGGCGGACCGGCTGGATCTCACCGGGAGGGAGATTGCCTTCCGAGTGCTCGCCGGACTGCCCGAACCGCTGCCGGACAGGAGGATTCCCCTGCTCGTGCAGACCGGCCTGGAACTGCAAGGTGGCAGAAGCGCACTTGCCCGGGCGTGCGGGTTCGCCAACGTCTCCAAGGGATGTCGGCGGATCGACGAGTGGCTGGCCGGCGATGGGTGCCCCTTGCCCGACAGGCATCCCCAGGTAGCGGCCGGGCTCGGTGTCGACGTGGAGACGTTGCGGGGGGCTTGCGTTGCGGATGCCGAGCTCGAATGGATGCGCATGCTGAAGCGCCGTGCCTCGAACCCGGCCTTCCTCCTCGTGTTTCGAGCCATGGCGGGCGTCTACCGTCCGACGCCGTTCTCGGCAGACCTGACCCTCCGGGTGGCGCTGGCTCAGGCGCGCACAGCGAGCATCTCGGAGAGCGGCAGGTTCCGGCGTTGCCTTGACCTGCCGGATGCCACACAGATCTTCCTGACCGCGGAAGGGGACCGGGAGAGCGTGACCCGGGGTAACCCGGTCTCAGGTGGGCTCCTGCTTTCCTCACGATAGAGGGACGGTGAAGTCCGGCGACCTCCCTCACGTGAAGGTCGGCTCCCCGATCCGGATCACGGTCGATGCCCTGGACAGGTTCGTGACCGACCACGAGACCACCGACTGGACTCCCGATCCCGGCCGGAGGGACAACGCGGTGAAGGGGAAGGGACGGAGGAAGACGGGGGGGAAGGGGGGATGAGGTGGGGAGAGGCCCGACTGCGGTGTCCTACGCTCAGGTCAGCGGCCCAAGTGGCCCAGACTGCCAGCAATGGGAGTCCTCGGCACAGGTTGGGGCACTCGTTCAGGCCGCCCCGCGCGACGAGCAGGAACGTGCTGGACGC
>VGRX01000191.1 GCA_016875215.1 Deltaproteobacteria bacterium
CCCCCCCGATGGCCTCGTCGTGGATGTCCACGCGGTCGCGCAGCTTGTTCAGCTCCGTCAACACCTTCGAGTGGACCGCTGCCGCCTCCCGCAACCTGACAAAGACCCGCATGATGTGGATGTTGACCTCGATCGCCCTCCTGCTTTGTAGGACGCCGGAGAGCATGGCGACTCCCTGCTCGGTGAAGGCGAAGGGCAGGTACTTCCTGTGCCGGCCTCGGCCAGGCTCTAAGGTCACAGATTGTGACCTTAGAGCCGCATGTTCCTCCGGTGTGACTTGGAACATGAAATCCGCAGGAAATCGGGCCATGTTGCGCTTCACCGCCTGGTTCAGTGCCTTGGGGGAGACCCCGTAAAGCGCAGCAAGAGCAGTGTCCAGCATCACGCGGCGGCCTCTCATCACAACAATGAACTCCGCCACGCGCACCAACTCCGCCGATGCTCCCGCCCCCAGCTCCACTTGCGACATACTGTCCCCCCATTCTGTCCCTCGACTACCGGATGCCAGACCCCGTCCGGGGAATGCGTCGAGCGGTGCGCCCTCGCGCTCCATCCTGTTATCGTCGTCAGCGGGGATTTCGCGCGGGGCCACGGTTGTTCGTCCCCGGCGATCCCCTCAATTCCTGCGAGCTCGCACCATCAGCAGATGCCGCGGCCTTCGAGTTCAGGCTGGGCTATGCCTCTTGGCGGAAGCCGAAAGCCGCGGCCTTGCAATGCAAACCCGGGCACGCGCCATAACCCACCTGGGAGTCTCGGATGGGCCGAATTCCAGGCTATTTCGCGTAACATCGCCGTGTAGGCTGGAGTTGGCAGGGGTTGGCCCAAGTTGCGCCGGCTGATGTCACCAAGATGGCACAGGGGGGAATGATTCTCTCTCCACAGGCCGCCAGTGCCAAGGAGTTCTTGGGTCTGCATGGCAGCCGATCACTGCTGAGTTGACGAGCAGGCCTGTTGCGGCCCCTCCCTCACGGTCAGGGCTCTGACAGCCTCCTGCTGCGCCCCGCAGTCAACCCAAGAGTGATGCCTTGCCCATGGGACGGACAAACTCCTTGCTTTTCCCCCGGAATCAGAGCACAATACGCCCGATTTTGAACCGATCTGAACCTAAGGAGGGTGCGCATGAGGAACCTCGTATTGTCCCTGTTTGTGCTGGCATTCGTCGCCGCTTGCGGAGAAGGCTCGACGTTGTGCAATCCGGACGACACCAAGGTCTGCGCCTGTGCCGACGGCAAGGCGGGCGAGCAGACCTGCAACGCGGACGGCTCGGCCTGGGGGGCCTGCCTGCCCTGCACCGAGACCCCTGAGCCGGACATCATCGAGGAGGAGATCCTCGAAGGGTGCAATCCCACGTGCTCGCCGGGCTACGAGTGCAAGGACAAGGTGTGCGTCTGCGTGCCGAAGTGCGAGGGCAAGCAGTGCGGCATCGACGGGTGCGGTGGAGAGTGCGGCCAGTGCCTGGCCAACCAGATGTGCGACGAGAAGGGGTTGTGCGTGTGCGCTCCGCAGTGCGACAACAAGAACTGCGGCCCGGACGGATGCAACTCGGGGGGCACGTGCGGCACCTGCGCCCAGACGCAGGAGTGCAATGCCAACGGCGTGTGCGAGAGCAAGGGCGGCGAGTGCTGGCCCAACGCCTGCATCATCGATGTCCACTGCGAAGGCTGCCCCGGCGGACAGACCAAGTGCTGGGGCGACCAGCACCTCTGCGTCGAGTGCCACCCCGGCCAGGACCAGGAGTGCCCCCAGGGGCTGAAGTGCTCCGCCAACGGCAAGTGCACCGAGAAGACCTGTCCGACCGATGCCCAGGGCGTGCCCACGATCAAGTGCGTCAAGGACTCGGATTGCGAAGCGTGCAGCCCGAAGAACCAGGCGTGCGACATCGCGTCCGGCAAGTGCGTGGAGTGCGTGAGCCTCGTCGATGCGCACTGCCTCGATTCCCAGTACTGCAAGAACGGCAAGTGCGAGCCGAAGTGCCCGGCGAGCTGCGAGATCGACAACGACTGCATGCACTGCATCTTCGGTGCCACCGGCGGTCCCGAGGTCAAGCCCGCCAAGGCCTGCAACAACCACAAGTGCTCGGAGTGCTCGCAGACCTGGCCCTGCCCGCAGGGGCTGGTGTGCCTCTCCAACGGGGTGTGCTACCCGCCGTGCGGGATCCCGGGTCCGGTCCAGGGTACCTGCACCACGGACGCGGATTGCAAGTTCTGCGGCGACCCGGCTGCCCAGGGCACGTTCAAGTGCAAGAAGCCGATCAATGATCCCAACGGACACGGCACGTGCATCCCGTCGGCACAGGGTTGTGCGGACCTCGGGGCCGGCGTGGCGGTGCTGCCCGCTCCGTGGAACCAGTACACCGAGCTGTGCTCGAACGACGGCAACTGCTCCAACGTCTCCATCGACTACAACGTGGGCAAGCAGATCCGCGATCTGATCGGCACCGACCAGGTCATGGGGATCTCGATCGGCGACGCCACCGTGAAGTACGCGATGAACCAGTGTGCGGAGATCAAGATCACGAACAACGTGGATTGCGGCGTGTGCGTGCCGTGCGAGATCGACAAGGATTGCAAGCCGATCCCGATCGATCCTCTGATCATGGACCTGTTCAAGGGGAACGCGCTGGCGCAGATTGCGGGGCTCATGCTGATCAACATGCTGTGGGGCGATACAGCGGAGCACAACCTCTACTTCTACTGCCAGCCGGTGGGGCTGGGGTACGGCGTGTGCGCTCCCTGCGGCAACCCGCTGCAGTCGTGCGGCAAGACGGAAGGCGGGGGCAGCGGCAACTGCGACCACAACGTGTGCACCGAGGGTGGCCCGCTGGATCCCAAGTGCGGGGCGTGCGCCAAGGAAGTGTGTGCGCACGACAACTACTGCTGCACCACGGCGTGGGATTCCGTCTGCGTGAAGGAAGTGGACCAGTACTGCACGACGCCGTGCGGCGGCGGTCCGTCCTGCGCTCCGGACATCTGCACGAACAACAATCTGCCGGCCCAGAACCCCGCGTGCGGTCCGTGCGTCAAGGCCATCTGTGAGGCCGATCCGTTCTGCTGCAACACCACGGGCGGGAAGTGGGACAAGTACTGCGTGGACGCGACTGCGACCACCAACGCGTGTGCGGCTCAGTGCGGCGGCGGCTGCGGCCATGACGAGTGCGTGACCGGCGGTCCGCTCGAGGATGGCTGCTCTGCGTGCGTCAGCTCGGTGTGCAGCTACGACGACTGGTGCTGCACCAACGAGTGGGACTCGATCTGCGTCGACGAGGCCAAGGAAGACGCCAAGTGCGACTGCTGAGCCTCACTGCCATTTGAAGATCCTGAGAGCGAGCAGAAACCCTCCGATTCCCCACGCTGCCATCACCAGCAACGCTGAGCCGTGAGCCCACAGCGGATCGCCGTGGTTCACCAGTCCGCGCAGCGAGTCGTTCATCGCGGTCAGGGGGAGCAGGCGGACGAGCGGGTGAACGACCTCGGGGAAGCGCTGGTAGTCGAAGAACGAGCCGGACAGCACCCACATGGGGAGCTGGACGAAGTTCATCCAACCGGAAGCGACCTCGGTCGACTCGGTCCGTGATGCAACGAGCAGCGCAGGACCGGAGAAGGCCACCGTGCCCAGGAGCGCTACGACCGATACCGCAGGCACGGACCCTCGGATCTCGAGGCCGAAAACCAGCATCCCGAAGAGGAGCAGTGCGGCCACTTCGAGGACGAGGAACACCAGGCGCGCCACCATGTGGGAGAGCAGGTAGTGGGTACGGTTCATGGGGGTGACCGCAAAGCGCTTGAGCAGCTTGCGCCGCCGTGAATCGACCAGGTTGTATCCCATTCCCCACATGCAGCTTCCCATCACGTTGAGGCCGATAAGCCCGGGAATGAGGAAGTCGATGTAGCGGACGCTCGGGTCGGAGCCGACGGGGGAGACGCCGGGCGGGCAGATGGTCTGGCAGCCCGGCATGGTCTGCGGCCCATCCCGGAAGGCGATGCCCAGTGCCACCGCGAGCAGCATGGGGAAGACGAAGACCCAGAAGAAGGCGCCGGGATCCCGAAGGAACTCGAGCAGCCGCGCCCGGGTGAGCTCCACGAGCGGGTGACGGACAATGGCGGTGCTAGGCTTCGTGCTCATCTCGCAGCCCTCTTCCCGTGAGCTTCACGAAGACGTCGTCCAGGGTGGCCTTGCGTACCACCACCTCTTCGCTGTCCAGGCCGGCAACCAGGTTGGCCGGCGTGTCCTGGGCAACGCTCCTGCCCTGGTGCATGATCGCCACGCGGTCGGCAAGCCTTGCCGCCTCGTCCATGTAGTGCGTGGTAAGCAGGACCGACCCTCCGTCGGCCTTGAACTCCTCGACCAGCCTCCAGATCGACTGGCGCGCTGCCGGGTCGAGCCCGGTCGTCGGCTCGTCCAGGAAGAGCAGCTCCGGCGTTCCGACCAGGGCGCAGGCCAGCGCCAGGCGCTGCCGCTGTCCGCCCGACAGCGTCGAGTTGCGGGCATTGCGCTTCTCGTCGAGGTCCACCAGGTCCAGCACCTGGTCGACCGTTCTCCCGCTCGGATAGAAGCTCCGGAAGAGGCGGATTGTCTCGGCCACGGTCAGCTTGTCCGGCAACCGGGTCTCCTGGAGTGCCGCGCCGATGCTTTCCCGGAGCTTCCGGTCAGCCGACGTCCACCACGGCTGGCCGAACACCCGGACCGTCCCGGATGCGGGCCGGAGCAGCCCTTCAAGCACCTCCACCGTGGTGGTCTTGCCGGCACCGTTGGGTCCAAGCAGGCCCAGGCATTCCCCGCGGCACACGGAGAGATCCAGCCCATCCACGGCCACCAGGCTGCCGTAACGGACCACGAGCCCTCTGCACTCGACGATCACATCCCTTGCGTCAGTCCCCCCGGTCATCCCAGGAGCCTCCCTTGCCAACTCCCACCAAGAATGGGCCCGCACCGCACGCGTGTCAACTCCAGGCCAGCGGGTGACGCTCGCTCGCCCGGAATCGCTCTTGCCCGCATGCCCCGTTTGCCCTATTCTTCCTGCCGGCCGGGAACGGTCGCCGCTGCGCCGACAGGAAGGGGGACTGGATGGACGAAGTCAAGCCGCTCAGAGACTTCTACCTGGAGAAGCACCAGAGTCGGGACGTGATGAGCCTGGTCAACCGGAAGCTGCTGATCCACAAGCAGCTTGAGAAGCCGACGCGCACCTACGTGGTCTACACCGACCTGCACGGCTCGTACGAGAAGTACCTGCAGTGGATGCGCACCGGCATGGGCTACTATCACATCGCAGTGTCCGAGAACCTGGGCCAGGACTACGGTCCCGACGTCTGCCGTCACTACGAGCGGCTGCTCCTCACCGTCAGTGCGGAGCGGATCCGCCGGGTCGAGGCGTTCCTTGCCGGGACCGAGGGGAGGTTCGACCACTCGGAGTACTTCCACATGCCGGTCCCGCCGGCGTTCGTGGAGACGCTCGAACGGCTGCTTGCCTGCAATCTGACCCCCAGGCGGGTCCTGGGGGATCTGCTTTTCGTCCTCCACCGGATCACACGGGGGGACGAGCATCGGATCTTCAAGGCCGTGCCCGGGGAGTTCCAGGAGAACATCCTCACCCTCTACTACGGCAAGGACACCCAGTCGTTCGACTCCCTGCTGGACGGGATCTCCGGCAATCCGCGGCTGTTCCACCTCGTGGCGTCGTTCATCGTCAAGCTCGTGATTCAGAACACGTTCGAGAAGCACGTCAATCTCGGTGACACCTTTGACCGCGGTGACGGTGCGGATCGGCTCATCGCATTCTACCGTACCTGGTTCGATCAGGATGTGTTCACTCCGCACCTCCACTACCTGTGGGGGAACCACGCACTGCTCTGGCTCGGCGCCTCGGTAGGCAACCCGGTCCTGTGCGTGACCGCGCTTCGCGTCTCCCTGCGGTACAACAACATGGACTTCCTGTACCGCTACGGCTTCTCGGTGGAGCGGCTCAAGGAGCTCGCCCGAAGCTGCTACCGCCTTGCGCCGACCGGCGCCTACACCAAGGTCGCGGACGAGGCGAAGTACTCGCTCGACGACGCGGCCAAGATGACCAAGGTGCTGCTGGTGCTGGAGGCCAAGCTGACGCTCCAGTACCTGCGCAGGGCCATGGGCATTCCGGGGCAGATCGACTACACGGCAGAGGAGAGGCGGTTCACCGCGCTGCTGGACCTCCTTCCCAAGGGGATCCCCGAGGACGAGGCCGCGTGGAAGCAGCACATGGCCGACAACCCGCTCTACTCGGATGTCTACTTTCCCACCGTGGATTCCGATCGGCCGGAGCAGCTCACGCCCGAAGAACAGGCGGTCGTGGACGACCTGGTGTCGCAGTTCACGACTCTGCCGAGGTTCCAGGATGACCTCCAGTGGCTCTTCTGGAAGGGGGAGATGTACCGGGTGGTGGACAACACGCTCTATTACCATGCCGCTCTGCCTGTGACGCCGGACATGCAGCTTGCGGAGTTCAAGGGGCACAAGGGCAAGGAGCTGCTCGACTGGATCCAGCGCGATCTCAAGCGGATCGGAGAGAGATGGAAGGCCGGGCAGACCCCCACGGTACGGGAGCAGATGCTGCTCTGGTACCTGTGGTGCGGCAGTCAGTCCCCGTTCTTCTGCAAGTCGAAGATGGCGACTCTCGAGCGGGCGGTGTTCGAGGAGACCCACGCCGACGCCGCCCCTTTGACCACTTGGAAGGAAGAGAAGGACCCCTACTACAAGCTGATCCGTGACGACCGTCTCCTGTCCAGCATCCTGGGCGACTTCCACGCGGAGAAGCTGGTCATGGGGCACACCCCGGTCAAGACGCCGGAGCTGGGGCGTCTGTCCGAGATGAAGATGGCGTTCCTCATCGACGGAGGAGCATCCCCCGCATACGGCGACAAGGGGCTGGTGCTGATCGTCACCCCCGACTGCCTGTACCTGGCCGCGCACCCGAGCCTCGAGGATCTCCAGAAGGCGGAGAGCGAGGGGCGTCTTCCCGACATCCAGATCCTCCCCTACCAGGAGCGCACCAGGACACGGCTGCGGGACGTGGAGAAGGGGTACTTCCTCAAGGAGGAGCTGTCCGCCATCGACGAGCTGCTGGAGAGCCGGTTCCCCGAGGTGTACGACGGGTACTTCCGCGGCGGGGGGAATCCGTCGTAGCGGCCCTACTTCCTGCCCAGGTGCGCTCGGACGGCTTCCATCATCCGGCTGAACTTCTCGTAGACGTTGCCGCCGGTACCGGCCTCCCTGGCGGCCTGGGCAATCGACATCCCCTCCACGAAGACGAGCCAGAACAGGCGGCGCTCGGCCTTGCTGTGGGTGGCCAGGATGGCATCCAGGCGCTCGAGGACGCCGGTGCGATCCGATGCTGTCTCCTCCAGCTCCTCCTCGTCCTCCTGCTCCCGCCGCATGAGCAGCGATTCCGGGTCGTCCGAGAGGTCGGGGGCCTCGTCGTCGTCCCGTGAGCGGCCTTCGAATTCGTCGTCAAGCGCTGCCATGTCGATCCTCCCGCCGGCAGTCCGGCGTCCTCAATCGGTGCACACAGCCCAAGTGCCGTTGTCCTGGATACACATGCAGACAGCCATCTTCAACACGTCGACGTAGTCCGCGATGGCCAGCGGATCGCTAGTGAGCGGAACCGAGGCGAAGAGCTTCACCCGCTGACCGACCTCCACCTTCCCGGCACTGGTTCCGCACCGGAACAGCCGTCCAGGCGATTGAGCCTGCGGGACCCCGGTGAAGCAGAACCGGTCCGCCTTCGACGTCACCGGGTCGATCCGGATCTTCACCGTCGCTGCGAACAGCGTGTACGCGGGCATGGTTGCCAAGTCCAGCTCCGTGTCCGTTCCGTCCGATGCCAGCAGGGCCGTGGTGGCCGACACGGACGCGGCCACGAGCGGGTATTCCGGATCCGCTCCAGGGCCCACCGTCTGGAAGTCCACGCGCGTCTGGAAGGCAGACTTCTTGAGCAGCGCGGTCGAGGCCAGCCCGTACAGCGGAACGTGCGAATCCTCGACGAACGCGGCCACCGCATGGACCATGCCCGGCGCAGGCAGCGGATCGGTGTCCGCACTGACGACCCCGCTGTAGCGGAACTCGAGGTGCGGGCCACCATCCCCGTCCAGGAATCCTTCGGGAGGAACGCACGCGGGCGCCGTCGTCTCGGGCGGCCCCGCAGAGAGCAGGTCGAGCGCTCCCGCAGCCAGCGCCCACGACTGCTCGGGAAGCAGGTTGTGCATGTGCGACAGAGAGATCCCCTTGCCCGGAACGACCATGGTGTTCGACTCGTAGCCGAAGTTGAGCCCTCCGTGACCGTAGGCGGGCCCCAGAGCGGTCCCGTATTCCATCAGGCCGAGACCGTAGTCCACGATCCCGCCCAGGAGCTCGCACTTGTGGAACGCCTTCATCTGCGCCAGCGAGTCCTCTCCCAGGAGCTTGCCCGAGAGCAACGCCTGCATGAAGCGGATCATGTCGCGGGTGTTGGATACCATGGCTCCCGCTGCCCACGAAGAGGTCGGATGGAACAGCCAGGTGCAG
>VGRX01000192.1 GCA_016875215.1 Deltaproteobacteria bacterium
ACAATGCACTCGCCCTGGTCCATGGGAGCATTGGAGCAGCCGTCTGCCCCGCCGCACTGGTCCTTGGTGCACGGATTGCCGTCGAAGCAGAGCGACACGTACTCCCCCTCCACCTGCTCCGGCTCGTCGATCTGTCCGTCGCAGTCGTCGTCCAACCCGTTGCACGTCTCGGGCATGGGCTCGGCGGCGTCGCATGCGGACAGCCCCTCCTGCGTGCAGATCCGCTGCCCTGTGCACTCGCCCCATTCGTTGGCTCTCGCACAGGGGGTCCAGAGGGCCAGCTCAATCGACTTCTTGGTGCACGGGCACACCCCGGCGTCCGCCACGCACTGACGTGTCGCGATTCCATCCACGGTCAGGCCGTCCACGCACGAGAAGCCCCACGGGCAGTCCTCGTCGGTCTCACAGACGCCGCCGCAGAAGCTCCCCTCCGCCCCGTAGTCCACGCATACGTCTTCCGCACCGCCGGGGCTCTTGCAGTTGTCCCCGCTGCCGCACGGACGGCACAGGTTGGCGTGGTTCGCGATGCAGACGTAGGTCACGTCCGGGCCCGAGCCCACTTGCTGGCAGGACCAGCCAGGAGGGCAATCCTCCTCACATGCGATGGTGCAGACTCCGGCCCCCATGTGGTCGACGCACCAGCCGGACTGGCAAGCTGCGTTCTCGTCGCACGAATCGAGGAAGCATCCCTCTCCGGGGGCGCATGCGGGCCCACCGGTTTCCTCGGCCACCTCGTGAGGCAGCTCGACCGGGGGAAGTTCGGGCCCGATGTCAGGCTCCGGCAGCTCAGCGACCTCGCCGACCCCGCCCGAGTCCGCCACCTCCTCCTCCGGATCGGGCTGCCGGTTCTCGATGGTGCTCCCGGAGCTGCCGCATCCGGAGGCGAGAAGGAGGACAGTCGGGATCACGAGCAAGCGGCTTCTGCAGTCGGTCATCGCAGCGCTACCTCCACGGATTGCGCACAGGTCTGCACTCCTCAACGCACGTAGATGAGCACGGTCATCTGCACGTGGCTGCCGGACGGCGAGATGTTGCCCGGCAGACCACAGTTCTCCCAGCGACAGTCGTTCCCCCCTCCGTACCGGTCCGTATCACAGTTCGAGACGTAGTCGTTGGGGGTCGCCTTGTCGAACGTCAGGCCCGGAATCGCATGGGCTCCCGTCTCGGGTTCCGGGGCCACACCCACGTTGTAGATACACTGGTCGACCAGGCCGGCTGCGTTCTTGAGAATCGCCCCCTCCCAGCTCGTGTCGAGCTTCGGGTTCAGATCCCCCCTGTACGCGTACACGATGGTTCCCTGGTGGGACGCTACGATGAGCTGCCGCGACTTGCCCACAGAGAGCTTGGCCGGCACGTTGCACCAGCCTGCCGACGTGTCCTTGCACTCCTTCAGGTAGGTGCTGTAGAAGCGCATGCTGTCGGACGGCGCCCCGACCTCGTAGTAGGCGTGCTTCCAGACCAGCGTCCAGCCACCACCGTCCAGCTTCATATCGCACCAGGTCGAAAACGGCGGCTTGCCTCCCCCTCCATCGGGATCGATGAAGTACGTGCCCGATGGAAGCGCCGGATTGGAGGCCAGGATCTCGGCGCAGCTCTTCAAGGTGCACTCCGGGTCGTCGTCTGCGCTCCCGTCGCAGTCGTTGTCCACGCCGTCGAAGCACTTCTCCTTCTGGTTGGAGCCGATGGACGGGTCGAGCGGCGCACAGTCCGTAGCATCGGGGTCCCCGTCTCCATCGTCGTCGATGTCGATGCAATCGGCCTGGCCGTCGGCATCCAGATCGGGGAACGACTCGTCCGTCCCCCCGTCGCAGTCGTTGTCCACACCGTCGCACGCTTCAGGCGCAGCGCCCTCCAGCGGATCGCAGGTGTTGGGCTTGCCTTCCTTGCAGGCTGGCACCGAATGCTGGCATTCGCCCACTCCGCAAGCGAGCTCGCCCAGGCCGTCGTCGGCAGCACCGTCACAGTCGTTGTCCACGCCGTCGCACGTCTCGGCCGAGGCTCCTGCAAACGGGTCGCATTGCTGCAGAACTCCCCCCTTGCAGAGCTTGACGATGTGGAAGCAGACCCCCAGACCGCAACTGGCAAAGCCCAGGTCCTCGTCGACAAGCCCGTCGCAATCGTTGTCCACACCGTCGCATTCCTCGACGGCTGCGCCCTCGAATGCGTTGCACTGCTGCACCTTGCCGCCGCCGCAGTAGGGCACCGTGTGCTGGCAAGGCCCGAGGCCGCAGGATATCTCTCCGAGACCCTCGTCCACGCCCCCGTCACAGTCGTTGTCCAGCCCGTCGCACGTCTCCTGCAGCGCCCCCTGGAACGGGTTGCACTGCTGAGGCTCGCCGCCGATGCAGGCTTTGACCGTGTGGAAGCATATCCCCTTGCCGCAGGCGAGCTGGCCCAACTCCTCGTCGACGGCACCGTCGCAGTCGTTGTCCTTCCCGTCACACGACTCCTCGGCCGCTCCCGCTGTGGGGTCACACACGTTCTCCTTGCCGTCCTGACAGACCGGAACCGTGTGCACGCACAGCCCGAGACCGCAGGTCAGCTTGCCCTGGTCCTCGTCGGTCAGACCGTCGCAGTCATTGTCCACCCCGTCACAGACCTCCTCCTGTATTCCCTGGAACGGATCACACGTCTGCGGGGGCCCTGCCAGACACGCCTGCACCTTGTGCGCACAGCTCCCCTTGCCGCACGACAGCGAGCCGAGCCCCTCGTCCGTCTGCCCGTCACAATCGTCGTCGAGGCCGTTGCAGCTCTCGACCGCTGCATGGTGCACGGCCGGATTCAGCGGGGCGCAGTCCGCGTCGTCAGGGTCCCCGTCTCCGTCGTCGTCCGGGTCGATGCAGTTCTTCAGGCCGTCGGCATCCAAGTCCGGCGCCCCCTCGTCCACGGTACCGTTGCAATTGTCGTCCACCCCGTTGCACGATTCCACGGCTCCCGGGTGTACGGCCGGATCCAGAGGCGCACAGTCGGCGGAATCGGGGCTTCCGTCGCCGTCCTTGTCCACTTCGCAGACATCTCCGGTCTTGTCACCATCGGCGTCCGCCTGGTCCGGATTCGCTACCAGCGGGCAGTTGTCCTTGCCGTTGTCGACGCCGTCACCGTCCAGGTCCGGGTCGCACGGGTTTCCCAGGCCATCCTCGTCCAGGTCGGTCTGGAGCGGGTTCTTCAGCCCGGGGCAGTTGTCCATCGCGTCGGGAATCGAGTCGCCGTCCGCATCCGGGTCGCAGGCATCGCCCACCAGGTCCTGGTCGGTGTCCCCCTGCCCTGGATTGGAGACCGATGGGCAGTTGTCCGGGCCGTTTGCGACGCCGTCACCGTCGACGTCCGCGTCCACGCAATCAGCGGTCCCGTCGCCATCGAGGTCCGGGAAGGCCTCGTCCGCGTCGAAGTCGCAGTCGTCGTCCTTGCCGTTGCACAGCTCGGCGGCACCGGGGTGGACATCGGCTGCCAGCGGGCTGCAGTCCGCTGCGTCGACGGCCCCGTCGTTGTCATCATCCGGGTCGGTGCAGTCCTTCCAGCCGTCGAAGTCGGTATCCGGGAAGCCTTCGTCCACGATGTAGTTGCAGTCGTTGTCCTTTCCGTCGCACAACTCGGTCGCGCCCGGGTACACCTTGTCATCGAGCGGAGCACAGTCCACGGAGTCGGCCGCCTTGTCCCCGTCATCGTCCGGGTCGCACACATCCCCCAACGTGTCCAGGTCGAAGTCCTTCTGCTCGGGATTGGGCACGGACGGACAGTTGTCGAGGTAGTCGGGAACGAGGTCGTTGTCCTTGTCGTTCTCCAGGCAGTCGGCCGTCCCGTCGCCGTCCGCATCGGGGAACCCCTCGTCCGTGGTTCCGTTGCAGTTGTTGTCCAGGCCGTCGCACTGCTCGGGGGCGGCCTGCCCCCCCTGGCAACTCTCGGTCCCGTCGAGACACAGGGTGGTGCCCGGACAGGTTCCGAACTCGTTCACGAGGGGGCACGCACCGCCCCCTGTCCCCTCGTCCTCCTGGCCATCGCAGTCGTCATCCAGACCGTTGCAGCTCTCCTTGGCCGGAATGGGGGCCGAGCATGCGGACAGTCCGGCAGCCGTGCACCCGCGGGTCCCGGCACACGTTCCCCACTCGCTCTCGACGGAGCATCCCGTGGCGGCCCCCTCGTCAGCGAACCATTGCGTGCAGCCGCACTCACCTTCTGCGAACACGCACTGCAGCGACGACGCACCCGTCGAGTCCTCGGCCTCCTCGCACACGTATCCGGCCGGACAGTCCTCGGACTCGGCACAGGGCCTCGAGCAGAAGCTGCCGGCCACCCCGTACGACGCACATTTCTCCCCGGCCCAGGCAGCCTCGTTGCCCTGACAATCGGAGTTGGTGACACACGGACGACAGAGGGTCAGGAACGGGTCGACGCACACGAACAGGATGTCCGGCCCTCCCCCCTCGTAGGGAACGCACGCGAACCCCAGCGGGCATTCGTCAACGCACGAACCGGTGCACTGCATGCCTGCCGTCGTCCGGATGCACAGCCCCGAGGCGCAGTCCGCACCCGCCGTACAGGCCGAGCCGAACGCACCGGGCTCGATCCAGTCCTGCACCTGTGTCCCTTCGCCCTCAACCTCGGGCAGGAGATCCGGCAGGGACCCGATCTCGGTCGCCGCCTCCTCCGTCTCCGGTGCGACCTGCCGATCGCCGACCGTCGCCGCATCCCCGGCGGAATCGCCCATCGAAACCACGGTGCCCCCGCCACAGCCGAAAGCCAGCAGAAGGACAGCGCACCAGACGTTCCTTCGCACACGCATCCGTGCCTCCTTCCTTCTTCCTTCCTCTTCCTTCGCTTGTTCCTTCTCCGCTTCTTCCTTCTTCGCTTCTTCCTTCGCTTCTTCGCTTCGCTTCGTCTTCGTCGCCCCCCGAAGGCCAGCAAACCACAGGCTTGCACCGATTGTCAATTGAGGGAAGAGGGGTCACACACAACACAACACACACAACACAAAGGGAGCAAAGGGAGCAAAGGGACAAAGGGAGCAAAGGGAGAGGAAGGGAGAGGGGTCAGGACTTAACACTTGACACTTGTCGCTTGCCTGCCGTCGGCACCTGGTGTAGGGTGTGGCCATGACACTACGGCGCGGCGGCGACGGCGGAGGGAGAGGGGTCAGGGAGAGGGGTCAGGACTTAACACTTGACACTTGTCCTTGTCGCTTGCCTGTCGTCGGTACCTGGTATTGTATTGGGTGTAGCCATGACACGGCGGCGACGAGTGGATTTTCCCGGTGCCTGGCATCACGTCATGGGTCGGGGGGCGAGACGGGAAGCGATCTTCCGCGACGAAGGGGACTGCGTTCTCTTCCTTGACTGTGTGGCCGCGACGGTGACGCGTTTCGCTCTTGCGGTGCATGCGTTCGCCCTCATGCCCAACCACTACCATCTCCTTGTCAGGAGCGTCAGGGGCAACCTGTCCCGCAGCATGCAGAACCTGCTCAGCTCGTTCGTCCTGGGGCTCAACCGGCGCCACAAGTGGGATGGACCGGTCTTCCGGGGACGGTTCAGGAACCAGCGCGTCGACGAGTCCGACCACCTCAAGACCCTCTTGCCATACATCCATCTCAATCCGGTGCGGGCTGGCCTGGTGCCGACCCCGGAGCGGGCGCTGTGGAGCAGCTGCCAGGCATATGTCGGGCTTGCGACGCGTCCCGACTGGCTGAGTTGCGACCTCCTCCTGTCGCTGTACGGCGGCGTTGGCAACCTGGTCGCTCACACTCGCTGCCTGCGGGAGGGGTCGATGCAATGGCCGTCGGACTTCGACCTCGACCGCGGGGTATTCAAAGGATGGGACGGGGTCCCGCTGGACTACGACGGGAAGCGCCGGCTCCGGCAGGCCAACCTGGACCAGGTCAGGGCCAGGATCATGGGCATCGCCCAGGCAGACTGGGAGAATATCTGTCAGAGAAGAATGGGTCCAGGCGGCAACCCCATGCTCCGATTCGCCGTCTGGGCTCTTCGCGAGGGAACCGACCTGAGGCAGTGGGAGATCGCCCGCCTGGTCGGATGCAAAGCGTCCCACGTAGCGGTGCTGCTCAACCGCTTGGGACACAAGGGCGACACCCCGAAGGTCCGCGGCTGGATGAGCGAGTTCCGACAGCAGGAGGCGGCCGAATGAACCTTTGGCACGCGCTGACACCAGCGCACTCAGGGCACTGCCGAAGGTGGGCGCAAGAAGGGCCGCAGGTGCACCGGTCGGACAGGATTCGCAGTTCCGCCCGGAGCAGACCAAAGGCTGAAGGAGGAACAGGCAGCCGCCACGCCGATGCGACCGAGGGGCACGTCTCATGGACCCCTCGGCAGCCCTTCGCCAGCCCCGTACTCCGAGCAACCTCACGAAGCAGCAGGTCACGAAGCATCAAGTGTCAAGTGTTAAGTCCTGACCCCTGCCTGAAGGGCCGCAGGTGCACCGGTCGGACAGGATTCGCAGTTCCGCCCGGAGCAGACCAAAGGCTGAAGGAGGAACAGGCAGCCGCCACGCCGATGCGACCGAGGGGCACGTCTCATAGACCCCTCGGCAGCCCTTCGCCAGCCCCGTACTCCGAGCAACCTCACGAAGCAGCAAGTCACGAAGCATCAAGTGTCAAGTGTTAAGTCCTGACCTCCTGACCCCTCCTGACCCCTACCTCGGCGGCAAGTGTCAAGTGTTAGGTCCTGACCCCTACCTCACCCCTACCTTACCTCCCATAGACCCCTCGGCAGCCCTTCGCCAGCCCCCGACTCCGAGCAACCTCACGAAGCAGCAGGCCACGAAGCATCAAGTGTCAAGTGTTAAGTCCTGCCCCCTACCTCAGCGGCAAGTGTCAAGTGTTAAGTCCTGACCCCTACCTCCTGACCCCTACCTCCCTGCAGCGGCAAGTGTCAAGTACAAGGTACAAGTGTTAAGTCCTGACCCCTACCTCCCTGCCCCCTACCTCCCAGCCTGTCAGCCTAACCCCTACCTCAGCGGAGGGTGGAGTTGACTGCGGGCCATTTTCGTGGAACATCAGGTTGAGGCAAGGGCAGGTGCCTGGTGTTCTTCCGGAGGGAGAGATGAAGTTCCGCTGCTGTTCGGCAGTTCTTTGGAGCGCAGTGGGGGGCCTGCTGCTGGCCACGGCCTGCGGCGGGAGCGGAACGGTCAAGGAGGGCGACGCCCTCTCCGACGTGAGACTCCTGAAGTCGGATGCCGGCGGGGAGACAACCCCTCGACCAGGGGATGTCCTGGAGACATTGCAACCTGACCTTGCGACCGATGCGATTGTCCCGGCTGACATTGCGGGCGACGGTCCGGCAGAGCTTCCCGCACCGGGGGACTCGGTCGGCGATGCTCCGGCAGCCGGGGACACGGACTGCTGTGCTGAAGAGGTGCAGCCCTCCACGTGCGGCAACGGAACCTGCCAGGCATGGGAGACCTGCGCCACCTGCCCCCTCGACTGCGGCAACTGCCCGCCCGCTTGCGGAAACGGCCTCTGCGACGGAGTTGAGGACTGCTCCACCTGCCCGCTCGACTGCGGTGCTTGCCCGCGCTCCTGCGGAAACGACGCCTGCGATGCCGGCGAGACCTGCGGGACCTGCCCGCCCGATTGCGGCCCCTGCCCCCCCGCCTGCGGGAACGGGACGTGTGACGGCGCCGAGACCTGCGATGCCTGTCCCCTCGACTGCGGTGACTGCCCTCCTTCATGCAGTAACGGGGCTTGTGACGCGGGCGAGACCTGCACCACGTGCCCCCAGGATTGCGGTGAGTGTCCTCCCTCCTGCGGCAACGGCAAGTGCGACGGCACCGAGCACTGCACCACTTGCCCCCAGGATTGCGGCGAGTGTCCCCCCTCGTGCGGAAACGGCAAGTGCGACGGCAGTGAGACCTGCTCCTCGTGCCCCCTCGACTGCGGCCAGTGCCCCCCGTCCTGCGGAAACGGCAAGTGCGATGGCTCAGAGACCTGCACTTCCTGCCCCAAGGACTGCGGCGAGTGTCCGCCGGCCTGCGGCAACGGCAAGTGCGATGGCACCGAGACCTGCGCCACGTGCGCCCAGGACTGCGGTACCTGCCCGCCCCCGACCGATCCTCCGGGCGGCCGCAAGAACTTCGTCGTCGCCCTGGGCAAGCTCAATTCGGGCGAGAAGAACAACGACTGGGTACGCATCGGCACCTACGTATTCGACCCCGCAAAGAAGAGCGTCGGTGCTGCCATGTGGAAGTACGCCCAGGACAACCCGACACACCGCCAGCACTCCGGCTCGACTCCGAATGCCACCTGCTCCGAGGGGAAGAACCAGGTCCGCGCCTGTGAGATCCTGATGCTGTCAGGGTTCAAGGACGCAAGCAACGACAACCGCCAGGGCACTTACAAGATCCAGACCGATCCGGGGACGAACAAGCCGTTTGTCCACATCGACTGGACCCCGGACTGGTACGAGGAATGGTGGCTCCCCACCTCCGGAGCGGAATCCTACGCTGTCCTCCAATTCAAGGGCTCTGACAAGGC
>VGRX01000193.1 GCA_016875215.1 Deltaproteobacteria bacterium
GGCACTTGCCCTGGTGATGACAACGGCGGCCCCGGCGTCCGCTGACTGCACCCCGGACTGCGCAGGCAAGGCGTGCGGCGACGACGGCTGCGGGGGCGAGTGCGGTGTTTGCAAGGCCGGCGAGAAGTGCGAGATCGGGGCCTGCGTCCCGGTCTGCGTTCCCGACTGCGCAGGCAAGACGTGCGGCGGCGACGGCTGCGGGGGCGAGTGCGGTGTTTGCAAGGAGGGAGAGCTGTGCCAGGACGGGCTCTGCGTCGCCCCGGTGGACGGATGCGACTACCTGGACACGCCGGGATGCGAGGGGTGCACCTGCGAGGCATGCGTGTGCCTGATCGATCCCTACTGCTGCAAGACTCAGTGGGATGGGGTGTGTGCCCTCGAGTGCCAGGATCCCTGCGGTGAGTGCGGCGGCAAGCCGCTGTGCGGCAACGGGAAATGCGACTGGGACCTTGCGGAGAACTGCTCGAGCTGCGTCGAGGATTGCCCGTGCGCGCCGGGCAAGACGTGCGAGAACGGGCAATGCGTGGGGCCGGCTTCGTGTGGGGACGGCCTGTGCGAGCCCGAACAGGGGGAGACGTGCGGGAACTGCCTGCAGGACTGTCCCTGCAAAGCCGGGCAGGAGTGCCAGAACGGGGTCTGCGTGGCATCGCCGGTATGCGGCGACGGAGTGTGCCAGGTGAACGTGGGCGAGAGCTGCGGAAACTGCGTTCCCGACTGTCCGTGCCCGGCCGGCCAGGTGTGCCAGAACGGTCAGTGCGTGAGCGGCGGTCCCGGCTGCACGACATCGCCCAATCCCGGGTGCGGCGGCTGTGCGTGCCAGGCCTGCGTTTGCCAGATGGACCCCTATTGCTGTGCGACTGCCTGGGACGGGATCTGCGTCGGCGAGTGCCAGAACCAGTGCGGCGGATGCGGGGGGGGCTTGGCATGCGGAAACGCCGCCTGTGAGGCGGGCAAGGGGGAGAGCTGCGAGACGTGCCCGGGCGATTGTCCCTGTGCCGCGGGCCAGATCTGCCAGGCGGGCAAGTGCGTGAACGGCTCCGGGGCCGGCTGTACGCCGAGCAACAAGCCGGGTTGCGGCGGCTGCGCCTGCCAGGCGTGTGTGTGCAACATGGATTCCTTCTGCTGCAACACCGCCTGGGATTCGTTGTGCGTCGAGGAGTGCAAGAACCCGTGCGGAGGCTGCGGGGGAGGCGGGGCATGCGGCAACGGTGCGTGCGAAGCCAACCAGAACGAGAACTGCTCCACCTGCCCGGCCGACTGCGGATGTCTGCCGGGGCAGGCGTGCCAGAACGGGAAGTGCAGCGGTGGAGGGACCGGTGCGGGTTGCACGACGTCTCCGGCTCCCGGGTGCGGCGGGTGTGCGTGCGAACCGTGTGTGTGCAACATGGATTCCTTCTGCTGCCAGGTCCAGTGGGAAAAGATCTGCGTGGATGAGTGCAAGTACGACTGCGGCGGCTGCGGGGGAGGCGGAGCATGCGGCAACGGTGCGTGCGAAGCGAACCAGGGGGAGAACTGCTCCTCCTGTCCCGGCGACTGCCCCTGCCCCGCGGGCAAGATGTGTCAGGGGGGCGCGTGTGTGGGCGGGGGCGGCTCAGACGGGTGCAGCACCTCGAACTCCCCCAAGTGCGGTGGGTGCAAGTGCGAGGCGTGCGTATGCGGCATGGATCCGTTCTGCTGCCAGAGCGCGTGGGACTCGATCTGCGTGGAGGAGTGCAAGTTCGACTGCGGCGGCTGCGGGGCCTCCTTCTTCTGCGGCGATGCCACCTGCCAGGCGGACCAGGGGGAGAACTGCGAGTCCTGCCCGCAGGACTGCGGGTGCAAGGCCGGCCAGAAGTGCAACGCGGGCACCTGCTGCACCTCGAGTTGTGCGGAGAAGGAGTGCGGTACCGACGGCTGCGGCGGCAGTTGCGGCGTCTGCCAGGCGGGGGCGTGCGTGAAGGGGAAGTGCATGTCGGGCCTGGGCTGCGCGGTCAAGGCGGTTCCGGGTTGCGGCGGTTGCAGCTGCGAGGTCTGCGTCTGCGAGAAGGATGACTACTGCTGCGACAAGCAGTGGGATGCCGGCTGCGCCGAGATCTGCATGCAGGAGTGCGGAGGCTGCGACCCGATTCCGTCGTGCGGCGACGGGCTGTGCCAGCCTGCGCTCCTGGAGGACTGCGGGACCTGCACCGACGATTGCCCGTGCGGCGACTTCCAGATCTGCCAGGATTCCCAGTGCGTGACCGATTACTGCGACCTGGGGCTGGGCGACCCGGGGTGCTGCGACGGAGATCTGCTCTCCCTCTGCCTTTCGGGCGAGCTGGTGGTGACGGACTGCGCCAAGGAGGGGGGCGTCTGCGGCTGGTTCGCGGGCAGCGACACCCTTCCGGCGGGGTACTATTGCGGTCCGGCGGACAAGATGAACCCCGAGGGTGACCCGAGCGGGACCTTCCCGATCGACTGCCCGGAATGTCCGGCAAGCTGTTCGGGCAAGGTCTGCGGCGACGACGGCTGCGGAGGGAGCTGCGGGCAATGCGGCGGGGGAAAGGTGTGCCAGGAGGGCAAGTGCGTGGTGTGCGAGCCCAAGTGTGCGGGCAAGCAGTGCGGCCCCAACGGATGCGGCGGCTCCTGCGGTCAGTGCGGTGACGCGGCGTTCTGCCAGCAGGGGCTCTGCGTGAGCTGCGAGGACTACTGCAAGGACAAGGAGTGCGGGCCGGACGGCTGCGGAGGCGTGTGCGGCGAGTGCGATGCGAACGAGTCGTGCAAGGTCGGGAAGTGCATTCCCCTCGGGTGCAAGCCCGACTGCGACGGCAAGGAGTGCGGGAGCGACGGCTGCGGGGGCATTTGCGGCGTCTGCAAGGTCGGGCTCTACTGCAATGCGGGGAAGTGCACCGACTGCACCCCTTCCTGTGCGGGCAAGAGCTGCGGCGACGACGGCTGCGGGGGAGGCTGTGGCGAGTGCCCGGACGGCTACCACTGCGAAGTCGGCTCCTGCAAGCCGGACTGCATGCCGCAGTGCCTGGGCAAGCAGTGCGGTGACAACGGCTGCGGCGGGACCTGCGGCGCCTGCTCCGGGGATTCCACCTGCGAGGAGGGGCTGTGCGTGCCGCCCTGCCAGCCCGCCTGCACCGGGAAGGAGTGCGGTGACAACGGCTGCGGCGGGAGTTGCGGCGAGTGCGAGAAGGGCTTCGAATGTGCAGAAGGGCTATGCGCCCCGGTCTGCGTTCCCGATTGTGTCGGGCTCGTGTGCGGTGGCGACGGCTGCGAGGGAAGCTGCGGCGAGTGCATACCCGGCACTTCCTGCATCGAAGGGCAGTGCGTGCAGGACTCGCAGCCGGATGCCGAGGGGGATGCTTCGAACGGGAATCCCATCTTCATCGAGGAAGAGAGGGGAAGCAGCGACGGCTGCACCGCCGGCCCCCCCTCGCCACCGGCACTGCTTCCTCTTCTCCTGCTCGGCCTGGCTCTGGGAGCGATGCGCCGGGGCCGCGGCAGGGGCATCTCCCCGGCAACATTCCGCTTCCCCCTTTCGCTTAACTAAGCTATTAAGTAGCTAAGTCGGAGGGATTCTCCCTCGACTGAGAGGCACGCATGAAACCGGTTGTGGTCCACAAGTACGGCGGCAGCTCCGTTGCCGACATCGAGAAGATCCAGAAGGTGGCTGCCAAGGTGGTCGACGCCGCCTCTTCAGGATACGGCATGGTCGTCGTGGTGTCGGCCATGGGCAAGACCACGGACGGCCTGCTCCAGATGGCCCGCCAGATCGCACCGGAGCCCCCCCGGCGGGAGCTCGACATGCTGCTCTCCGTGGGCGAGCGCATCACCATGGCCCTGCTGTCCATGGCGATCAACCGGCTCGGCTACGAGTCCATCTCGTTTACAGGCAGCCAGAGCGGCATCGTCACCACGGACAGCCACTCCAACGCCCGCATCATCGAGGTCCGTCCGTTCCGGATCCAGGACGAGTTGGCCAGGAACAGGATCGTAATCGTCGCAGGCTACCAGGGAAGCAGCTACAAGCGGGAGATCACCACCCTGGGACGGGGCGGCTCGGATACGACCGCCATCGCGCTGGCCGCGGCGCTCGATGCCGAGCGCGTGGAGATCTACTCCGACGTCGACGGCGTCTACTCGGCCGATCCCCGCATCGTCCCCGACGCCCGCCGGCTGGACGAGGTCGACCTCGACGAGATGCTGACCCTCTCCCGATCCGGCGCAAAGGTCATGGCCGGAGATGCCCTGGAGTACGCCCGCAAACACGGAATCGCAATCTATGCCAGGTCCACATGGGAGCCGGCAAGCCCGGGAACCGTGATCCGCAAGGACCTCAGGATCGAAGACCGGCGCTTCACCGCCGTGTCCGGGAAGAAGGACGTGATGTTCGTCCAGTTCCGGGAGGCCGTGGACGTTTCCCGCGAGGCCGACCTCTTCCAGTGCCTGAGCGCCATCGGGACCCAGGACGTGCTGCCGTTCATGTCGCACGTGAGCCTGGAAGGCAACCGGGGGGCGTCGTTCCTCTACTCCCTGGAGAACTTCCACAACCGCGACACCTTCCGCGCCCGAGTCCGGGAGATGTTCGGGAAGTCGGTCGAGATCCGGGATGACATCGGCACGGTGACCCTGGTCGGGGCCGGCGTGTCGGAGGACCGGGAGAGCCATGCCCGGGTCACCGCGTTCCTGGAAGAACACCGCACGCTCATCCGCCAGGTCTTCGTCAACCCGCTGGGGGTCACCATGCTGGTGACCAGCAGCGATGTCGACCACCTGGTCCGGGATACCCACGAGCTGTTCATTGCTGCGCAGTGGGCCGGAAAATGAAGTGAGGGGCGCGCGTTTGGCTCGTTCGTGACGATAACGGGAACGGGGCCGCAAGGGCGGTTCCAAGAGAAACCATCTGACGGAGGGGGTACATCATGGCAGCTTCGGTCAACAAGGTGATTCTGGTGGGACGTCTCGGGGCCGACCCGGAGATCCGCTACCCCCCTGGCGGGCAGCCCGTGGCAACCCTGCGCCTGGCCACCAACGAGTGGTCGGGCACGGGCGAGCAGAAGGAGGAGCGCACCGAGTGGCACCGCATTGTCGTGTGGGGCAAGCTCGCCGAGCGTTGCGGCGAGTACCTCAAGAAGGGACGCCAGGTCTACATCGAGGGGCGGCTTCGCACCCGCGCCTGGGAAGACCGCGAACACAACAAGAGGTATACCACCGAGATCGTGGCCGGCACGGTCCAGTTCCTCGGCTCCTCAGGCCCCGACGGCCGCGAGGATAGCGAGGATACCGGCATGAAGCGGAAGGAATCTGTTGCGCAGGGGGCCGACGAGATGCCGCCCGAGGACGATTTCCCGTTCTAGATTCTAAAAGTACTCGCTCACGACCCCGGTCTTCTGGTTGAAGGCCCGGATCTCCTCGTCCAGTGCGGGGGCAGCGGCCAGTCTCTCGTCCCAGTAGGAGGGGTCGTGCCACTGGCGGTTGAGCTCCTCGACCTCCTTGCCCTGCTGCTCGATCCAGGTGAAGTACTTGAGGTTGTGTACCCGCTTGCGATCCCAGTAGGAAAGCTCGAGGACGTGGTCCATCTTCTGGCTCACCAGGCAACGGTCGTAGTCGACGGCAGCCTGCGTCGGAGTGTACTCGCCACGCTCCTCCCGCAGCTCCTCGAGGCGGGACTGGTACATCTCCATCGAGTCGGTGAGGATCGCGAAGACGGCGTGGTCCGCCCCGAGCTCGTAGTACTTCGCCATCTTGATCGCAGTCAGCATGTTGCAGACCCCCGAAATCCCCATGAGGTGGAGGGAATCCACGGTGGCCGCGGGCACGCCGACCTTGCGCAGGTGCTCCATTCCGGCGGGCTCGTTGAAGAGCCGGATGATGCGGATGGTATCCTCGTCGTCGATCCCGGCCACGAGGTCGGTGTTGCGGACGTTGTGCACCCACGGCACGTGCTTGTCGCCGATGCCCTCGATGCGATGGCCGCCGAACCCGTTGTACAGCAGAGTCGGGCACTGCAGTGCCTCGGACGCACAGACCTTCATGGTCGGATACTTCTTCTTGAGGTAGTCGCCGCAGGCGATGGTGCCGGCCGAACCGGTCGACAGGGCCACGCCGGCGAACTTCTGGCCGGGAAGCAGCTCGTCATCGAGCACTTCTTCCATGGCGGCCCCAGTGACCTCGTAATGCCACATCGGATTGGGGAACTCGGCGAACTGGTTCAGGATCACGACCTCGTCACCCCGGGTGTTGTGGAGCTCCCAGCACTTGTCGTAGATCTCCTTGACGTTCGACTCGCATCCGGGGGTGGCGATGACCTCGGCCCCGATGGAATGCAGCCAGTTGAACCGCTCCCTGGACATCTGTTCCGGCAGAATGGCGATGGGGGTGCACCCGAGCAGATAGGAGTTGAACGCACCGCCCCGGCAGTAGTTGCCCGTGGAGGGCCAGACCGCCTTCTGGCGGGTCGGATCGAACTCGCCGCGAACCATGCGGGAGACAAGCGGTCCGAACGTGGCGCCGACCTTGTGCGCACCGGTCGGGAAGTACTTGCCGATGAGGGTGAAGATGCGGGTCTTGACGCCGGTGAGCGCGGGGGGAAGCTCGAGGTAGTTGACCTTGCCGAACCCGCCGGTCTTCGGATCGTTCTTCCATGTGATGCGGAAGAGGTTGAGCGAGTTCAGGTCCCACAGCCCGATCCCCTTGAGCTTCTCCCGGATTCGCTCCGGGATCTTCTCGGGGTGCTTCATCTGGTCGTAGGTGGGGATGATGACGTGCCGCTCACGGCAACGTCCGATGGTGTTCTCCAACGCCTGCTTGTTCATTTCTTCCTCCATGCGCCGGCCCGCCGGCAAGCGCTACTACGTACCACAGAGGCGGTCGCTTGTCCACTTCGACCCGGAACCCCGGATCGTCCGCTCGACGACCGAGGGTCAGGCCATGCTCGGCCGTAGGATTGTCGGCTTTTGACTTGACGTCGCGATTCCTTGGGGCCTATAGTCGGCGGGAAGTGAGAGGAGGGCGGACCTCATGACCAGGTCGGAGCTCATCGACAAGTTTGCCACTGATGCCTCGATCAGCCGACAGCGGGCTGCCGTGATAGTGGATGCATTCTTCTCTGCACTGGCCGGGTCTCTGGCCGACGGGAACCGGGTCGAGCTGCGATCGTTCGGGAACTTCTCCGTGCGACAGTACCGTTCGTACGAGGGCAGGAACCCCAAGACCGGGGAGACCGTGTTCGTCCCGGAGAAACGGCTTCCCTACTTCAAGCCGAGCGTGCAGCTCCGCCAGGAGCTGGAGAGATCGTAGCACGGCCTTCCCGGCCGGTGGAAGGAGCGTGCAGCTCCGCCAGGAGCTGGAGAGATCGTAGCATGGCCTTCCCGGCCGGTGGAAGGAGCTGGCAGGGATGAACAGCGTGATGCTTCCGGGACACCCGGCGCTCTTTCAGACCCGTGAAGGGGACAGGGTGCGATGTGGGCTTTGCCCGCACGGCTGCGCCCTGCAGGAGGGAAAGACCGGCCTGTGCGGCGTGCGTCGTGTGGTGGGTGGAAGCCTGGTCTCCCTGGTGTACGGTCACCCGGCGTCGGCGGGCGTGGACCCCATCGAGAAGAAGCCGCTCTTCCACTTCCTTCCGGGAGCACCGACGTTCTCCTATGCTACGTTCGGGTGCAACCTGGCATGTGCGTTCTGCCAGAACCACACGCTTTCGCAGGTACGGGGGGATCCGGGGAAGGGGCGGTTCGTGCCGCCCGAAGCCATCGTCGATGCGGCAGCCGAGGAGGGTTCGAGGGTCATTGCCGCGACCTGGTCCGAGCCAACGGTCTTCTTCGAGTATGCGCTGGACGTGGCCCGGCTGGCCCGGGCCCGCGGCATGCGCAACCTGTTCGTCACCAACGGCTTCATGTCCCCGGAGGCGCTGGAGACCGTCCTCCCTGTGCTGGATGCGGCCAATGTGGATCTCAAGGCTTACTCGGACGAGACCTACCGCACCGTCTGCACGGGACGGCTCGAGCCGGTGCTGGCCACGATCCGGCGGATGCACGAGTCGGGCGTATGGGTCGAGGTGACCACCCTGGTGGTTCCGGGGATGAACGACGGAGAGAAGGAGCTGGCCGGCATCGCAGCCTTCCTGGCCTCGGTGAGCTGCGATATCCCCTGGCACGTCAGCCGGTTCCATCCGGACTATCGCATGCTGGACCGCTCCCTCACGCCGTCCGGCTCCATCGAGCTGGCCTGTCGTTTGGGCAGGGAAGCGGGGCTTCGCCACGTGTATGCGGGCAACCTGGCCGCCGGGCCGCTCGAGAACACCTTCTGCCCGGGTTGCAAAGCGCTCCTCATCGAGCGGCATGGGTTCCACGTGGCGCAGAACCGCATTGCGCACAGCCAGTGCCCAGACTGTGGTACCAGGATTGCAGGCGTCTGGACCCCGGCCCCCTGACCATCCAGAGGGCCCCTCCCGCGTGGTCGGGGCTGTGTTGC
>VGRX01000194.1 GCA_016875215.1 Deltaproteobacteria bacterium
CTTTCGGGCCCCTGCCCGCCGCACCGGTCCTGGTGCTCGTGAATGTCGGGGCCAACGTCGAGGCCGCAGAGGTGTTCATCAACCAGAAGCGGGTGGGGGTCACCCCCCTGAAGGTCAAGCTCAAGGAAGGGAAGTACACCATCTCGGTGCGCAAGCCCGAGTTCCTCATGGTCGAGGAGACGGTGGCGGTCGCGGGTCCCGGGCCGGTGGATTGGAATGCCGCGCTCAAGCCGGTTCCGAAGAAGGTGGAAAAGGTCGTAGTCGTTCCGCCGGTCACTCCGCCCGGGAAGAAGGATGAGAAGAAGGATGATGCAAAGCCCTTCTACGCCACCTGGTGGTTCTGGACCGGCGTGGCCGTGGGCGTAGCTGCCGTCACTGGGGGAACCATCTGGGCCCTCAACAGCGGCGGCACCGAGTATGACGTCGGCACCGTCAAGTTCTCCATCAACCCGTCGGCGGCCGAGCGCGACTTCATCTTCTACCAGGAATAGGGAAGCGGGAGGGATATCCATGAAGACTCTGCTTCGTCTGCTGATCGCTTGCGGGTTGTTCCTCCTGGTCGCCGGCTGTGCGACGGAGGAGGACTCGGTCGTGTTCCCCTCTCAGGGCGAGGAGGAAACAGTCACCGTGACGTTTGCCCTGAGCAGCCTGGAGGCCGGGCTCGATCTCAGCAAGATCAAGACCTTCCGCATCCGGGTCTACCCGTCGACGCCCCTGAGCGAGGACGAGGTCGAGCCGCTGTTCGATTCGCTCAAGGTGCACGGGTGCTTCAACGCCGGCGGAACCGACATCAAGATCCAGGATCTCAAGGCCGGGTCGGATCGCTTCGTCTACTACCAGGGGTACTCGGATGGAACATGTGGGCCCCTTGCACTCGTGGCGCTGGGCCTGCGCGGCGGGATCAGGATCGAGAAGCGCTCGGCCCTGCAGTCGGAGGCGGCCAAGCTGTCCTGTACCGCGGACGACGTGTGCATCAGCGAGATCCATCCCGATGCGTTCTGCGATTGCCAGAAGGACGTCGACGCGAACAAGAAGAAGCTGCCGTACTGCAAGACCGGAGTCACTTCCACCTGTGCGGTGACCCCGCCCGTCTACGTTCCGCTCTACGAAGTCGGGAAGTTCAACAGGCTCCCGATGCCCTCCTCGGACCTCAAGGCCGAGGCGAGCAAGGTGTCCTGCGAGGGTGACTCGGATTGCAAGTCGTTCCACAAGGCTGCCGTGTGCGACCTCGAACAGCTGTTCTGCGAGGTGACGGGGCTTTTCCCGTTCAGCCCCCAGCGGCCGCGGGCCTTCCATTCGGCGCTCTCTCTGGGCAACGGCAGGATCCTGCTTACGGGCGGGTTCAACCGCTCGTTTGGCGACGACTACTATGCCGGGGCGCCGTTCTTCGAGGTCTTCAATCCCTACACGGGGATGTTCGAGACTCCGGCACTGCAGGACAACTGGGGTGGCCAGGATGTCGCGCTCCACCAGGCCTCCCTCATCGGTGACAACCGGGTCGTGGTATCGGGCGGTCTGACCCAGATGAAGATCAGCTACCCGAAGGGAGACAGCCTCAAGCTGCGATGGGAGATCCCGCAGCAGTATGCCCAAGGGGCCGGCTGTGCCGACACGAAGTGCTCCAACTTCTCGAAGACCGTGATTGTGGGCAACTACGTGGACGGGCCGGTCATGTCCGGGTCGGTCGAAGACCGGCTGTTCGCCCATCGCAGCACCTGGCTGAAGAACGGAGACGGCAGCTCGCTGCTCCTGACCGGAGGCCTCGTGGTGTCCGATTCCGGGCAGGTGACTCCCAGCAACCAGCACACCCTGTGCAACGCGGCCGACATCCTCGCCAACGATCCTTCGTTCGCCTGCATCAAGAGCGAGAACGGCGACACATTCCCTCCGCGGTATTCGCATGCTGCTGCCTGCCTGGTCGGCGGCGCCTCTGCGAACCAGGCCTGCGAGGAGTACTTCGTGTTCGGCGGCGTGGATGACGGCCAGCCTTCCGGAGAGGTGTTCAGCTCGTCGGATGAGGAGTTCAACGTCCTGATCGACTTCACCGAGGTCACGAGCCTCAACAAGGTGCATTTCTCCGAGTTGGCCCGGGTTGAGGCCGACGACAAGCAGCCAGCGAAGCTCTACACCTTCGGCGGAGTGGACAAGGTCAATCGGGACAGTGCGGGCGGCGCCCTGCTCCTCGACTTCCCGGCCCCGTCGGTCCAGCCGCAGCAGGTCAACGTCAACCTCGGCAACGACGCGCTCACGACGGCCGGCCTCGATCTCAAGGATCTGGACAATCCGGCGGACGTGTACCGGCTGTTCCACACGGTTTCGGTCATCGACGGCGGGCGGATCATGCTGGTCGGCGGTCTCGGGGCGGACAATCTGCCCACCAAGAAGGTGCTCTTCTTCGAGGAACCGGCAACCCACGCCCTCACCTACATCGCCCACTCCACGCTCAGGGACGCGCGATTCGGTCACACGGCCACCGTCATCCAGAGCGGCCTGCTGAAGGGGGCGGTCCTGGTCGTCGGCGGCTTCACCGTCACCGACAAGGCCTCCGGCACCGTCGAGTTCGCGGACGGGGCCGAGATCTACATTCCCAGCCCCTAGCGCGTCATCGCCCGCATCGTCATGGCGGCCGGACGGAAGACCACCGCCGCTCTCGCAACGTCCGCGCTTGCCGCGTCCGCTGCTCTGCTTCTGCTGGCTGCGAACCCCTTCCCGTACTTCAAGGACAGCGGTGAGCTGTCGGCCTCGCTGGCGACGTCCGGCATTGCGCACCCGACCGGGTTTCCGCTGCAGCACGTGGCCGCGTCGCTCTGCCGCCTCCTGCCGATGGGAAGCGTGAGCTGGCGGCTCTCCCTGGTCTCGGTCATCGGAGCGCTGATTGCGATGGCAGCGGGGCTGGCCATGAACCTGGGCCGGACGGACAGGGACGAAGCTGCGGTCGGGGTGGTTCCGGCGCTCTGCGCTGCCGGCGTCTGGGGAGGGTTTCTCCTGTGCGACACGGTTCACCTCCATGCGGTCAACGTCGAGGTGTACCTGCCGTCCTCCGCGCTCTGCTCGTTGCTCCTGCTGGCTGGCTGGCGGTGTGCGTCGAGCCCCCGGCAGAAAGAGGCGCTGCGTTGGTGGAGGCTGCTCTGTCTCCTTGCCGGGCTGTCGGTCGGCGTGCACATCACGGCGGCCGGAGTCGCGGGGTTCTGCTGCCTTGGCGCCATTCTGAGTCTGGCGGTCGGGAGCCGGGCGGAGGGCGGAGCCGAAGGACGACCTGTGCGCTGGCCGGCATCACTGGGCCAGCCCTTGCTTCAAGGAGCGGCATTGGCCGTGGCGGGTTCTCTCGTCGTGCTCTACCTGGTGGTGCGGGCCTCGACGGGGCCCGTGCGCAACTGGGGGGATCCGTCGACCGTCCAGGGGTTCCTGGCCCACGTCTCGGGGCAGAGCATCCGGACCGCGTTCTCGGGGACCCTGCTGGGCGGGACAATCCCCGCCATGATCGACCGGTGGACGTTCTACCTCGAGTCGCTGGTGACGCAGTCTCCGTTCCTGCTGCCCGTCGCAGCGCTGGGGTTGGCCGTTGCGTGGACGCGCTCAAGGGCCGGTGCGCTCATGTGCGCTGCGTGCCTCGGGTTCGACGCATTCTTCTCGGCCATGGTGAATCCGATGGGACAGGTGGAGAAGCAGACGGGGACCGTGTCGCTGCTGGTGCTCACAATCCTGGCGGGGCATGCCGCGGTGCGACTTGCAGGCTGGGGTAGGGGGGGCGGAGCGACCGCACGAGGCGAGCCCGCGGCAGGAGGCTATTCGCAACAGGCACCCAGGTGGCAGCGGCCCGCAGGTTTGATCGCAGCAGGTGCGGTATCCGCGTCGCTTCTCGTCGCACCGGCGGCTGACCTGCTGGGCACGGGGACCTCGGGAGCGGGACAGACCCGGTCCGGACGCAGCAGCGGCCTGGCCTACGACATCGGGCGCGCCGCGCTGCGGGAGGCACCGCCCGAGGCCTTGCAGGTCTCGGGCTCGGATGACTTGAGCGCGGTTCTCCTGTTCCTTCGGGAGGTTGAGCACCGCCGCCCCGACCAGGTCCACGTGGTCAAGCAGATGGCCTGCGACTTCTCCCGCGGGACGCTCCTGGATCGCACCTCCGCCGCATTGCCCCTTGCCCGCACCTGGGTCGGCCTCGTCGAGCGGACCTGCCGGTCGCCGGACATGACGGTCGTTGCCGCCCTATGGAAGAGTGCCCGCGCTCTCCTGGAATCGGAGCGGGCGGGGCTGGCCTGGGAGCTCGGCGAGGCGGAGATCGACCGTGTGTTCGAGGATGTGCTCGAGCCTGGATTCCCCTGTTTTCGCGCGAAGTTGGGCATCGAGTCCTCGAGCGGCATTGCGGATCCATCGGCGGCGGTCGTGTTCCAGTCGGCCGACGGACAGCAGGGGGAGTTCGCTGCGGCATACCTTGCCCAGTACGAGCGACTGGCCGGGGCCTTCCTGCTTCGCTGGCAGCACCGGTTCTCCCCGAACCAGGGGTTTCGGCAGGGTTGCCGCCTCATCGCCTCCGCGGTGGAGCGGGCGCCGACCGATTGTCCGTCGTGGAACAACCTCAGCGTATGCCGGTTGCGAGAAGGGAACCTTGCCGGTGCGCTCGAGGCCGCACAGCACGCGGTGGAGGGCTGCCCGGACTACCTCACGGGGCGGGTGAACCTGCTGCGGTACGCCCTGCTGCTGGGGAGTCGGGACGTTGCTGCGGCCGAGGTCGTGGAGCTTCGACGGCGATTCGAGCCTGAACAGGCGCAAGCCGCTCTGGACCGTCTGGCCGTTCAGCTCGGGACCCTTGCCGAACCCGGCCCGGTGCAATTGCTGGAGTCGTTGCGATGAGGGCCCGGAGCCTGGGGGCATGGAGACGCTGCTGAGCGGCGGGGCCGATCAGTGCCGGTATTCCCAGTCCGGGTCAGGGGGGGCCATCTGCCGCTTGCGCCTCCGGTTGCGAACCATGCGGACCGCGACCACGGCAATGAACAGGAGCGACAGTCCGAACCACATTCCCCAGGAGTCGGTCAACCCCCGGAGCCACGCGAACCGGCTCAGAGTGCCTGTCCAGTCCTCCTCGAGCTTCTCCAGTGAGATGCCAAACACCCGGGTCACGGCATCGGGCATCCGCATCCCGTAGGACAGTGCGGTGATGAGCTTGGAGAGTGCCTTCTTGCCGAACCGATTGGCCATGTAGGAGACGATGAGCCCGCTCTGGGCGTAGGCCAGCTCCCGCCCGCCGGCAGTGCCCGGAAACGACTCGTCGAGCCGGCTCAGCGGAAGCGGCCCGCCGCTGAACGCCGCCGCCGAAACGGTCTCCAGCTTCTGGAGCAGGTCCTGGCCCGCCTGGTGGATGGCGAGGCCTTCAATGAACCAGCGCGGCGGCCGCTTCGGCAGAATCCGCAGCAGCAGCAGGTGGGAGACCTCGTGCTCGAAGGTCTCCTCCATGGTCAGGAGCATGTCCTTGTCCAGCCGCAGCACGATGAGGGAGAGGTCCGCATACGCGACCCCCGCAGCCCAGTCGATGTGCGCCTCGTACGGCTGCAGCTCGAGGAACTCCCGCTCGTCCCGGGCGATTCGCACCAGGTAGGGGCCTTCGTCGCAACGCGGGAGGAGCGCACAGTGCCGGCTGCGGACCTCCTCCGCATTGGCTGCCAGCCGTTCGGCAACCTTGCGATGCTCGGGGAAGAACCGGAAGTCGAAGTGGCTGGTCGAGAGCGAGTCCATCTCCTCGGCCGAGGCGCGCCGGCCGCTCCAGGACACGACCAGGAGGGTCGCAGCGAGAAGGAGCGGAAGCCGCCCGCAGTGCCTCATCCGGTCCAGCTCTCGAGGCCGGCAGCGAACGGAACGGGAAACCATCAGAAGCTCCAGGTGAACGTCCGCCTGGAGGACGCGACGAGAAAGCCGAAGGTGAAGTCGAACCGGATCTTGCCGTCGTTCCCCACCAGTGCCTTTGGGGGATTGAGGAACGGGCCGGCAGCCCAGAAGGCACGCACCGCTTCGTCGTCCAGGAAGCGAACTCCCGACTCACCCACCACCGACGTGTCCACCACGTAGCCCCGGCTGTCCAGCACGACGGACAGCATCGTGAACCGATCCCGGTGGCCGTAGATGTCCCCACCGGGGTCGCGAAGCCGATACACCCGGTTCGGATCCCAGTGCCCCCGGACATTGCGCTTCACCCGCTCAAAGAACCCGACGTAGCGATAGGGGATCGTGTTGAGGAGGTTCAAATCCCCTTCCTCGGACACGTCGCCGATGTAGTCGTCCGAGGCAAACGGTGCAGTCGAAGGAGAGTACTTCCTGGCCGGGTCCATCCCCTCCATCGCGGGCCGCAGGATCGCCGCACCGTCAGGCGGACCGCCAGGGAATCCCTCAGGCTTCGCACTTCCCTCCCGCATCTTCTCCCGCCCGGAATCGGCAGCGTTCTGTCCCGGCAAAGACAGGTCGGGATTGCTCTGCGGCCCGGCCTCTCCGGCCCTTGTCGGCATGGGGCGGACCTCCTTCTTCTTCTCCGGGGCGTGGCGCTGCGGAAGATCCTGCTCCCTGCTCGGCTGGCGCGCACGCATCTCCCGCGCAACCTTCATCGCGTAGCGGGCGGCATAACGGGCCTTCTCAGGCATGGTCTCGGCATCAGGCGGTGCCACCTCGACGATCTGGCCGGCCGGTCGTTCCGTTCCGTCGATCTCGTCCGGAAGCGGCTCGGGGACCGGATCGAGCGCCGACTCGGCCAGTTCCTCGTCGAGGACCTGCTCGACAATCGGCTCAGCGGACAGCGACTCCAGGACCAGCTCAGGAGTCAGCCCGACCGGCCTGAAGTCGAGGTCGCTCACGGAGTGCTCGATGACGTACAGGATCACAGCCAGCATGGGAAGCTGGGCGAGCAAGGCCAGGAGGACGGCAGAGACCACCGCTCCGACAGCGCTGGGCTCACGCCACGGCTTGGGGTCCATCCATGCCATCCTGTCTCTTCTCCCCGTCTTTCCCCGGCCCGATACGATGTCCCCGGGGTCATGGTTCAGCGATGTCCCGGGCTCTTCGACCCGATGATGCGGGACACCGTCCCCCCGAAACGCAGTATATGGCCGGTGGTAGCGAGCGTCAACGGAGCGTCATGTCCCTGAGCCACCATCTTGGGCCACCTGCGGCGTTGCTCCGTCGCCGCCTCACTGCGACGTGGCTCAGGCCACGCCTCATTCGGCTGGCTCGGTCGCGCCTGGCATCTGGCACCAATCTGGTGGCCAGGGATTTCCCACACAGGCAGGCTCATCGCCCTCTGGACGCCGTTGATGGTGGATTTAGGGCCTGCTTTGCCTTTGACAGGCCCTTCGAGGGGGGCGCAGTCGGGGGCAGGGATTCAGAGCTCCTTGCGGTCCTGGAACGCGCGGCTCAGGGTGAGCCGATCGAGGTACTCGATGGCACCGCCGACAGGGACTCCGGCTGCCAGCCGTGTCACCCGAACCCCTTCCTGGGTGAGCAGCCGACTGAGGTAGGTAGCGGTAGCCTCTCCGTCAGTCGTCAGGGGGGTCGCCAGGACCACCTCAGCGATCCCGTGGTCGCGGACCGTGTCCAGCAGCCGATCGAGATGGAGTTCCTGCGGACCGACCCCCTTGAGAGGTGACAGAAGCTTGTGCAGCACGAAGTAGCGGCCGGCATATTGAGCGGCTGACTCGATGGGGGGCATGTCGCCGATTCCCTCCACCACGCAAAGCGTCTCGCCCCGGCGCTCCGGAGATGCGCAGATGGGGCAGAGCCCCCCCCCCTCGGACATCCCGAAGCACGAGGGGCAGAGAGATACTTCGCGGCGGGTCTCGTCCAGCGCAGCGGACAGCTCTTCGAGCCGGTCGCTTCCCTCGCGCACCAGGTGGAGGGCATATCGCATCGCCGTGCGGCTGCCGACGCCCGGCAGCTTCGCCAGCACCAGGATCAACCGCTGCAGCGGCTTTGGCAGGATATCCGCCATGCTTCACTCACCCCCAATGCGAATCCAGGGAGGCTGACCGGCCACTTCAGTCCGGTTCCTGTACCTTCACGACCGAGATCCGCCCTTGAAGGATGTCGACCGCATCCTTCACGAGCGGAAGCTCGCGCAGCTCCTTCTCTCGTTTCGCCTTCTGGTCCTTGCGCTGCCTCTTGCGGTTGGCCGCGATGGACTCCGGGGTTTCTTCGTCGGCTTCGACGAAGTCCACCTTGACTGCGTGGCCAAGGTACTGCAGCAGGCGGGTCTCCAGGTTCAGCGAGGCAATAATCGGCCGGGTCCCCGCTGTCCCCTTGAGCACAAACCGCCTTCCGGAATCTTCGATCGCCTTGAGCACGAGCATCTCGAGCCCACCCGCTTCGAACTGGCCGACTCGGGCATTGCCGCTGGTCTTCACATGCTGAACAAACCCCCCCCAGAAGCGGACGGGGTCGCTCACGTCGCGTTTTT
>VGRX01000195.1 GCA_016875215.1 Deltaproteobacteria bacterium
GAAGATGGCATCCGGTTTCATCCTGACGGATGCGCAGCTTGTGGAGGTGGCGGTGGCCTTCCGGCGGGAGCTGTCGGAGGGACTCGCCAGGGACGGGCAGACGATACGCTGCCTGCCGACGTGGTGCGCAACGGGCCTGCCGCCCGCCCCGGAGCCGGCCCTGGTGCTTGACGTGGGGGGTACCAACCTGAAAGCTGCGCAGATGGAGCTTGCTGCCGGCCGGTGGAAGCCGGTGGGCGAGGTGCTGGAGTCCCGCCTCCCGGTGGAGCGGGGGCGTCCTCTGGCCAGGAGCCGCTTCCTCACTGCGCAGGTCGAGCTGCTGGCACGGGTGGCGCGCGGCGCAAGCGGGCTGCCTCTCGGGTACTGCTTCTCCTACCCCACGGAATCGCTCAGGAACGGCGATGCCCGATTGCTCAACTGGACCAAGGAGGTCTACGTTCCCGATACCGAGGGAAGCTGCGTGGGCGCGCCTCTCCTGGAGGAACTGAGAAAGCACGGCGTTTCCTGTTCCGGCGTGGCCGTGGTCAACGACACGGTGGCGAGCCTGCTGGCGGGGGCCCCCGCCGCCCCTGGGGAGGCGCTCATCGGGCTGATCGTCGGGACCGGGACCAACATGGCGGCCCTCCTGCCCGCGGCGTCGGTCCCCAAGATCGCTGCGGTCGCGGGCGCCGTGCGCCTGGTCCCCGTGAACCTCGAGTCGGGCAACTTCCGCCCCCCCTTCCGTGGATCGGGGCTCCGAGCATCCTGGCCAGCAGCGGTTCGAGAAGGCGGTTTCCGGCGCCTACCTCGGGCGGCTGCTGAAGGCCGCCTGCCCCGACGCCCCCATGGATGCCGACGCCGGCTCCCAGGCCGTGGTCGACCTCGCACAGGGGAGAATGCCCGCAAGCCGTCCGGACGCCGCACAACGAGGGACCCCGATGGCGGAGGTCGGCCCCGACCTGGCTGCCCTGGCAAGGGCCATCCTGCGCCGCTCGTCCCGCCTGGTCGGCGCCTCGATCGCGGCGCTGGCGACGTCGATTCCCGCAACGGGAAACCGCTGCCGCGTAGTGGCCGAAGGGAGCCTCTTCTGGAAGGCCCCGGGCTACGTGGATGACGTGACCGACGCGCTTGCCGCAACGTTGTCAGGACTCGGCAGGCCGGAGCTGCGCAGCACGGTGGTACGGGTGGCCGACGCCAACCTGGCCGGAGCTGCCCTCGGCGCCCAGCGCACCTGAGAACAGGCTCACCAGCTCTCGACGATCCGGGAATGCCACTCCGTGACCCGATCGCGGCGGTACTCGTTCGGCGCCTCCGAGTACAGGTCGGCCAGCCGCCGCGCCCTGGCATGGGCCTTGCGCCAGGCCATGAGCGCCCCCGGCTTTCGAATGGCGGACAGGCTCCTGGCCAGGCGGTCGAGCGCCTCCTCCACGATGAGACGGTTCCTGACCAGACAGGAAGCGGCATAGGGAGTCATGAGGCCCGTAGTGAAGGCATCGTCGAAGACGGACGCCCCGCCATTCGAGAGCGCATCGAACAGAGCCCACGCAAAGGCCTGGTTCCTCCCCCACTCCGTGGCCATGGCCCTCGAGTACTCCCAGAGCGATTCCGAGGTGAGATCCCCCTCTGCCAGTGCGTGGGAAGATGCCTGGAAGGCCAGCATGACCGCCGCCATGCGGGCCGTGGAGTCCAGCGGCAGCACCGGGTTGCCCTGCCCCGCCGCCTGCCCCGTCAGGAGAAACCCGCTGGACCCGCAGATGGGAGTCGGCGGGCCCGCATACACCACCTCGGAAGCCCTTCCGAGCGACCTTCCCGAGCTCAGTCCCGCCTCCAGGAACAGCCGCTCCACCAGCCTGTCCGGCTTGCCCTGACCGTGTGAAGGCAGGCGATGGCCCCCTGCTGAACGGCATCGGTACCGTACCGGTATCGCCACGTGAGCTGCTTCCCCGGAATCCATCGCAACGCGAGCACACCGATCGGCCAGGCTGCCACCACATCGCCGGCGGAACGGCACTCGGCATGCAGCAGGCCCACCCGGTTGAGCAGCAGCGGCTGCCTGGTATGCCCCGTGATCTGGCGCTGCAGCGTTCCGGGCTGGAACGTACACTCGACGACCAGTCGGGCGTTGAGCTGGTCTCCGGTCTCCAGGCCGACGCCCGTGGTGGAATCCCGGGACCGGACCAGGCGGACGGCCTGGTGGCCGCGCAGGATGCGCAGGTTCCGGGTGGCGAGTCCCTGCGCCTCCAGGTGCTCGCGGTAGCTCGTCGCGTTGATCACGAGCATCGGCACCTGGTCCAGCCGGACCACCCCTTTCTCGGACGCGGACCACAGCTCGACGTGGAGGAACTGGTGCTCGACCGCGCTGTCGGGCGGGGCCATCGGTCTCAGCTTACCCGCCAGCTCTCGGTCCAGGAGCTGTATCCTGCGCTCGCCGTCCGGCTGCTGCGGATCGAGCAGCAGCGTCCGGAATCCCCGGTGGGCGAAGAGCCCGGCAAGGAGGTAGGCATCACAGTCGTGTCCGATGACGATCACATCCGCATGCATGGTCCATCGCTCCGGCGATGCACAGGCCCAACCTGTGGGACGGATGCAGTTGTCCCACAGTGCGGCTGACTTGTCAAACGTCGTTCGACCCCCCCCTGGCTTCGATCCATCAGTTCGCTCCCCTCTCCGCGCGGCGTGCCGGAAACCTAGTTGTTGCCTGGCAGCGTGCCTTCCTCTATCATGCGCTGGCCTGATGAGGAGGTAGACCGCATGAACACTGAACTCCACTTGACCGATGCCCAGCTCGCGGAGGAATCCGCCCGTTGCGAGTTCTGCGAGGAGAAGCCGTGCAGGGAGGCATGTCCGGCCGACTGCTCACCCGCGGATTTCATCATGGCGGCCCGCCAGGGCGCGCCCCAGGACATCGCCAGGGCCGCCGCGCTGATCATGACGCGCAACCCGCTCGGCGGTGTGTGCGGAGGGGTATGTCCGGACACTCATTGCCAGAAGGCCTGCGTGCACAGAGGTTTCGACCGGCACATCGAGATCCCGGCAATCCAGGCTGCCATCATCGCCCGGGCCAAGAAACTGGGCGTCATGCCGAAGCTGGCACACCCCCCGGCCAACGGTCGCAAGGTAGCCGTCGTCGGTGCCGGGCCCGCCGGAATCGGCGCCGCATCCACCCTGGCGCAGAACGGCTACCACGTCGAGCTGTTCGAGGCCTGGGAACGCAGGGGCGGGGCCTGCTCCCTCATCCCTGAGCATCGCCTCCCGGCTGATGTTCTCGCGTCCGACATGGACTGGGCCCTGACCCACCCCTGCATCGCAGTGACGCTGGACCGGACGGTGGAGGATCCGGCGGCCCTGCTGAAGGAGGGGTTCTCCGCCGTGGTCGTTGCGGCGGGGCTGCACAAGCCGATACAGCTCGGCATCCCCGGGGAAAATCTGCTGGTGGCGGCAAACGCCTTCCTCAAGGATACGCGTGCGTACCCGACGAGCGGAGCGGTCGCGATCCTCGGCGGCGGGGCCATCGCTTGTGATTGTGCGGTGGCTGCCCGGCTCGGAGGCGCCGCCCGGGTCGAGATGTTCGCCCTGGAGACTCTGGCCGAGCTGCCCATGACCCCCAAGGAGCGGCAGCTCCTCGTCGACCACGACATCGAGCTGTCGGGACGCACCCGGGCCGTTGCCGTGCTGTCCGAGGGGGGACGTGTGCGCGGCATCAAGGTGGCCAAGGTGGTGCTGCCCGCGGGGCAGAAGTTCCACCCGAGGGCAATCCAGGACGTGCCTGGAACCGAGCAGGTGCGCGAGGGATTCGACAGGATCGTGCGGGCCATCGGCAACCGGCCGGCGGTGGCCAGGCAGGACTATCCGGGGCTCTTCTATGCGGGAGACGGGGCGTTCGGTCCCTCCACGGTGGTGGAGGCGGTGGCCACGGGCAAGAATGCCGCATCCCAGGTGCACGCCTGGCTGGCCAGGGCCCCTGCGCCCGAGATCCAGAAGCCCACCAAAAGCCGTGTAATCATCAACGGTTACAAGGATCTTCCAGTGTCTCTCGATACCGATTTCTTCGGTCGCAGGATTCTCTCTCCGTTCTTCCTTTCGGCCGCACCGCCGAGCGACGGGTACGAGCCGATGGTCAAGGCGTACCGGGCCGGCTGGGCGGGCGGCATCATGAAGACGGCCTTCGACAACGTGCCCATCCACATCCCGGCAGCCTACATGCACGTGTTCGACCCGCTGACGTACGGCAACTGCGACAACGTGTCGGGGCACTCGCTCGACCGGGTCTGCCGGGAGATCGATCGGCTCAATCGGGAGTGGCCCGACCGGCTCAACGGAGGCAGCACCGGGGGCCCGCTCACAGGCAACGACGAGGCGGACAAGCTGGCGTGGCAGGACAACATGAAGAAGCTCGAGAATGCCGGAGCCGGCGTGGTGGAGTTCAGCCTGTCGTGCCCTCAGGGCGGGGACGGTACGGAGGGTGACATCGTCTCGCAGAATGCCCGGTTGACTGCGAAGATCATCGACTGGCTGATGGAGGCGAGCCGACCGGAGATCCCCAAGCTCTTCAAGCTCACGGCCGCGGTCACTTCCATCCAGGTGATCCTCCAGGCAGTCCGAGAGGTGCTCGAGAAGTACCCGGGCAAGAAGGCGGGGGTGACGCTGGCCAACACGTTCCCCACGCTCTCGTTCAGGCCCCGCAGGAACGGCGGCAAGTGGGATGAAGGAGTCCTCGTGGGGATGAGCGGGGCCGGCGTGGCGCCGATAAGCTACCTGACCCTGGCCAGTGTCTCCAGGCTCGGCGTCGTGGTCTCGGGCAATGGCGGACCGATGGACTACAAGATGGCGGCGCACTTCCTGGCCCTCGGTGCGCGCTCGGTCCAGTTCTGCACGGTCGCCATGAAGTATGGCGTGGGCATCATCCGGGAGCTCGAATCCGGGCTCTCGCACCTGATGCAGGCCAAGGGGATCGGTTCGGTCGAGGAGCTCATCGGGTATGCCTTGCCCAAACCGATCACGGACTTCATGGAGCTTCCGGCGACCAAGCAGATCTCGTCGGGCAATTCCGACCTGTGTCTGAGCTGCGGGAACTGCACCCGCTGCCCGTACCTTGCCATCTCGCTCGATGCAGATCTCCACCCGGTCGTCGATCCGTCCCGCTGCGTCGGGTGCAGTCTCTGCACGCGCAAGTGCTTCTGCGGCGCTCTGTGCATGCGGGACCGCACTCCCGAGGAGCTGGCAGCGCTGGTTGAGCACTAGGGTCAGGATGGTCGCTTTCCCGCAGCAGGAGGCTATTCGCAACAGGCTTCTGGGGGCCGGTTGCGGCGGTCTGCACGAAACGGATGCCGGTGTTCGACGAACGGGAAGACGTTCGCAAGGCCGTCGCGTGGGCAGGAGCGACGCAATCTCCGGAGGGGTGACATGGCGTTCTATGCCGGTGTAGCGTTCCTGGTGGCCCTGGTTCCGCTGTTTGCCGCAGCGTCGGCTGCGGGCCAGCCCGTCGTCATCGAGGTGCATGGACACCGGGGGGCGATGGCAGCCTACCCGCAGAACACTCTGCCCGCGTTCCGTCATGCCATCGAGGCGGGTGCGGACTACGTGGAAAAGGACCGGACGGCAAGCCGCTGGAAGCTGAGCAGGCGGTCCGGTCGCTTACGCTGGCCGAGGTGAAGCGGCTGGACTGCGGGACGCTGCCCAGCTCCAAGTTCCCGTCGGCCAGGACCGTTCCGGGAGCGCGCATTCCCACTCTCGCTGAGCTGTTCGACCTGGTTGGCGGGGAAGGGCTGCCGGGGGGGGGCCGGATCCGGTTCAACATCGAGTTGAAGGGGATCCCGGCTCGTCCCGACCTCACCCCTCCGGTGGCGAAGTTCGTCGAGCTGGTGCTGGGCGTGGTCCGGGCGCACGGCATGGACAAGCGCGTGCAGATCCAGTCGTTCGACCACCGCTACCTGGCCGAGGTCCGTCGTCTTTCCCCGGGAATCCCCATTGCCCTCCTGATCCAGAACACGCTGCCCGACCTGCCGGCGATGGCCGCGGTGCTCAAGGCGGAGGTCGTGGCGCCGGACAAGGACTGGATCACGGCCCAGGAAGTGAAGGCCTTGCACCGGGCGGGCGTGCGCGTCGTCCCGTGGACCGTCAACGAGGAATCGGACTGGGAACGCCTGGTCTCCATCGGCGTGGACGGCATCATCACGGATGACCCGGCCGGGCTGCTCGCATTCCTCAAGAAGAAGGGGCTCCGGCGGAGTGATTCCACGGATCCCTGCAGCACACCCCGGTAGGATCCACCCTTCCCATTCGGTCGTACAACGGCTAGAATCCGGCGTGACAGGAGGCCGGCCGAGTGACCGAGGAGATCGGGAGGACATACGCGGGTCGCTACCGCATCGAGGGAGAGCTGGGTCGAGGCGGCATGGCCGTCGTCTACCTGGCGTTCGATACCCGCATGAAGCGCCGGGTGGCGCTCAAGGTTCTGTACCCTCACCTGGCGCTCCGGGACGAGCACAAGGTCCGGTTCCAGCGGGAGGCCGAGGTCGTCGCGAACCTGAACCACCGGAACATCGTCCGGATCCACGACTACAGCGGCGGTGAGAGCGCGGAGAACTTCATCGTCGCGGAGTACGTCGAGGGGACTACGCTCAAGCGGTTCGCTGCGGAGAACCCCCTGGTGCTGCCGGAGGTCGGCGCCATGATGGCGCACGAGATCGCCGGGGCGCTCGAACACGCCCACCGCAACAAGGTGATCCATCGCGACGTAAAGCCCGAGAACGTGATGTTCGATTCCAGCGGAGTCCTCAAGCTCATGGACTTTGGAATCGCCCAGATCAAGGATGTCCAACAGATGACGGTGACGGGCCAGATGATCGGCTCGCCGGCCCACATGTCTCCCGAGCACATCGAGGGGAGGAACCTCGACCACCGCTCGGAGGACATCTTCTCGCTGGGCACGGTGCTGTACCTGCTGTGCGTGGGCGACCTGCCGTTCCGGGGAGCGTCGGCGCATGCGCTGTTCAAGCGGATCCTGGATGTGAGCTACGTGCCCGCTGTGCAGGCGAACCCTGCGGTCGGGGAGGAGCTGTCCTCGATCATCGACCGTTGTCTCCGGAAGGAGCGTGACGAACGATACCAATCGTGTGCGGAGCTGCAGCTCGCCCTTGCCAGCCACCTGCGTGCGTTCGGGTTCGACCACCCTTCACAGGAGCTGGCGGATTTCTTCGCATCGCCGAGGCAATACCAGGAGAACGGTCGAGTCCGGATGATCGACTGCCTGTTGGGGAAGGCACGAAGCCTGGTCGTCCAGAAGCGACTGGGGGAGGCGATGCGGTGCTTCGACCGTGCGCTCTGCCTGGACGAATCGAGGGTCGACGTCATACAGGAGCTGGAGCGGCTGAGACGGCGCGTCGAGTTCAAGCGCGTGCTCGTGCGACTGGTGGCGCCCGCGTTTGTGTTTGCGGCACTTGCCTGCGGCGCGTCGTGGCTCTGGCTATCGGGGACGCTGAACGGGCTCCTGGGGGCCGGGGATGCGTCGGATGGGACCGCTGGGCAGGTCTCTCTTGCCCTGGGGGACCGGCAGGGGGAGGCGGACGTGCGCGGCTCGGACCGGATGGCGGCTGCCGGTCCCGGGGGAAGACCTGCGGACGTCGCTGAACCTGGCGAAGACGATGCGAAAGGGGATGCCGGAATACCGGCGCAGGGGGGAGGCGACATCGCGTCCGGGGGCAGCGTCCGTGGGGACACCGAGGGCAGCGGAGCGGAGGCTTCGGCAGCCCGCGGCAGCGGCCCCCCGAAAGAGGCCCGCCTGGCGCTTCTGAGGGCGGAGGGACGGCGGATTTCGGCGACCGCCCGACTGGGGTGGAAGCGCATGGTCTCGACCGGATTCCCGCACCTGGCGCCGCTCCGTCCGGAAGGCGAGCGGGTGGGAACGGCCGGGGGGCCCGAAGGCAGCGGAGGTCCCGGCACGGATTCCGGCGTCGTGGCGATCGGCCGCCCGGAGGAGAGCGACGGTGCGGCCAGGCTCCCGGACAAGGGGACCCCCGCGGTCCGGTCCAATCCGAAGGGGGAGGGAGGGACCGCAGAAACAGCGAATGGTGACGGCAGCGGCGTACCGGAGGAGAAGAAGGACGGCGGGGTCGCTGCGACCGAGGAGGCGCTCGTCCCGGTGATCATCGAGGCGTACCCGGCTCCGACCGAGATCTGGGTCAACGACGTACGACGTCCGTCGCGGCATGCGCAAGGTGGAGGGGTTGAAGCTCGCTCCGGGCCCCCATGTCCTGCGACTCCATCACCCGACCTGCGATGCGTGCGAGGACACGGTCCGCGAGTTCAGGGTCGAGGCCGGGCAGCAGCTCGTCAGTCTGAAGGAGAAGATCGGGTTGAAACCGGCCGAGGTCA
>VGRX01000196.1 GCA_016875215.1 Deltaproteobacteria bacterium
TTTTCGTCCTATTCGTCCTATTCGTCCTATTCGTCCTATGTGTCCTATTGCCGTTCTGCCCCGCCGCCCCCGCCGCCCCCGCCGCCCCCGCCGGCCGCCTCGGCCAGCTTTGCCCGGGCATAATCGGCCAGCTTGCGTCGCTGGCGCTCGCTCAGGGTCCGGACCACGTCGTCCAGGCGGGACTGGAGGATCCGCATCTGTACGGCCTCCTGCTCCAGCGACCGCAGAGTCCGAATCGCGCACTCCTCGGGAGTCCCTTCGCCGGAGCTCAACGTCGTCGAGGCCTGCGTGAGCTGCGCAGCAAACCGATCGACCAGGCGCTCGCCCTCGGAGCGACAGGCGAGCACGGCCAGCGGCAGCAGCAACAGGACCCAGCGCATGGTACCCCCAAAGATGCAGTCACGAAACCGAAGCTCGAACCGGAGTGCGAAAGGGGGGACTCGAACCCCCACAGGCCTATTGCCCGCTAGAACCTGAATCTAGTGCGTCTGCCATTCCGCCACTTTCGCAACCTGTCAAAGACCCCTGTGAACTACCACCGCAGGGGGGGATCTGTCAAGCCAAATCCGGACCGTTCCTGTTCCGCTCGCGGAATTTCGTTGCATTCCGCCGGTTTCGTGGTTAGTATCCGCCCCCGTTTTGAGTGCTCGTGTTTGTTCAACCGACGCACACTCCGGGTTCTTCGTGCCCCCGCAGGGGGTTCCGGGGTGGAGGCCAAACGAAGAGGAGAGGACATGGCAGTCGAAATCAGTATGAGAGACATGTTGGAAGCCGGGGCCCATTTCGGCCACCAGACCCGGCGCTGGAACCCGAAGATGAAGCCGTACATCTACGGCGCCAAGAACGGGATCCACGTCATCAACCTGCAGAAGACCTACCCCCTGCTGAAGAAGGCCATCGAGTTCATCAGCAGCGTGGTGGCCAGAGGAGACCAGGTGCTCTTCGTGGGCACCAAGCACCAGGCCCGTGAGGTCATCACCGAGGAAGCGCAGCGGGCCGGCATGCCGTTCGTCACCTACCGGTGGCTGGGCGGGATGCTCACCAACATTGCCACCATCCGCCGCAGCATCCAGTCCATCGAGGAGCTGGAATCGCTGCTCGCCGAGGGCTCGGTCGAGCGCCTGCCCAAGAAGGAGGTGCTCCACCTCGAAAAGCGGCGGGACAAGCTGCTCCGCAACCTCGAAGGCATGCGGTCCATGTCCGGCCTGCCCAAGGCGATGTTCATCGTGGACCCGATGCGCGAGCACATCGCGGTGACCGAGGCCCGTCGCCTCAACATCCCGACCGTTGCCGTCGTGGATACCAACTGCGATCCGGACGAGGTCGATTACCCGATCCCTGCCAACGACGACGCGATCAAGTCGATCAAGCTGTTCGTCAAGGCCATGGCCGATGCCTGCCTCGAGGGGCGGGAATCCCACCAGCAGGCCCTCATCGCCGCCCATGACAAGGTCCAGGTGGGCGTGGCCGGAGAGGGGGACGAGCAGAAGGTGGAAGTCATCGTGCGCGGCAAGGGTCCGAGGAAGCCGCGGCGTCCTGCGGCAGCGCAGGCCCCGGCTGCCGAGACCCCGGCTGCCCAAGAGCCGGCCGGACAGACCCCGGACCAGGACAACCAGGAATAGGAGATATCCCCATGGCAGAAATCACGATGGATCTCATCAAGAAGCTCCGCGAGTGGAGCGGAGCGGGCATCATGGATTGCAAGGAAGCGCTCAAGGCCGCGGACGGCGACCTCGACAAGGCCATGGAAGTCCTGCGCAAGCAGAACGCGGAAGTGGCCGCGCGCAAGGCGCACCGCGAGACCAAGAACGGCATGGTCGGCTCGTACCTCCACACCCGCTCCGACGGCGGCGTGCCCAGCATCGGCGTGCTCGTGGAAGTCAACTGCGAGACCGACTTCGCTGCCCGCTCCGACGTCTTCAAGGACTTCGTCCGGAAGCTGTGCCTCCACGTCGCAGCCGCCAACCCGCTCTGGCTCAACGCGGAGCAGGTGCCCGCAGACGTGATCGAGAAGGAGAAGGAGATCGCCCGGGAGCAGCTCGCCACATCCGGAAAGCCCCCCCAGATCGTCGAGAAGATCGTCGAGGGCAAGATCAAGAAGTTCCTCCAGGATTCGTGCCTTCTCGACCAGGAATTCGCTCTCGGCGCGGACAAGTCGGAGCAGATCCCGATCTCGCAGATGCTCAAGAACGTCATCGGGACGCTCGGTGAGAACATGTCCATTCGCCGTTTCGTCCGGTTCGATATGAACACTTGAACCAGGGTGGTTGCATGGCCCGTTTGAAGCGCATCCTGCTCAAGCTCTCCGGCGAAATGATGGCCGGCGGCGACCGCCGTGGGCTCTCCAATGCCTCGATCAAGGCCGTTGCCTCGCAGATTGCAGCGGTCAGCAGGCAGGGAACCCAGGTGGCCATCGTCTCCGGCGCGGGCAACCTCGTCCGGGGGGCCGGTCCCAATCGCTATGCCCTCGATGTCGAGCAGCAGTCGCTCGACTCCATGGGCATGCTGGCGACGATCATCAACTGCACGGCACTGGCCGATTTCCTGCGCAGGGAAGGGTGCGAGGTGGTGCACATGTGCGCCTTCCCCTCCCTTCCGGGGACCGTGCCGGCCGACGCCCACGCAGCGTGCCAGCACCTGGCCAACGGCCGGATCGTGCTGTTCTCCGGAGGAACGGGGCTCCCCTTCTTCTCCACCGATACCGCTGCCGTCGTGCGGGCCCTGCAGATCAAGGCGGATGCGCTGCTCAAGGCGACACAGGTAGACGGGGTCTACGACCGGGACCCCGGCTCCCATACCGGCGAGCCCGCCCGCTTCCTGTCCAAGGTCTCCTATGGCGAGGCCATCGAGAAGCGGCTCCGCTTCATGGACCTGCCCGCGCTTGCACTGGCCTCGCAGAATCGGCTGACCATCCATGTGTACAACGCTCACGTCGAGGGCAACCTCGCCAAGCTTCTTTCGGGCAAGCTGGAATGCTCCCAGGTCGGCCCGCAATAAGGAGGAATCCCCATGATGGATGAACTGTTCCTCGAAACGACCGAAAACTTCGAGAAGTGCATCTCCGCATTCCAGAGAGACCTGAGCCGCCTGCGTACCGGCCGCGCCAACCTCTCCATCCTGGACGGCGTCCGCGTGGAGTACTACGGCAGCCCCACTCCCATCCAGCAGGTCGCCTCGCTCAATGTCTCCGACCCCAGGCTCATCACCATCAAGCCGTGGGACCGCTCCCTCATCTCCGCCATCGAGAAGGCCATCATGGCCGCAGATGTCGGGATCACCCCGAACAACGACGGCAACGTCATCCGGCTTCCCATCCCTCCGCTCACCGTCGAGCGGCGCAGGGACCTGGTCAAGCAGGTCGGCAAGATGGCCGAGGCCGCCCGCGTCGCAATCCGCGGTGTGCGCCGAGACGTCAAGAGCCTCGTCGACGGCGACAAGGAGATCACCGAAGACGACCAGCGCAAGGCCCTCAAGGACCTCCAGGAGATGACCGACGACTTCATCAAGCAGGTCGACAAGATCGGCTCCGACAAGGAGAAGGAGATCATGGAGCAGTAGGGGGTGCGGCGAGTCTCCACCCCTGGGGACCGTACCCCCCACCCGATGGTACCTGCTCCCCCCATTTCCGCCCGCACCCGCACCTCCGGCTGAAGCACGTCAACCCACGTACCCCTTGTGCTACGGGCGGTTCCCGCACCATCAACCCGCACCGGTCGCACCTGGCACGCACCTTGCTTTCTCTCCGGGCGTTGACAGCGGGGAGGTGATTCCATGGTGCTGGAACGGGAGAGCATCGAGCGGGTTCGACGGATGGTCGGGTCTCTGGAGCGGGCATCGGGCCAGGTCTGGAACCAGCGGGACGATCTCGAGGGGGAAGGGCTGCTCGGGCTGGCCGAAGCCACCTCACGCTATGATTCCGGCCGCGGCGCAGACTTCTGGACCTACGTCTACCTGCGCGTGCGCGGCCGGGTCGTCGATTCCAGGCGCAAGGCAGCACGCCGCCTCTCAGCGGCACCGACCGCCGCCCCGAGCACAGCCGAGGGATGGGACGACGAGACCGCACCGGGCCCTACCGCTCAAGGTCGCCAGTCCGCGGCAGACTGTGCCGGCCCGACCGGTCAGCCTCCCCGGAGCATGGAATCCACGCTCACTTCCCGTGAGGCATCCCGGGTGCTCGCCCACGCCCTGGCCTCCCTGCCCGTGCGCCAGCGCATGGTCGTGGTCGAGTGCAAGCTCAAGCGGCGCAGCATCACGGACACGGCGGACAAGCTGGCCTTGACCCGGATCCAGGCCTCCCGCATGCTCGAGCGGGGCCTGGTTCTCCTCCGGCGTCACCTCGAGAGCTCCGGGTACAGCCTCCAGGATTTCGTGTAGAGATCCTACTGCGTCACGAGGAGGCTGCCGTCCAGCTCCACGTCAAGCGGATTGGCCTCCTGGTCGGTGGCAACGAGTTCGTCGACGGTCACAGCGCCGTCTCCGGCGGCCACGTCCTGGGTCAGCTTGAACACCACGTCGAACAACCACGGATCGCCATGGACCTGTCCTCCGACCAGCCACGCACCGGAAAGCGCCTTGGTCGGGTCGGAGCCGTGGTACAGGATCACCTTGACGAGTCCGTCGGCGACGCTGGTGTAGGCCAGGTTGTGTCCCGTCGGCACGACGTTGACATAGGGCGGAATGTCCCAGTCCATGCAGTTGTCCTGAGCGGTGCACAGCTCGTCGTGAAACTTGACGAACTCGACCTTGGCGGGATCGAAGCCGAGCTTGAATTGCAGCCCGACCGCCTTGGGGGAATTCACATCGGCCGCGGCCAGCTCCACCGGGCAGGAGACCTTGTCGCCGGCCTTGCCGAAGAAGACGCAGAAAGGCGTCCCCGGGCACGCACCGCAATCCTGGGGACAGGTGTTGCATTCCTCGCTGGGGCCGCAGGCCCCGTCACCACAAGGGTTGGGGCAGTCGGACAGGCAGTTGGTCCAGTCTTCCCCCTCGGAGCAGACCCCGTCTCCGCACGCGTCCGCACAGTCCTGCGGGCACGAGTCCTTGGTTTCGCCGGCATCGCAGGCCCCGTTTCCGCAGCAGTCGCCGCAGTCATCGGGGCAGGTGGCACAGTTCTCGTCCTCCGCACAGGTCGCGTCGCCGCAGCCCGGGGGGATCTCGCAGTCCTGCGGGCAGGTCGAAGCGTCTTCCCCCGCCTCGCACTGGCCGTTGCCGCAGGCCGGTGGAAGCTCGCAGTCCTGCGGGCAGGTCGAAGCGTCTTCCCCCGCCTCGCACTGGCCGTTTCCGCAGGCCGGGACCTCGACCTCAGGATTCCCGACATCAAGGCCGCACGAGTCGTTGCATTCGCATCCAGCGCAGAGGTCCGGCTCGTCCCCCGGGCCATCCGCTCCTTCCGCTCCCAGCCCGTCGAGGGGAATCTCGACCGCAACGTCCGCAGCCAGGTCCAACGCCGTCTCGTTCCCTCCGGTCGAGTCGCCGGGCAGCTTCGAGCCACCGTTACCGCCCGAGCATCCCACTGCCAGAAGCAGTGCAAACACCACCTTGAGAATAGCGTGTCCCATCTTCGCCTCCCTGCTCTCGAGTCCTGTCGGTCGGGCGCAACACCCTCCCGCACGGGCCTCCGAATGCCCTCTTCTTTGCTTCGTCCCCCAGATTGTCAGAACCCCAGTCTACGCAACTCGAGGAGCTCGCGCACCACTTTCGCGATGCGACGGGAACCGACCACCTTCGACTCGCCGGCTCGGCGGGGTGAAGGGGAAAAACGCACGATCCGGAAGCTCGCCCCCCGCTTCAGCGCCTTGAGCGGGAACTCCAGGTTCACGACAAAGGAATCGGTGGTCAGCGGGATCGAGTCCAGGAGCTTTCGTCGGAACACCATGGTCCCGGTGTAGTCGGCCCGCTGCCCCAGCAGCAGCCGGGCCACCACCCGATAGCCGGCAGAGAGAATCCGCCGAGTCCAGTCGTCCCCGCGATCCGTGTAGATCGACAGCACCAGGTCGGTGTGCGGCAGGTGCGGCAGGAACAGGTCGAGCGTGTCGGGCGGAACCTGGTGGTCGGCCGGGAGCTGGGTCACGAAGTCGCACCTGGCCGCGGCGTAGCCGGTCCGGATGGCAGCCCCCATGCCGAGGTTCCGTTCGTGCCTCAGCAGGCGGATGCGAGGCTCGCTCTCGACGTGACTGGCAACCCGCGCCGCAGTGGCATCCGTGGAGCCGTCGTCCACGACGAGGACCTCCCAGTCCTCGAAACGCTGCGACCCGAGCCAGGCCACCAGCGCATCCAGCAGCGGACCGACGTTGTCCTCCTCGTTGTAGGCCATCACCACGACGGACAGGGAGTAGGCCCGGTGCACCCGTCGGGAGGCACTCCCGGACGATTCCGGTTCCGTTCCCGTTCCCGACCGACCATCCTCCACGTTCTTCTTCCCGCGGGACAAGGGCCCCCCCGTCGCGCTTCTTGCCCGCCTTGCAAAGCAGGTCGCGACGTGGCACACTGTACCACACTACACCGCGCCCGGCAAAGGTGATACCGGGCCCAAGACGGGGGCGGGAACCGAAAGACACTCCGGAGGACGTGGATGTTGATCTCTTGTCTCGTTTGCAGATGCTGCATCGTCGCAGCAAGCCTGTGGCTTGCCGTTGCCTGCTCGAACGGCGGCAGCGAGCCCCCGGACCAGACCACGCCGGCCGATGCCGACGGGGCAGCGTTCGATGCCGAGCTCACGACCGACGGGCTGGTTGGAGACACCGAGCTCTCCGAGCAGCCGGCGCCGCCTGACGCTCAGGAGATCCCCCCGGAGAGTCCTCCGGTCCAGGAGTGTGTGGAGGACGGCGAGTGCAACGACGGCAACCCCTGCACCAAGGACCGGTGCGAGCTTGACTACGGCTGCGTCCACACGCCGAAGGATTGCTCTGACGGGAACGAATGCACGCTGGACGGCTGCATCTCCTCGGACGGCAAGTGCACCCATGCCCCGGTCGACTGCACGGATGACAACCTGTGCACCATCGAGTCGTGCGACCCCGCGTCCGGGTGCATCTACGATTCCAAGGATTGCAGCGACGACGACCCGTGCACCGCGGACGGCTGCAGCCCCCAGGCCGGCTGCAGCTCAAAGCCGATGCTGTGCGACGACGGCAACCCGTGCACCACGGATTCGTGCAGCCCGCCGGACGGCTGCAAGCACGTGCCCTCCCCGGATCCGAAATGCTGCGTGGCCGACTTCCAGTGCAATGACGGCCTCCCGTGCACGCTCGACCAGTGCAAGGCCTATACCTGCGTGTTCGAGCCGATCGCCGGGCTTGCCTGCTGCAAGAACGACGAGGAATGTGCGGACGACAACCAGTGCACCGAAGACGTCTGCATCGAGGGGCTCTGCCAGCAGTTCGCCGCGGGCCCCGGCTGCTGCATGGTGACCGAGGACTGCTTCGATGCCGACGGCTGCACCACGGACAAGTGCGTGGACCACTTCTGCGTCTACGACAGCCTCCCGGGATGCTGCCACGAGGACAAGGAGTGCGACGACGAGGAGGCCTGCACCATCGACGTCTGCCAACTGGCGGGCGGCGACGCCGGCTTCTGCGAGAACAAGGCCGTGCTCGACTGCTGCCACGGCGACGACAAGGAGTGCGACGACGGGAACCTGTGCACCGTGGACGACTGCCCCGGCGTCGGCAAGGTATGCACGCATGACTGGAAGAAGAACTGCTGCCTCGCCACCGGTGACTGCGACGACAAGGACAAGTGCACCAAGGAAAGCTGCCTCGACAACGTCTGCGGTCACGAGAACATCTGCTGCAAGAGCAACAAGGAGTGCGACGACGGCGACGACCTGTGCACCAAGGACCTGTGCGTGGATGACTTCTGCTTCCACGAGCCGACCGGGGCCCCGGGCTGCTGCAACATGCCGCTCTTCGAGGATGACTTCAGCACCGACAAGGGGTGGAAGTACGACAACAGCTGGGAGCGGGGACCGACCAAGGTCAGCTCGGGCCAGCAGTACGCGGGTCCCGACCCGGCCAACGATCATACCGGCTCTGCGGACAACATCGTGGCCGGCGTGAAGATCGGCAACAACGCGCCCACCGAGATCCACGACTGGTACTGGCTCACGTCCCCCGAGATCAACACCATGGGGGGAGGGATCATCCTGCTCTCCTACTGGCGCTGGCTCAACAGCGACTACGAGCCGTTCATGGCCAACGGCGTCGAGGTGTTCGACGGCGCAGGCTGGGTCAGCCTCTGGCAGACCGCGGGCTCCCCGGGGATCCAGGACACCAAGTGGACGTTCGTCGAGCTCGACGTGACCCCCTATGCCAACCCCGCGTTCAAGGTGCGGTTCGGGTACAAAAA
>VGRX01000197.1 GCA_016875215.1 Deltaproteobacteria bacterium
GGGGCCGGCGCCGTCGGTCCGGGCGGAGTGAATGTTGTCTCCCGCCCTCCTCGCGGGTAGAATGCCGCTGCAGCATCCGGAGGTAAGGGCCCGTGCAGGAACAAGTCGTGCATTCGAGAGCCGCTGAATCCCTGTCCGCCACGTTGCGGGGCCCCCGTCTCCCTCGATCTGCCTCGAGGCACGCCTGCGGTCGCCGCGCACCCCCGCACCAAGCGGCCAGGGCGTCTCGGCTCTCTCGGTGCGATCGACTCATTCCCGCACGGGCCCTGTGCATGCGTCGCTCGCCGTTGCACCTGGCCGTTGCGCTCCTTCTCCTTCTTGTCCTCCCGGCGTGCGCCTCCGAATCGACGTCGTGCTCGGGCACGCTCATCGGCAACCAGTGCTACCCGTGCGACGGCGTGATGGTGGACGGGATCTGCACGCTCGACGGGGACGTCAAGAGCAACACCTGCAAGTCGGACAAGCAGTGCCTTCCCACCGGCGTCTGCCTCGACGGCCATTGCGGCCAGGAGTGCGTGGAGAGCATCGAGTGCCCCTTCGGCGCCGAGTGCGTGCTCTACCGCTGCGTTCCGGAAGGAAACGGCGACGTGCTCGACGACACCGTCGAGAAGATCCCGTGCACCAAGCACCTTGAATGCGACCCGTACGACATGGCCTGCATCGACGGGTTCTGCGGTCGCGAGTGCACGAAGGACTGGCATTGCGGCGGGGCGGGGGCGCTGTGCGTCGGGTATCGCTGCACCGGCGGGACCGGGGACGTGCTCACCGACGGGGTGTCCCCCCCCGACGCAGCGGATTCCAAGCTCGACGAGCTTCCGCCCGGTTGCGACCCGGTCGGGGGCATCTACGGGGCCGCGTGCTCGTGCGAGCAGGAGTGCGCTTCGTCGCTCTGTATTTTTAATCAAGTAAGCAATTCCGGAATGTGCACGCAGTATTGCCAGATCGATGCCCAGTGCCCCGGCCCGGACGTCTGCATTCCGCTGGACACGGCGTCTATCTGCATCCTGAACGATTCGGGGGTCGAGACGTCGTGCGATCCGGACACGGCCTTCTGCTACAAGGGCTTCTTCTTGAAAAGCAAGATCGGCAAGTGTGCGTGCGCCACGCCGTGCGTCAAGGCTGTGGACTGCCCCGAGGGATTCGCGTGCCACGTGGTGGGTGCGGACAAGTTCTGCGTGCAGACCGGGGGGACGTGCACGAGCCAGTACAATCCGTGTTATGGAGAATGTGCCGGGAATCCGAACACCGGCGTCGGGTTCTGCACCGGGCTGTGCGTGTCGTCCGCTGACTGTCCCGAGGGGTGGACCTGCCAGAACATCGGAAACGGAATCCAGGTATGCGCGCCCCCGTTCTAGCAGGAAACAGGGGCCGGAGTCTCGGGGCGGGGGAGAGACGACCGCGGAAAGGCCGGGAGCGCGTTGCAGGTGGTGCGGGTCTTTGCCGGCTTCGGCATGGCATCGTGGGGGGGGGACTGAAGATGATGAAGACACTGTGGGCGTTGGCTGCTGTTCTTGTCCTGGGCGCATGCAGCGGCGGCAACGGAAGCGGGACGCCGGGGGATGTCGGCGAGGATACGGCAGCGGACGTGGCGACTCCTGATTCCAGGACCGACGCGGCGGAGCCGGACCAGGTCCCGGACACGGGGATCCCCTGTTCGCAGAACCTGGTGCTGGAGTTCTTCGGCATCGAGGACGGCATGGGGCTGGAGACGGGAGCCAACCTGATGGTCCAGGCCCGGATCTACGATGCGGTCATGGCGGTTCCGGTGGCCGGGCTCGAGGTGGTCTTCGAGCTGACCGGGGACGGGGATGCTGCGCTGGCCGCCACCAAGGCCGTGACCAACGACCAGGGGGTGGCGGCGATCGAGCTCCTCACCGGCAGCAAACAGGGGGCCGAGTACAATCTCTCGGTCTCGAACCCCTGCACCGGCAAGGTGGGAATCGGCCTGCACACGGTGGCTCCGGAATCGGGTACCGTGCTCGTCCACTTCGTGCTCTCGCCCGAGCTGTCGGCCCTCTTCCCCGCGGTGAGCCTCGAAGTGTACAGCTCGTTCGTGCTGAAGCTCTGCGCTGCCGTGGACTACAACGCGCCCGGGGGCGTCTCGGTCAAGCTGCCGGACGGGGTCCTGGACGTCGAGCTGCCCGAAGTCAAGGCGAACGTGGCCAACGTGGTCTTCGGAGTGGCCAGCTCACCCGACGGCAAGAAGGTCGGCGGAGGTTGCCTGGACAAGGTGCTCGTCCTGCCCGACAAGTCGGTCGAGATCACCATCACCATCGAGCCGCTGGCCCTGATTCCGGCCGGCGCGTACGACCTGGAGCTCTCGTTGGACGCGGCCGCAGCGCTGGGCGACGACTGGGTCGATGTCGGCGAGGCCCTGGCCGAGGTGGTGGACGCAGCCCCCGCTGCCGTCGGGGCCAAGGTGATCGAGGACCTCGAGGTCTGGTTCCCGGGCGGATTCCCAGCCGACTGCGCCGATGCGGCGGAGCAGATCCAGGCCCTGGTCGATGCGGGGTTCGCCGGCGCAGACACGACCGTCGCAGACTGGATTGCCGGGGAGGCCGGTCCCATGCTCGAGGCCCTGCTCGCCGACGTCCGGATCTCGGGCAAGGCGATGGTGGAGCCCGGCGACATGCCGCAGGCCTGGGACCTGCTCTTCACGGTCGAGGAGCTGGCCTGGTCGGGGAAGGTGTCGTGCCGGAAAGCAGGGTGCGGAGCGGGGACCGAGGCCACGCCGGACCAGTTCTCGCTGGGCGACGTGACGCTCGGGCTCGGCCAGCACGACCTTGCGCTCTACACCGAGGGGTTCGACGGGCTGGTGTTCCCGCCGACCGACCTGGCGTTCGAGCCGGGCCGGCTCCATCTTTTCGCGTTCACCCACGTCGTGCTGTCCGCTGCCGGGCTCGGCCCGTCCGTCGACGAGCTGTTCGGCCCCATGGTCGATTGCGGGAAGATCTTCTCCGGCATGACGCCGCAGCTCGTTGCCTGTCTCAACAAGCCCCCGTCGCAGCTTGCGGAGAGCTGCGACGCCGCCCTGGCTGCGATGAAGCAGACGTTCTACGGCAAGTTCGGTCCCCAGGCCGGCAAGCAGGTCGTGCAGGTCTCCGGGACGGGGCAATCGTTCGACGACGATTCCGATCTGACTGCCAACCGGCTGGAGGGCACACTCGAGGGCACGTGGACCTCCGACGGGGTCGCTGCCGGGTCCGTGATGCTCGAACTGTCTGCACTCCAGAAGTGATTCCCCTCGACCGGCCATCGTCCGACGGAGGCGCCATGCGCAAGCTGTTCCATCCCCAATCGATCCTGGTCGTCGGAGTTTCCGATTCGCCCGGCAACATGGGCCGGCACATCGTCTCCAACCTCATCCGCCACCGGTACCCGGGGCGGGTCCACCTCATGGGGACGCGGCCGTGCAACGTGGCGGGGCAGCAGGTGCACACATCGTTCGACACGCTGCCGGACGGGATCGACCTGGGGGTGCTGCTGACGCCGGCACAGGCCGTTCCGACCATCATGCGCCAGTGCGCGGCCAGGGGGATCTCCCGTCTGGTCATCGAGAGCGGCGGCTTCAGCGAGTTTGCGGACGACCGCACCACGCTGGAGGAGCAGGTCAAGGCCCTCGCCGAGGAGGCCGGGATCCGGTTCGTCGGCCCGAACGGCCTCGGGATCATCACCCGCTCGGACGGCATGGTCCTTCCATTCATGGAGATGCCCGTGCTCCCCCCCAAGGGGCGCATCAGCCTGCTGGCGCAGAGCGGAGGAGTCGGGATCGTCTACCTGCACGCGCTGGCAGGCGAGAACCTCGGGCTGGACAAGTTCGTGTCCATGGGGAACAAGCTGAACCTCGACGAGGTGGACTACCTGCGGTTCATCGCGGAGTCGAAGAGCAGCGACGTGGCCTGCTGCTACCTGGAGGACGTACGCCGGGGCCGGCAGTTGTACGAGGTGCTGCGGAGCTTCCCGGGCAAGGTCGTGATCCAGAAGGCCAACGTGTCGAAGGCCGGGGCCGCTGCTGCCCGGTCCCACACGGCCTCTCTTTCCACCGACGACCGGCTGGTGGACGCCATGGTGCGGCAGTCGGGTGCGTTGCGGGTGGAGGACATGACCAGCATGGTCCACTTCGCCATGGGGCTCACTCTTCCGCCTGCGAAGGGGAACCGGCTGCTCATCATCGCCAGGTCCGGCGGGCATGCCGTGATCGCTGCGGACTTTGCCGAGCGTTACGGGTTCGAGCTGCCGCCTCTGCCGGCGCAGATCGCTCAAATTGCAGCCGGGGCCGGACGTGCCCACGTGATCCGGGCCGCCAATCCGCTGGACCTGGGGGACGTGTTCGACTTCGAGCGCTACGTCGCCATGCTGGAAGGGGCCATTCGGGGCGACTGCTACGACGCGGTCGCACTGATCCACGTGTACAGCAGCAGGACCGAGGGGCCGGATTCCGAGGGGCTCTACCGGGCTGCCGCCCGCCTGGTGCGCGAGGTGGGCAAGCCGGCCTTCCTCTGCTTCCTGACCGACAACGCGGAGCTCGACCGGCTCAAGGCACTCGAAGGGTTCCCCCTCTTCCGCTCTCCCGAGGTGCTGATGCAGTCTCTTGCTGCATCGAGACGGCACCACCTGACGCGGGCGAGAATGGCCTTGGAGCGGTTTCCCCCACGGCCGCCCATGGACCTCGCTGCCGTTTCCGAGCACCTCCGACTCGGCCGGGAGGAGACCGACGAGTCGGGCTGGCTGACCGTGGACCGAGTGTTCTCGCTTCTCCTGGCAGCGGGTCTGCCCGTGGCGCCGTACGGCGTTGCGAAGAACGTCCAGGAGGCCGTCCGCATCGCGTCGCGGGTAGGCTACCCCGTTGCCATGAAGCTGCTGTCTCCCGCACTGCTCCACAAGGCACAGGGGGGAGGAGTGACCCTCAACGTCAAGGGGGATGCCGACGTCGCCGAGGAGTTCAGGCAGCTTGCCGACCATCTCGCGAGCGCGGCCGCCGGCGCCCGGTTCGACGGCATACTGGTGCAGCGCATGGTGCGGGGCCTCAGAGAGGTCTTCATCGGCGGCCGGCAGGACCGCTCCTTCGGTCCGGTCGTGACCGTGGGGCTCGGCGGGTCGCTGGTGGAAGTGCTCAACGACGTCACCGTCCGGCTCTGCCCCGTTACCGAAGGGGATGTCGAGGAGATGCTGTCCGAGGTCGTCCTGTTCAAGGCCTTCGGGGGTGACTCGCGGCAGCGGCCGGCGGATTTCCCGTTCCTGAGGGAGTGCATCCACCGCGTCTCCAACCTGCTGCTCGACTTCCCTGAAATCGAGGAGCTGGATCTCAACCCGCTCAAGCTGTTCGATGAGGGGCTGGCCGGCCTGTTCGTGGACGGCCGCATCCGCCTCGCGTGACGGAAAAAACACCCCTCCTTTCCGCCCGTTTCGAGCCCGTCGTGTGCGCCATGACCCGCATGTCGTTCACACCCGCATGCCAGGCTGATGCAAGCCTCGTTGCCCCCTCCGAAACCCCCCTCCTTTCTTGCCAGATCGATCGGTGCTTCTATACTGGGGATGCGAGGCAGGGAGGACGACCCATGGAGATGATCGTGGCGGACCGGAGGCTGCAGCCGTTCGTTGTCAAGGAGACCATCAAGCCGGGAATCGAGTTCCACAGGGGGGCCCGCGATCTGAGCATCGAGGGGATGGTGCTCGACACCCCCCCGGACCTGCTCGAGAACAGCCGCTACATCTGGCTGGAGTTCGGGTTGGATGACGGCGAGGATCGGGTCAAGGCGTTGGCCGAGATCACCGAGAAGGACCAGCTCGGAGTCAAGGTCCGCTTCAAGCACATGTTTCCGGACCACAAGCGCAAGCTCGCCATCTTCCTCGACAAGGAAGCGCTGAACTGACCGGCTCCTCTCCCCGGTTGGACCTGTGTCCGCGGGTCGTGGCCCGTCGTACGCCCCTTTTTTGATCCCCATCCATTGCTTCTGTAATATACTACCGCACGGTCGCGCCTGCCCACTGGCCTGGAGGTGGTCATGTCCCGGTATGTCTCAAGCGGTTTGCCCCTGTTTCTGCCGATGTCGGTCTTGCTGGCCGCATCGTCGATTGCCCCTTCCGGCTGCTCGAACTCGGTCTCTTCCTCTCTGCACGCGGGAGACACGTGCCCGCTCGACAAGCTGAACGCCAAGGTCTGCGGGACCGGTGAGGGGGGGAAGACCGTGGTGCTCGTCTGCGCCAAGGGCGAGGACGAGATGCTGACCTGGAAGGTGAAGGACTGGTGCGCCACCGACTGCAAGGCAGCCAAGTGCGTTTCGCCGTTCGAGGAAGGGATGGAGTGCGACAGCCCGTGGGCCAAGGTCTGCGGGTCGGGAGAAGGGGGGAAGTCCGCTGTCCTGGCCTGCTCGGAAGGTGAAGGGGAGAAGTTCTTCTGGAAGGTGCAGACGTGGTGTGACGGGGATTGCGAGGGGGCCGTGTGCGTGGGGGCCGGTCCCGGAGACGCGACCGGGGATCTCGAGACGGTCGACCAGGACAAGCTGGACTTCGACTATCACGGAGGGGACTTCTGGTGGGACGGGGGCGGCTGCAAGGAGTACCTCACACCGTGCGCTTCGGACTCGGAATGCTGCGACCCGGGATTGTGCGTGCTCGGGCCGGAGGGGCGGGTCTGCACGAAGAACTGCATCGACGACTGCGCCCCGGGATGGGAGTGCAAGCAGCTCTGGGGCGCGGACGTGATGTTCATCTGCGTGGCCAAGCTCGACAACCTCTGCAAGAAGCCGTGCTTCGAGGATACCGACTGCAACGTCATCAACGACATGTGCCTGCCCATCGGCTCGGGCGGGGCGAAGATGTGCTCCCGGAGCTGCGTGCAGGAGATGTGCCCGGCCGAGTATGATTGCCAGGAGATGAAGGATGCCAAGGGGGACACCACCATGCAGTGCATCCCGCTTGCCGGGGCCTGCGAGTGCGTCGGCATGGACGTCGAGGAGTACCAGTCCGACGTGAAGAACTGCGGCGAGTGCGGAGTGGTCTGCAAGTACGACAATGCCAAGCCCGTCTGCTCGGAAGGAGACTGCCAGATGGGAGCGTGCGAGCCCGGGTGGTCCAACCTCAACAAGGAGGACTCCGACGGTTGCGAGTACCAGTGCCAGGCGGCCGTCGAGCCGGACAAGCCCGACCTCGAGGGAAACGACACGAACTGCGACGGTATCGACGGCGACGCGGCGCATGCCATCTTCGTCTCCCCCGCCGGCATGGACATCGGCAACCAGACCGGCGACATGGAGCACCCGGTCAAGACGATCTCCAAGGGAATCGCCCTGGCCGCCGCCAAGAAATGGGACGTCTATGTCGCCCAGGGGATCTATGAGGAGCAGGTCCTCCTGGCCGACGGCACCAGCATGTACGGAGGATTCAATCCCGAAGCCGGCTGGGCCCATGACCCCAAGCTGTACGTGACCACCATCCAGTGGAAGCAGGTGGGCCCGGGGGGCGTCGTCACGCTGGTGGCCGACGGGATCACCGTGCTCACCGCAATCGAAGGGTTCAACATCGAGGCCGGGAACAACGACCAGTCGGGCGGGGCCTCCGTGGCAGTCCACGTGAAGGGCGGAACGGACAAGCTCAGGTTCTCGCACAACACGGTCCTGTCCGGCAACGGCGGGACCGCGAGCGTCGGGAACGACGGCCAGCCCGGCAAGGACGGCGAGGCGGGGGAGAACGGGAACATCGGGTGCGAGTACGACGGATGCTGGATCTGCATGGGGTGCTCCGGCTGCTCCCTGCCGCTGTCCGGAGGCGGAGGCAAGGGGCACTGCGGCAACTCCGGCGGCAGCGGCGGACAGGGGGGAGAGGCCCACAAGGGGGGGAACTCCGGCAAGAACTCCGAGGATGCCACCCCGGGCGGCAACGGCGCCGGCGGAGCCAAGCAGGACGGGGCCGGCGGCACGAACGGCATGCCGGGAAACGAAGGCCAGCAGGGGGGCGGCGGCGACGGGAGCGGGGTGCTCAACGAGGGGAGCTTCTGGGTGGCCTCCTCCGGTACCCCGGGAACCGACGGCAGCAAAGGGGCCGGCGGCGGCGGCGGTGGTGGCGGTGGCGGCGACGGTGATGACTCCGTGTTCGGCTGGGAATGCTTCACCTACGGTGCGAGCGGCGGTGGCGGCGGCGGAGGAGGGTGTCAGGGGACAGCGGGAACGGGCGGCGGCGGCGGCGGCGGCTCGTTCGGGTTCCTGGTGGTGAACTCCACGTGTATCATCGAGGACAACGTCATTGCGTTTCGCTACGGCGGCAACGGCGGCAATGGCGGGAAGGGCGGCACAGGGGGCAAGGGGGGCGGC
>VGRX01000198.1 GCA_016875215.1 Deltaproteobacteria bacterium
AAAAAGTGATCCTCTCTTCGGCTCCGGCGTGCAATCTCCCGGTTGACAAACGCGATTGCGTAGAGAGACTCATCCCTTGAGGTGCCGATGGGGGGTGAGGGAGAGATGGTACGCAAGCTGATCTGGGTGCTCGCCTGCCTGCTGGCAGGCGGTGCCGTGGTTCCGGCCAGCCACACGGCGTTGTGGGCGATGCGCGGGCGTTTCATCGAGGGGTATCGGGAGGCCAGGAGTGACTGCCGCAGGGCTCTGGCGCCATCCAGTGCCTGGGAGGGACGGCTGACCGAGGAGATGGAGGCGGAGGCCGGCCGGACGCTGGCCGCATCTCCCGCGCTGCAGGCCAACGTACCGTGCAGCGATTTTCTGAAAGCAGTGGCCGGCTACCGGGAGGCCATGCCCGGTCGCTCCTTCGGCTTCGGGGTCATCGTGACGCTGGCTCTTCTCGTGGTCCGGTTCGTCATGTTCCCGATGTCGACGGGCGGAGAGGAGTGGATCGAGCGGGGGTGATTCGCTCCGCTACTCGTCTTCGGGAACCGTGAAGAGCTCTGGCGGGGGAGGAACCGGCAACCCTCCCGGACTCGTGGAGATTTCGGTCTTGAGGTCAACTGGAAGCTCGGTAGCGTTCCCGAAGACGAAGTTCCCGGCGCCCTGGTAAGCCACGGCCGCGGCGCTCTGTTCCATTGCCAGTCCGTACAATGCGTTGCCCGTAATCAGGCAACTTGCCAGTGAACCTTCGGCCGTGCTGAAGTAGATCCCCGTCCGCCCGTTGCCGAGAAACGCCGATTCCGTCGCTGCCAGTGACGCCCCCTGACTCAGAACGGCCCCATCTCCGAACCGTTGGTTCTATCTGTCGTCACCGGACTTGACCTCCATCATCTCCGGCGCCGGCGGCACCGCCATCCCCCCGGTCGACGTCGTCACCTGGGCCGCCTTGTCAGCCGGCAGAGCCGAGGCATTGCCGACGATGTAGTTCCCCTTCCCCTCCCACTCCACTTTGTCCGCGCACTCCTCCATGGCCAGACCGTAGAAGTCGTTGTTCACGATGACCGAGTCGGTCACGCTTCCGGAGGACTGGTTGTAGTAGATTCCGTTGCGGGCGTTGCCGGCCACGATGGTGGAGACGATTTCCACGCTGCTGCCCCCCGCTGCCACAAGGCCGTCGCCGAAGACCTCGAACTCAACGTCCGTCCCGGCCCCACCGGTTTCCGTGTCCGTCACTGCGCTGCCATCGAGCAGGGCCCTTCCGCCGGCAAATGCGGCAACGCCGGCTGTCACGCTGCCTGTCACGAGGGAGCCGGCGATTCGTAGCGACGCTCCCTCCTGCACTATCCCGGAAAATCCCTGGCTCCCGTCTTCCAGCGGGTGCGTGTCCCGCACGATGGTGGCCGCCAGATCCACGCTCGTGTCAGGGTCTTTCGCTGCCACTCCGAGCGCGGTGTTGCCGTCGATCAGGCAGCCACGGGAAGCAACGGCCGCCCCAGCGAATGCGGCGGCTCCCTGGCCCCCCTCTCCCGAGTCCGCCGGCCGGGTGTTTCGGATCACGCATTCCGTGATCTCGACCATTGTTCCTGGGTGAGCCACCACCATTCCGCTGTCAGTGTTGTCGTCGACGAGGCATTGCCGGAGGCCTAGTTGGGAGCCCGAGAACACCTCCACGCCATGTCCGCTGGCGGGGACCATGGCGGGGATTGTGCCACGCACTGCACACGATGACATGGCGACTTCCGTGCCACCTTGCAATACAGCGACCCCGGCGTTGGAGTTCTTGTCCAGCAGGCTGCCCGACATCTCGACCGACGCGCCCTCTCCACATTGCACCCCGAAGCCCGTGTAGCCGTCGCTGTCCGAGACCGTCAGGCGCACGAGAGACGAAGACATCTCCGCATGAGTTCCCGCACCCCAGATGCTGAGCCCGGCCCCCTGGTTGCCGTCGACCAGTGAGCCGGCGACGTTCAAAAACGCCCCGAAGTCAGCCTGAAGACCGAGACCTCCGATTCCGCTCGTCAAAGGCCTGGTCCCACGAATGATCGAGTCGGAGACGACCGTCGTGCTCCCCGCATCGGCCGAATTCACCCCAATGCCGCGGTTGGAGCCGAAGTAGCACTGCGACGCTTCTGCCGAAGCTCCCTGGCGAACATCGAGCCCGTAGGCCGAGTCCGACTCGACCGCGTCGCTCCCCAGTACCGCCGTCGCCTGTGCTGCAAGCACGGTACCGGTATCCGTCGCGTAGATCCCCTGGGCAGCGTTGGCCACGATCAGGCTCGTCTCGAACTGGAGTGACGACCCAGTGGCTGCAGATGCCCCGAAGCCGTCGGCTTCCGCTGTGGACGGCAGCGTGCCGCGCACGACGCTCGACCTGACATGCAACGCGGTGCCCGGGTCGAAGGTACAGCATCCTTCCGTCGTGTTTCCTGCCAGGAGACTGTCCGACAGAGTGACGACGGCCCCCGCTGCGGCCTGCAAGCCCAGGCCGAGGAACCCTTCCGGGTTGGGGCGGGTTCCTGTCACCTCGGAACCGGAGATCTCGACCGTTGTGCCTCCTCCGTCGCAGCAGATGCCAAGCTCGCCGTTGCCTGAGACGAGACATCCGGAGATGACCGCCGATGCGCCGGCGAGCAGGTCCATTCCATGGCCGTACTGCGCATCCGCCTTCTGTTTGGTTCCCCGTACCACCGTGCCGGACAGTTCCAGAAACGTCTGGGAGCCTGCCGCTCGCACCGCTGCAGTCGTGTTGCCATCCAACAGTCCGCCACGCACGACGACAGTGGCCGCTTCGTTCAATTCGACACCATAACCGAACATGCCGGCAGCGTTGGGCTTGGTATGCTCGGCCACAGCCTGCGGCATCATCACCTGCGTGCCGGCCCCCCTTGCGATGACGGCTGCCTCGACGTTTTCGTCGAGCACGCATCCGGACGCGACGACGGTAGACGACTCGAACGCGGCCACCCCCCAACCGCGGTCTCCGCTGGCAGCGGCCTGCGTGCCCCGGATTGCGGACCGCTCCACGTGGATAAGACTCTGCCCTTCTGCCAGGATGCCTGCATCACGGTTGTTGTCGAGCAACGTGTCCGCAATCCGGAGGTCCGCCTTCTTGGTCGCCCGAGCCCCAAAGCCGGCAGCACCCCCTGCGGTGCTCTGTCCGTTCCGGATCGTCGAGTCCCGGACGACCAGTTCGGTCCCGGCATCTCTGGCATACGCCCCCGCCCCAATGGCGGAGTCCACGAGGGACCAGCGCACCTCTACCTTCGCTCCTCCCCCGGCAAACACACCGAACAGCAGCCAACCCTTGGGACCAGGCACCGTGTCGTGCAGCCACATCCGATCCACCTCGACTTCGGCCCCCGGCCCGGCATACATGCCAGTGCCAGCGCTGCCCGACACCTCCACGTCGTGGATCTTGATTCCGGTCGCCCCGACCACAGCGATGCCTGCGGCCGGCGACGCCAATCTGAGCCCGGCGAGCTCCACCGTGGACGTGTCGGTCACCACGATGCCGGCCGTCTCCACGGCCGACTCGTTCTGGTTCCCCACACTGACCGCCCCCGTGACGGCCACCTGGCCCGAGCACAGGCCGAGCACATGTGCGGGCTTCGAGATGATCAGCCCCTCCGCATATTCGCCTTCTCCCACCAGGACATACCCTCCCTCGGGCACCACCGCCAACGCCGCTGCTATGGTCGGGAACGGCTCCTCTTGCGTTCCGCACGCTTCCGTGCAAGTCGACGCTGCGTCGACGTACACGACATCAGCGGCCCCCTCCGGCACTGCCGGGAAGGGACCGGGCGGGCAATCCTCGGCCAACGGCACCACCCGCTCGCATCCGCCGCCCACGAGCGACCGCTCTCCCGGGCCGCACTCCCCGTACTTCGGGTCGCAGTACATGCCGTCCTCGCTCTCGCTCCATCCTTCGGGACAAGGCACCACGTCCCCGACCTCGCACTCCACATCCGCCTCCGGGTCCCACAGCTTGGGACACGCTCTCGGGCCGACTCTCTGGCAGCCACCCCCAAGCACCGGAATCTCGTTCTCCCCACAGGCACCGTCCTCCGCAAAAAACGGGATGCAGGCCGCCTCGTCCTCCGTGAGCACAAACCCTTCCGGGCATGCATTCCCGTCGTATTCCACGAATTCGCCCGCCTCACAATCCACATCTGCTTCCGGGTCCCAGGTCTTCGGGCATGCCCGGGGGCCAACCGCCTGGCACCCACCGCCCAACACAGGAATCTCGTTCTCCCCACAGACCCCGTCCTCTGCGAAGAACGGAATGCACGCGACCTCATCGTCAGTCAGCACGAACCCTTCGGGGCAAGCATTGCCGTCATACTCCATGAGCTTTCCCGGCTCGCAATCCACGTCCGCCTCGGGGTCCCACAGCTTCGGGCAGGCACGGGGGCCGATGGCAACGCATCCGCCGCCGATCAGCGGTCCTTCGGCGGTGCTCAGGACAGGCAGCTCCCAGGGGTTGGGACACTCGTCGACGCGGGGGGCACAGCCACCGCCGGGCCAGGGAACGAGGCCGGGGGGGCAGGAGGTGGCATCCGTGGCGTCGGTGTCGGCGAATGCGTCGCCGGGCATGGCCTCGCCGGTTCCAGAGCTGCCGCCGCACGCCACGGAAATCGTAACCAGAGCCGAAGTGACGAGGGCTGCCGACGAGCAGCCCTTCGTCTGCGTTGGCGAGAGGATCATGTCGACTCTTCCTCGCGGAATGGAGTCGGGTCGATCCCATAGTGGGCCAGCCATCGATAGGCCTGGGGGCGCTGACGGCCGAATTCTGCGGCCACGGCAGCCAGGTTGCCACGGTGTCTGCGCAACGAATCCAGGATTGCTTCGCGGGAAGGTCGTGTCGGACGCTTCGCCTGTTCGATGTCGGGGGCCAATGCGGACAGACCGGACGGGGAGCGAGCCGATTCGAGGGCCTCTTCCCCGGCCGACGAATGGCATGGTGCCTCTGCGCCGACCCTCGCCCGCCTCAGCACGTCCAGGATCCGGACAGGCAAGGGCCTGTTCTGCGGCTGTGATGAAGCGGATGACGACACTCCATGCTCCGCAGCCACGTTGCGCAGCTCCCTCACGTTGCCGGCCCAGCGATACAGGAGCAACGCCTCGGCCGCGTTCGCGTCGTACACCTTCTCTCCCCCTTCCGGCATTTTCAGAAACGAGTCCCACAGGCAGAGGATGTCCTCCTTCCTCTCTCTCAACGGAGGGACTCGAACCGTCGACTGGCTGAGCCTGTGAAGCAGGTCGAGCCGGAACGCCCCCCGTTCCGCGGCACCGGTCACGTCCCGGTTCGTGGCTGCCAGGAAGCGGACGTCAATCCTTTCGGCAGTCGTTGTGCCCAGCGGGACTACCTCCTGCTGCTCGACGACCCGCAGCAACTTGGACTGGAGGGGCAAAGGCATGTCGCCCAGCTCATCCAGGAAAAGAGTGCCGCCGTCCGCCTGCTGGATGATCCCCTTCCGGTCCCTGTCCGCGCCCGAGAAGGCCCCCTTCTTCACGCCAAACAGCTCGCTCTCCGCCAGGTCCTTGGGAATCGCAGAGCTGTTCACCGCGACAAAGGACCCCTTCCTGCCACTTGCCTCGTGCAGCGCCCTCGCCACCAGCTCCTTCCCCGTCCCCGATTCCCCGGTGATGAGCACGGAGAGGTCGGTCGGCCCCAGCCGCTCGACCGCTCGACGGACCTCCAGGATGGCCGCGGAAATCCCCAACAGCCCGCGGCCTTGCAGCTCCGGCCCGTCCAGAGGCAGCCCCAATCGGCTGCAAAGCAGCAGCGTGTCCCCCAGCCTCACCACATCCTGGAACGACAGGAGCGCAGCCTGGACCCTTGCCCCGTTGACGTACGTTCCGTTCTTGCTGCCCAGATCCTGCACCGCCACTGTCGCCCCGACCCGACTGAAACGGACATGCCTGCGGGACACCCGGCCGTCGGGAAAAAGAACCTGCCCGGCAGCCAGCACGATGTCCTTCCTTCCCTCGCATCGCCCGGCCACCAGCTCCCCCGGAACCATCGGAATCTGCATGCATGAGTTCGGACGGCAGGGGCAGTAGAGCACGCAGAGACACAACGGCTGCTCCGGCTCCCCAAGCAGCACCTCGGCAGTGTCGGTCTGGCTGAGCCTGTCTCGAGTATCCATCGAAATCCCCGTTTTGAGGCCCAATCAACCCTCACGGTATCACCGGTCCATTCGCGAATCAAACCCGCGTAACAGTGACCAGGACTGTTACGCGTCCGGCCACCGGGTTACGCCCCCCAAGTAACGCGTCCAGAGTGACGAAACAGACGCACAACCACCTGAAATCACAGCGTTCCCAAAGAAAGACCTTCGATTGGCACGAAGGTTGCTGTTTCCCAGCATGACCTGTTCGAAGGGGTGCTCGACATGGAATCGAACGGAACGACACGGCCAATCAACCCAATGGAGGCGGTCATGAAGACGAATGGAACTACCACCAGGAGAATCCGGGTGCTCGCAACGATCATCTGCTGCGTGTGCGTTGCAGCGGCCCTGCCGGGGTGCGGAGGCTCCTCGGCCGGCTCGGAATCGGAAATGTCGGTGGATGCGGACGACGATTCGTGGGGAGAAGATGGCTCTCAGGCCGGAGCCGGTGGGCAGGTGGGAGATCCGGGACCTTCGGGCGGAGAGGAGCCCTCGGGCGGCGGGCAAACCGGACCGCAGCCTGATGACCCGAGGGAAGACGACGTTGAGCCCGATGTCTACGCGTCGGGACAGTCCGGTGCGGAGGAGCAGGACACGTGGGGAATGACCGAGGAGGACCAGTCGGGTCAGGAAGCGCATCCCGAGGTGGCTGGCGAGGAGGATCTTGCCGGCGACGCACAGGCATCACTTCCACAGACGGACGATGCCGGCGACTCCCCGGACGAGCCCGATTCCAAGGGGCAGGAGGCAGGGCAGGAAGGTCCGGATCAGCCCATCGACTCGGACAAGGACGGTCTGTCCGACGAGGAAGAGAAGACCATCGGAACGGATCCTTACAAGAAGGACTCGGACTCGGACGGCATCGACGACTCGGCTGAGCTCGAACTCGGTTTGGACCCGCTCCAGAAGGACGATCCGGCCCAGTTCTGCCAGGACGGCAACGCGTGCACGAAGGACGGATGGAGCAACGCGGACAAGGCATGCAAGCACTCGCCGGTGACCTGCAATGACGCAAACCCCTGCACCGACGACCAGTGCTTCCCCTCGCAGGGATGCCTGCATATCCACAACACGGCCTCCTGCGAGGACGGCAACCTGTGCACTCAAGGGGATTCCTGCAAGCTGGGGGCATGCCTGTCCGGGCCTGCCGTCTCCTGCGACGACGGCGATGCCTGCACGATCGACGTGTGCGACGCGAAAGAAGGATGCAAGCACAAGGCTTTCTCCGATTCACCGTGCGACGATGGCGATCCGTGCACGGCCGGCGACCACTGCCAGGCCGGCTCCTGCAAGTCCGGGTCGATCTACCTGTGCGGGAGCTGCAAGTCCGACTTCGACTGCGCTGACTTCGACGACGACGACCTGTGCAACGGCACGATCGCCTGCATCGACGGGCTGTGCGCCTTTGACAAGGACTCCGTCGTCCACTGCCAGGAGAACGGGAAGGAGTGCATGCCCAGCCAGTGCGACTCGGTCTCCGGCAAGTGCCTGCCGGCCAAGGCACCGGACGGGAGCACGTGCGAGCTTCTCGACGCGAGCGTCGCGCTTGCCCAGTGTTTCGGGGGAAAGTGCACGGTGGTGGCTCAGAAGGACTGCGACGACGGCAACCCCTGCACCATCGACCTGCACGACTCGAAGGCGGGCTGCAAGCACGAGGTCCAAGTCGGTACCCCCTGCAAGGACGACATCGCATTCAGTGAGGGGGAAACCTGCGGCGAAGGAGGATTCTGCCTGACCTCCGGGCCTGCACCGAAGTGCGCAACCGATGCCGACTGCCTCATCTACGACGATGCCGACAAGTGCAACGGAGTACTCTCGTGCCAGGATGGACAGTGCACCAAGGGGCCCAAGGTCACGTGCAAGCAATCCTCCAAGCCGTGCACGCAGTCCATCTGCATGCCGGCAACCGGCAAGTGCCTGGACAGTCCGGTCCCGGACGACCAGCCATGCGGGGACGGCAGCTTCTGTAGCCTCAACGACTACTGCCAGGCCGGCAAGTGTGTAGTCGGGGTCCCTGCGGACTGCGACGACGGCAACCCGTGCACGGCCGACTTCTGCGAGCCGGCCTGGGGATGCCGCCATCTGAATGGCAACGCAGCATGCGACGACGGCAACTTCTGCTCCTACAACGACAAGTGCCAGGACGGCGTCT
>VGRX01000199.1 GCA_016875215.1 Deltaproteobacteria bacterium
CCCCGCTCGCCACCATGGCCACGCGGGCCAGCTTGCCCGTTCCCTCGGCAACCGCGAACTCCTGTGCGTGCAGGACCGAAAGCACGACGCCGGCCACCTGCTCGTCCATCTCGTCCAGCCCATCCAGGAACAGCACCAGCTCCCCTTCCGTCCCGGCAGCAAGGAGCTGCTCCACCAGGCGGGTGACCATGTGGCTGACCTTCTCCTGGCGGCCCGAGACCCTGCCCTCCCCCAACCCCTGCACCAGGGAGACCAGCGAAGCGAAAACCCCCCGTCCACGTCCGCCCGCGGCCAGGTGAAGCGCAGTTCCCCCGGCAAGCTGAGTGCGTCGCTTCAGCTCCGCCAGCAGCCGGGTCTTGCCGATCCCTTCCTCTCCTTCGACCAGGAGCAGCCCGCCGCCCGAGATGTCGGCCCGTCGCATCCTCTGCAGCATCTGCAGACCGGCCTGGAGCGCGTCGGCTCGGCCCAGCCACGGCCCGCCGACCCCCCCCTCGAATCCCTCCGCAGCCTCCGCCAGCTTCAGGTCGAGCCCCGACAGCCGCTGCAACGTCGACAGGCACTCCCGCGCCATGGTCAGACGGTCCGCAGGCTCCCGGCTCGTCATTCGCACAAGCAGCTTGGGAAACCACGCAGGCACCGACTCGTCCTCGGGGAACGCCATGTCCCCTCTCGTGTGGAATTCCACGCACGAGTGGCTGTCCGACGCACTGAACGGCAGGCGCCCGTAAGCGATCTCGTAGAACATGATGCCCGCGGAATACAGGTCCGTGTAGGCCCCCGGGACGCCGCCAGTGAACCACTCCGGAGCCATGTACGACAAGGTCCCCCGGGCTGTCATCGATGCCCGGGGCACCGCCATCGCCAGGCCGAAGTCGAGCACCCTGGCCTCCAACCCACTCGAACCGGCCACGACCAGCACGTTGCCCGGCTTGATGTCGCAGTGCAGGTACCCCTGGCTGTGAATGTACTGCAGCGCCTTGAGCACCTGGACGAAACAGCAGAGCTTCTCCTCGAAAGGCCGGCCCGCCAGCACGTCGTCTGCGGGCCTCCCCTCCACGTACTCGCACGTGTAGTAGTAGACCTTCCGGGTCTTGTCCTGATCGAAGTCATGCACGCGGGCGATGTGCGGATGGACCATGAGGGAGAGGGTCTCGAACTCACGTTTGAACCACTCCACGGTCTCCCGGTCCTTCAGCACCTTGAGGGCCACCCGCCGGTCCTCCTGCGCCGTGTCCGCGGCCAGGTACACCTGCCCCATCCCCCCGGCCCCGAGAAGAAGGTCCAGGCGATACCTTCCCGACAATGTCTGCCCCGTGAGGAACTTCTCTTCTCGTTTCATTTTTTAACTTCCGGGGGGGTCGCCGCTCCGTTGGCCTTTCTGGCTCCCGAGCCAGTGGCCGCGCCCATTTCATCTTCCGGGGGGGTCGCCGCTCCGTTGGCCCTTCCGGCTCCCGAGCCAGTGGCCGCGCCCATTTTATCTTCCGGGTGGGTCGCCGCTCCGTTGGCCCTTCCGGCTCCCGAGCCAGTGGCCGCGCCCATTTCATCTTCCGGGTGGGTCGCCGCTCCGTTGGCCCTTCCGGCTCCCGAGCCAGTGGCCGGCAGCGGTGCCCCAATGCGGAACACCCGCTCCCGCATCCGCTCCAGGTAGAACTCCAGCCGCTCGTTCACGTCGGCAAGCCGGGGCGGCCGGCCAAGCTCCCCCTCGATGCGCTTGAGCACCATCGACATCCCCTGCTCCACCTTGGGCCGGACTCCGTCCTTCTCGTGCGTGCGATCAATAATGATCCAGCCTTCCCGGCGCTTCTCCAGCTCGTAGACCAGCACGAAGTCCCCCTCCTTCTGGGTTACCTCGGCCCTGGATTCCTCCAGGCTCGTCACCTTGATCTCCCCGGGACCCTCCTTGAAGCGGGCACCGTACGCAGACTCGGTGTTGGCTCTGAGGCGGCGGCCGAACAGCTCCCGGGTCTTGAGACGGTCCTCCTCCGGCGCAGCGGCGTACAGGTCGCCAAGCATCCGGGCGGCCTTGGCGTCCAGGTCCACCAGGGCCAGTGCTTCGTCCCAGCTTCGCTTGCGGGCCAGGTCGTCGAATCGGCGGACCACGCTGTCCGGACCTTCCCCCGGGCCGCACGCCGAAAGCAGCACCCCCGTCACCCAAGCGAGCAGAATCGGCACACGCTGATGCATTCATTCCCCCCCGAGACGTGCCTACTCTACCACTCCGGCCGCAAAGGGGGAAGTGGGAAGAACAAAGGGCCCCGATGTCATGCCTGTGGCACTCGGAGGTCCTTTCGAGCTATACTGCGTGAAGCGGGTACACACGCCCGCATCAGGGGCGACTTCGGCCGTCGCATTCCCGCAAGGAGGTGGAGCCGGATGAGCGCACGAAACAGCATCGAAACCGTCGTCCTGTTTGTCCTGTTTGTCCTGGTGGCGTGCCTGGAAGCCGCCTGTACCGGCGGGACGACTACCGTCGACAAGGACATGGGACCGGACACCGCTATTCCGGACGTGACCCCGGAGTACGTGGACAACCGGTACCTCCCCGACGAGCGCTCGCCGGACCTTCCGGGCCAGGACGTGTTCGAGCTTGTCGAGGAGCTGCCGCCCGCCTGCACCGCCGGCTGCTTCCTGTCCCCCTGCGAGAGCGGTGCGGACTGCGAGTCCGGCTGGTGCGTGGATCATCTCGGCAACCAGGTGTGCACCATCGGCTGCGTGGACGAGTGTCCCCAGGGGTGGGTGTGCCAGCAGGTCGGGCTGGGGGGACCCGACGTCGCGTTCATCTGCGTGTCGAAGTTCACCCACCTGTGCCGCCCGTGCGTGACCGCGGCCGACTGCAAGAGCCCCACCGGCGTCGAAGACGTCTGCATCGACTTCGGTGCCGAGGGGCGTTTCTGCGGAGGCGCCTGCAAGGTTCCCCCGGACTGCCCGGACGGCTACACCTGCGAGTTGGTGATGACGGTGGCCGGGGCGCAGTCGTGGCAGTGCGTCCCGACGGACGGGGTGTGCGAGTGCAGTGAGAAGTCCGCAGCCCTGGGGCTTGCCACATCCTGTTACCTGGAGAATGAGATCGGCACGTGCACGGGCGATCGCATCTGCGGTGAGGGCGGGCTGACCCCCTGCTCGGCAGCGACGCCGGCCGAGGAAGCGTGCGACGGTGCGGACAACGACTGCGACGGCGACACGGACGAGGACACCTGCGACGACGGAAACGAGTGCACCCAGGATTCCTGCCTCGGGGCCGCAGGGTGCCAGAACGACCCGCTCGACGGGTTCGAGTGCAAGGACGGCGACATCTGCACCGTGGCCGACCACTGCATTGCAGGCGAATGCATCGGCTCGCCGGTGATCTGCGACGACTCGAACCTCTGCACGGACGACATGTGCAATCCGACCGGCGGCTGCAGCTACGTTCCCAACTACCTCCCGTGCGACGACGGGGATCCCTGCACGGTGGGGGACGGCTGCTCGGACGGGAAGTGCTCCGGCACTACGGTCCCCTGTGACTGCATGGCCGACAAGGATTGCGCCCAGCTTGAAGACGGAAACCTGTGCAACGGCACCCTGGTGTGCGACATGTCCGAGACCCCGTTCAAGTGCCGGGTGGACGAGTCGACCGTGGTCACCTGTCCGGCATCGGACGACGTCTGCCTGGCATCCGTATGTGATCCGGAATCGGGCAAGTGCGGCATGGTGCCGGACCACGAGGGTTTCGCCTGCTCGGACGGGGACGCCTGTACCATCGGGGATGCCTGCGGCCAGGGAAGCTGCGTTGCGGGTATTCCACTGGTGTGTGCGGACAACAACCCGTGCACAGACGACTCCTGCGATTCGAAGCTGGGTTGCGCGTACACTCCCAACTCGCTTCCGTGCGACGACGCGGATGTGTGCACCGTCGGCGATGTCTGCAAGGGCGGGGCCTGTCTGCCGGGAACGGTTGAGCTTCCCTGCGACGATGCCAACCCGTGCACCGACGATTCCTGCAACCCGAAGAAGGGGTGTCTCCACGCACCGAACGCCCTGCCCTGCGATGACGGCAACCTTTGCACGCAGGGTGACCTGTGCGGAAACGGGAGCTGCGTGGCCGGTCCGCTGCTCGTCTGCAACGATGCCAACCCGTGCACCGACGATTCCTGCAACCCGGAGCTCGGCTGCGTGTACTCGCAGAACCAGGCGCCGTGCAGCGACGAAACGGCATGTACCGTGGGGGACACGTGCACCAAGGGGGCATGCGTCGGCACGCCGGTCGTCTGCAACGACAACAACCCGTGCACCGACGACTCGTGCGACCCGCTCAAGGGGTGCGTGTTCACCCCCAATGCAGCGGCCTGCGACGACGGGAACGCCTGCACCACCGGGGACAAGTGCGACCAGGGGAAGTGCAAGTTCGCCGGAACGCTGGACTGCGACGACGGCGAGGTCTGCACGACCAACGCCTGCGACCCCAAGAGCGGCTGCGTGACCACGCTCAACACGCTGCCGTGCAACGACGGGAACGCCTGCACGGCAGGGGACGTCTGCACCGTGGGCAAGTGCTCCGGAGTCCCCCTGACCTGCGACGACAAGAACCCGTGCACAGACGACTCGTGCGACCCGCTCAAGGGTTGCCTGTTCGCCCCCAACGCTGCGGCCTGCGACGACGGGAACGCCTGCACCACCGGCGATGTCTGCGCCGCCGGAAAGTGCACGTTTGCCGGGACGCTCCCCTGTGACGACGGGAACGTGTGCACCACGGACTCGTGCGATCCCAAGTCCGGCTGCGTCTCTGCCGACAACAACGCTCCATGCAACGACGGCAACCCGTGCACCTCCGGCGATACGTGCAGCGCGGGCAAGTGCCAGGGCAACGCCATCCTCTGCAACGACAACAACCCGTGCACCGACGACTCGTGCGACCCGCTCAAGGGATGCGTGTTCGCTCCCAACTCCCTGGCCTGTGACGACGGCAACGCCTGCACCACCGGAGACATCTGCTCGGGCGGCAAGTGCACCGGCCCCGCTCCGACCGGCTGCAACGATGCCAACGACTGCACCTTCGACTGGTGCCATGCCGTCAACGGGTGTCAGCACCAGCCCATGACCCCCTGCTGCGGTGACGGCCTGTGCGACCCGCTCGAAGGGTGCAACTGCGGCATCGACTGCGCGGTTGCAGAGGTCTGCGACGGCAAGGACAACGACTGCAAGGGAGGCATCGACGACGGCCTCGGGACCACCACGTGCGGCGTCGGAATCTGCCTCCACACCGTCGACAACTGCGTCGGCGGCAAGCTCAACGCCTGCGACCCCAAGCAGGGCGCAGTGAAGGAGATCTGCGGCAACAGCAAGGACGACGACTGCGACGGCGGTACCGACGAGGTCGACGAATGCCCGCTCACACAGGTCCCCTGCACACAGGGCACCAACATCCTCCAGAATGCCGGATTCGAGAGCGGCAGCATGTCCCCGTGGACTCAGAGCTCCAGCTACAGCGTGGTCGCCGAGCCCTACGAGGGTAGCTTCTCGGTCAAGTCGGTCGGCAACCAGTGGATCCGACAGAACTTCAACGCGGTCCCCGGCAGCTCGATCCTCGAAATCAGCTTCTACACCAAGAAGGGAGCGGCCGGCATGCCCATGGCCTACACCTTCTACTACTCGGATGGCACCTCCAAGGAGCACTGCTGCGTCACCGCCGGCACCTCCTGGCAGTTCGCCAACGTCACGAACAACCTCGACAAGAGCAGGCAGCTCACGGGGTTCCAGATGTGGGGCTACAGCGGAAGCGGCGGCAACCAGTCGTGGATCGACTCGGTCCGGATCTGCAGGCAGTAGCTACTTCTTCACCACCATGAACATCAGCTCGCTGACGAGCGCGTCCGGCGCAGTGGTGGCCGGGTTGTTGTAGGTCGCCATCAGCGCGGGGCCGGACACGGCATAGCCGTTCTTCCCGATCCACTTCGCCAGCTCACCGTAGTTCGCCGCAACCTTGTCATACGGGCCGATCTCGACGCGGGCAGCGACCTCGCCTGCCGGGATCTTCTTCATCCCGCATCCCTCGCCCTGGAGCTGCTCGAGCGTGGTCGGACCGATCTCGACGAACACCTCGGTCTCGTACTCCTCCGGGTTCTGCGTCTGCGACGGGTCCTTCAGGTAGGCCATCGTCGGTCCAGACAGCGGCACCAGCCCGTTCATGCCGATGCAGGCGTAGACCTTGCCGATGGTGGCGCCGATGCCGTCGTACGGCCCCTTGTGCAGGGCGAACACGACGTTGTGCTCCACGACCGGCTTGATGCGGGTCGTTCCGGCAGCCGCCTGGGCGGGCCGGGCCAGGAGCGCCTCGTCCACCGTCCCGAACGTGGCCGACACGAATTCGTCCTCCATGACCATCGACTCACCAAAGAGCATGGTCGACTTGAGCGGCGCCTTGATCCCATCGACATCCTGCCAGGCGGAGATGCGCATCGATACCACGCCTTCCTTGCCGCCCATGGTCCCCGCGTACTCCTCGAGGGAGACCAGCCCGGTTTCGGAATCGAATCCGAAGGTCACTGCTCCCGGTGCGCCTTCCTTGGTCACTTCGACCAGAGCGAGCTTCTTCCCGTCGAGCTCCTTGTCTCCCTTGTACGTGGCCACGAAGCCCTCGCCCTTCATCGGGTAGAGGTTGAAGAGGTACGACGACCAGAGCATCATCGGCACTGTCTTCTTCTCCTCCTCCATGCAATCCACCACGATGTCGCCCATCCGGTTCCAGCAGTCGTCGGAAGAATATCCCATCGCCATGCCGCCGTGCCGGTCGGACACGATGTCCATCACCATCTTGTCCGGGGCCTTCCAGTACGTCGTCATCTCGTAGGCCATCCCCATGTAGAGGCCTTTGCTCTTGACCGTGTAGGCCGCGAACTTGGCCGTCAGCGCCTCGATCCCGCCGGCCGCGGCGATGGCCTTGTCGACCAGCTCCATCCCTTTGGCTTCGGCCTCCGCCTTGGCCTTGGCCGCCGCCTCTTCCGCTGCCTTGGCCTCCGCTTCCGCCTTGGCCTTTGCCTCCTCGGCTGCTTTTGCGGCTGCCTCCTCGGCCGCCTTGGCCTCGGCCTCCGCCTTGGCCTTGGCCTCCTCGGCCGCCTTGGCCTCCGCTTCCGCCTTGGCTTTGGCTTCGGCTTCGGCCTTGGCTGCCGCCTCCGCCGCTTCCTTGGCCTTGGCCTCAGCCTCGGCCTTGGCCTTGGCTGCCGGGTCTTCCTTCTTCGCTTCCTGCTTCGGCTCCTCCTTCTTGCAGCCCGGTGCAGCCACCAACGCCAGAGATGCCGCAAGCACCAATACCCTCAACATGCCCAATCTCATTCTCGTTCCTCCGTCTCATGTTGTCGATTGAACTGCGGCGGTCCCTACCGCCAGCCCACATATACACCCCCTCCGGGGAGGATTGCAATGGCCTGCGGGAACCCCAGGTCCACCGTCAGTTCTGCGGAACCGCGATCCGCGGGTCTGCGACGGCAATCCGGGAAGGGCGGGGACGCTGATTGCGACCACGACGCGGATCACGAACCGGCCATAGGGGACTCACTTCACCACCAGGCGGCCCTGCAGGTAGGAGAGGTTCAGCTCGTTGAAGAAGAAGGGGGTCAGCAGCATCGAGATGTCCAGCTTGCTGTTCCCCGAGCCCGGACCCGCCTGCATCAGGTTCGGGCCGGCCGTGTCGATGTGCGGTCCGACCGAGCCGGCCGGATTCTCGATGAACGAGGCCAACTTCTCACCGCCGAACAGACCGACCGGGGGAGCGCCTTTCGGGACCAGTCCGATGGAATGGCCGATCTCGTGCGCGGCGAGAGCCCCCAGTCCGGTGGCGAAGACCTCCAGCAGCGTATCCAGCGTTTTGCGCCGCCCGAGCAGCTCCGGCGGCAGGTCCTCGTCGGCCAGCGAGAAATCGATCACCAACTCGTCACCAGGCATCTCGCCGATGGCGACGCCGCCCATCGAAGGCAGAAGGTCCGCCAGCGCCATCTTCGCCAGCGCATAGAGGCCCGGATCCTGGTCGACGTACTCGTAGAAGAAACGTACTAGAGAGGTCGTGAAGCAGCCGTAGCCGTGCTTCCCGTTGTTCTCGTTGCGGATGTTGTGGACGTCCACGGTCTCCGACATCCCGACCCAGCTCTCCTTGAGGTCGCCTCCGCCGAAGCCGAGAATGGAGAACGCCTTGCCCTCGGGCGCTGCTCCCCCCTCGTACTGGTCCAGGAACTGGTACTGGAATGTGGCGGGATCGGGTGCGGCCGGCTCCCCCTCGATGTAGAAGCGGATGTTGACCGAATCGGGTCCCTTGGCA
>VGRX01000200.1 GCA_016875215.1 Deltaproteobacteria bacterium
TGGCCCTGCTGCTCGACCGTTCCGGTGCCGTCGGCACGGCCGGGGGGGGCAGAGGCCTGGCGCTGGCCATCCAGTCCAGCTCCGCCGAGTTGGTCGAGGTGATGTTGAGGAACCGGCCCGAGCTGCTGGCCGCCGACGCCGAGGGGCTGAGCCCGTTGGCTCTGGCTGCCCTGTCCGGAGGCCCCGAGGTGCTGACGATCCTGCTCGATTCCGGCCCGTCGGACGCGCTCAACGACCCGTCGGACGAGACTCTCGTTGCGTTCGCTGCCCAGGCGGGCAGCCTGGAGTCGACCTGCCTGCTGCTGGCTGCGGGAGCCGAGGCCGACCGGCCCGGGCGCGGAGGGGAGACCCCGCTTCACCATGCGGCGCGTTTCGGGCGGTCCGATCTGGCTGCGGTGCTCCTGGCCGCGGGTGCGGCGCCGGGGCGCCGGCGCTCGGATGGGCGGACCCCGTTGCACCTGGCTGCCGCTTCAGGCGACGAGCCGTTGGTGGCGCTCCTGCTGGACGCAACGGGGACTGTGGACCCCCTGGACGATGCGGGGGTTGCGCCGCTCCACCTCGCGGCCGGCGAGGGCCACGTGGCCCTCGTGAGGCGCCTGATCTCGGCCGGGGCCGACCCGTTGCGTGCGGATCTGCGGGGATTCGATGCGATGTGCTTTGCCGCGGCCGGCGGCTCACCGGATGTTATTGCCGAGCTGCTTTCGCGCCAGGTCTCTCCGGAGGGCCCTCGCTTGCCGGACAAGGACAGGGTCCCCTTCCCGCCGCTTCTGCTGGCCGTCCAGGGGAACCACCGGGCCGCGGCGGGCCGGTTGCTGGAGGCCGGAGCGAACCTCGAGGTGCGAAACGCTGCCGGCTGGACCCCGTTGATGTTGGCGGCCTACAATGGGAATCTCCCGGTCGTCGAGCTGCTGCTCGGGAAGGGAGCGGCCCTGGACGCGGCGGACAAGGCAGGATGGACCGCGCTGACGGCCGCGGTGCGCAGCGGGTCGGCCAGGACGGCATGCGCCCTCCTCGATGCAGGCGCCCCGGCCAACCCGGCCCGCGGCCCCAATCTGCTCCGCATCGCCACCCGGGCCGGCTACAAGAAGATCGCCAGGTGTCTGAAAGCCCATGGCGCTGAGGATTCGATTGACTCAAACGACCCTGGGCGCTAATATGCGATTGGTGATTGGGAGGAAGACGATGATGCACTGGAGACCGTCCCCGAGACCTCGGCCGACCTTGCCGTAGGTGGTTGTCGGGCAGGCCGGTTCCCCCCCCTGGAACGGGTAGGGTACCCCTGTCCTGCCGGCATCGGAACGGAGATTGCACCGCCTGCACCCGGGCTTCGCGCTTGCATGCAGGAGGTTGAACCCCCGGAAGAGATCCTGCGATGGAGGAGGGCAGGGGCTCCTCCGCGGCTCGAGTTCTCAGGGCAGCCACGCTCCCGTGGTTGCGGATGTGCTCCGGTCCATTCAAGGGAGGGCAGCCGTGAAGTACGGAACGCTGAAGGTCTTCTCGGGTTCGTCGCATGCGGCCTTCGTCAACGCCATCTGTGCCACTCTCGGCATCTCACCCGGCCAGAGGGAGATCCTGAAGTTCTCCAACGAGAACATCATGGTCAAGATCCAGGAGAACGTCCGGGGCGATGACATCTTCGTCGTCCAGACCATGGCTCCGCCCGTCAACGAGAACATCATCGAAGCGCTCATCATGATCGATGCGCTCAAGCATGCCTCGGCCGGCCGCATCACGGCCGTCCTCCCCTACTTCCCCTATGCCCGCTCCGACAAGAAGGACCAACCCCGGATCTCCATCTCCGCACGACTCATGGCCGATCTGTTCGAGGCTGCCGGAGCCAACCGCTTCCTGACGATGAACCTGCATTGCCCCCAGATCCAGGGGTTCTTCCGTATCCCGTCCGACCAGCTCATCGGCGGTCCGATCGTGGTCGACTACCTCAAGCAGAAGGACCTCGGCAAGGCCGTCCTCGTGGCCAGCGATGCCGGTGAGATCAAGGACATCACGCACTATGCAAACCGCCTCGACCTCCCCATTGCCATCATCGACAAGCGTCGCTACGGCAACGACGAGAAGCCCAAGGCCCGCAACATCATCGGCGACATCGCGGGCAAGGACGCCTACCTCATCGATGACGAGATCGCCAGCGGCGGGACCATGCTCGAAGCCATGGACTTCCTGCTCAAGATGGGCGCGGCGTCGGTTGCCTGTGGAGCGATCCACGGCGTGCTGACCGGCAATGCGGCCGAGAAGCTCACCAGGAGCCCGGCCCGCGAGATCGTCGTCTGCGACACCATCCCGGTCGAGCACAAGAAGACCGAGAAGATGAAGGTGCTCACCGTGGCTCCCATGTTCGCCCAGGCCATCCAGAGGATCCACCTCGGACGGTCCATCTCGGAGCTGTTCCGCTAGGAAGTGACCATGCCATCGTTGATCTACCTGGACAACGCGGCCACCACACGGGTCGCACCGGAAGTCGTGCGCGTCATGCAGCGCTGTTTCGAGGAGGACTTCGGCAATCCCTCCTCCTCCCACGAGATGGGGGCCGCTGCGGCCCGCCAGGTCGACTCCGCCCGGAAGACCCTGGCCGACATCCTCGTGTGTCGCAAGGAGGAGATCGTCTTCACGTCGGGTGGAACGGAGGCCGACAACCTCGCCATTCTCGGTGCCGCGGCAAGGACCCGCAAGCGCACCCTCGTCGTGTCCGCGATCGAGCATCCCGCAGTTCTCCAGGCGGCCCGACAGCTCGGGCACCAGGGCTTTGTCGTCAAGATCGCCCCCGTGGACCCCACCGGCCGGGTGGACGAGGTTGGCCTGCGCTCCCTGGTCGACGACGACACGTTCCTGGTCTCGGTAATGGCAGCCAACAACGAGATCGGGACCATCCAGGACATCCACAGGCTCGCCCGCCTGGTCAAGAAGGACCACCCCCGACTCCTGTTCCACACCGACGCGGTCCAGTTCTTCTGCAAGGAGCCGCTCGAGCTGGTCGACAGTGCCGTCGACCTGGTGGCAGTTGCGGGTCACAAGATCCACGGTCCCAAAGGGGTCGGCCTCCTGTACGTGCGCGGGGGGGTCGAGCTCAATGCGCAGGTGTGGGGCGGAGGCCAGGAGCACGGACTCCGCTCCCCCACCGAGAACGTGCCCGGAATAGCCGGCCTCGCTGCCGCTGCCTCCCTGCTGCACGGCAAGCGGCGGGACACGGCAGCCAGCATCCGGGAGATCATCGACGGAATCCGGGACAGACTGGCAGCCGAGGTCCCGGGCCTCGTCGTCAACGGCCATACCGAGCACCGCCTGGCAGGAATCCTCTCGGTCAGCCTCCGGGGCGTGCTCTCCCAAAACCTCATGCTGCACCTGGAGCAGGAAGGGATCATCGTGTCCGCCGGGTCCGCATGCCACTCGCAGAGCAGCAAGGGGAGCCACGTGCTGCAGGCCATCGGCTTGTCCGAGCAGTATGCGACAATCCGTATATCCGCATCCATCTACAACACCCAAGAGGAGGCCGACCGGGCCGGCCGCACCATGGCCCAGGTCATCGCCCGCCTGAGGAGATGAGCCGTGGACCGTTGCATTCTCGTTCGCTACGGAGAGGTCTTCCTGAAGAAGGGGAACCGCCCGAAGTTCCTCAAGAGCCTGCGCATCAACCTCCAGCAGTCGCTCGATCTCCAGACCGCCCCCGGCCGCTTCCGCGTCCACGGATTCCACGGCCGCTACGAGGTGACCGCGCGTGAGCCCGACCTCACCTCCGCAGCGTGGGCCCGAGCGCTCGAAGCCGTGGCGACCACCTTCGGCATCGTCTCCGCAAGCCCCGCACTCAAGGTCTTGCCGGAGTACGACCGGATCGAACAGGTGGCATTCGACCTGGCCACCGAGGAGATCGAGAAGCGCTCGGTGGCGCACTTCAAGGTCGAGGCCTCCCGTGCCGACAAGCGCTTCCCCATGACGTCTCCGGAAATCGGGAGGCGGGTGGGGGCCCGCATCCACCTGCACCACAAGCTCCCCGCCCGAATGACCGCCCCTGAGCTGACCGTGGGGATCGAGATCTACCCTGACTGCGCCTACGTGCATGCCGCCTCGGTCCGTGGTCCCGGCGGTCTTCCCGTGGGCTCCAGCGGCCGGGCGGTACTGCTGCTGTCCGGCGGGATCGATTCCCCGGTGGCGGGTTGGATGATGGCCAAGCGGGGCTGCCGACTGACCGCGGTCCACTTCCATTCCTACCCGTACACGTCGAAACGCTCGCAGGAGAAGGTCCAGGCGCTGCTGGAGCGCCTCGTGGCATTCTGCGGCCCGGTGCGCCTGCTCACGATTCCGCTCTCTCCGATCCAGGAGTTCCTCCGCGACCGCGTGCCCCCGGACTTGCTCGTCCTGTTCTACCGGCGGTCCATGGTCCGGCTCGCCGGGCGCGTCGCTCAGCGGGAGAAGGCCGGTGCGCTGGTCACCGGGGAGAGCCTGGGTCAGGTTGCCAGCCAGACCACGGCGAACATCGCGGTCATCGAGGATGCCTCCCCTCTTCCGGTGTTCCGCCCCCTCATAGGCCTCGACAAGGTGGAGGCCGTGGACCTGGCCCGGAAGATCGGGACCTATGACATCTCCATCGAACCCCACGACGACTGCTGCTCCCTCTTCCTCCCCCACCACCCCGAGACCCGGGGCAACGTCGAGGTCGTCCGCCGCATGGAGGGAGAGCTTGCCGAGCTTTCGGCACTCGAAGAGACCGCCCTTGCGGCTGCCGAGGAGAGCTGGCCCGGCACTCCGCCGGAGCGCATCCCGGTGAGGAGAGGATGAGTCGAAGGGGGCGGGGGGCAGGGCTCGGGGGCCCGGGATCTTCCGGAGCGCCGACGTCCACGCCGGAATCCGCGGCCGGCCCTGCCGGTTTCGTCCTGGCCGTTGACTCCCCTGCCTACGGTCCGTTTGCCGCGGGGCGACGGGAGGACGGCAAGGTCGTGCTGGTGGACCATGCGGTCCCCGGGGACCTCGTCGAGGCGGAGCCGTACCACGAGACGTCATCCCTGGTGAACGCTCGGATCACCCGCGTCGTCGAGCCGTCGCCGCATCGACGGGAGCCGCTCTGTCCGTCCTTCCCTGCCTGCGGCGGCTGCAGTTGGATGAACTACATCCGGGAGGCCCAGCTTCGGTACAAGGCCGAGGTGGTGAACCGGCTCCTCTCGAGGCTCCGGCCCCAGGGGACTCGCCCGGACCGGATGGCCGATGGCCGATGGTCGACGGTCGACGGCTCGCCGACAGGCGAGGGCAAGCCCGCACCACATGGATCGCCCGATCCGCCACTCCCAGGACATCTCCTGTCCGAGATCCTCCACGACGCACTGGAGCTTGGTTACCGGCATCGGGTGCGCCTTCACCTGTCAGGACGTCCGGGGGTTCCGTGCAGCATCGGGTTCTTCTCGCACGGAACGCACGACGTCGTCCCGATCCGCTCCTGCCCCGTGTGCGTTCCGGAATTGGACCGGGCGGTTGCCGCTCTTGCCGGCTGGCCCCCTCCGGTTCCGTTCTCCGCCTCGGTCGAGTTGGTGGCAACAGCGGACGGGGCCGTCCTGGGGGTGCTCTACCTGTCGCAGCCGATACGCCGCCCTGCCGGCCTTGCCCGACGCCTGGTGGAGGACGGGCTGCTGGCCGGCGCCGTGGTCGCGTCGCCGGAGTCCGGCTGGGGGAGATTCGGCGTTCAGTCCGGCCGCATCCGCGTTTCCGGTCGCGAGGCAGAGGAAGGCCTTGACGCGGAGGAGTCGATCTTCGTCCCGGTCTCTGCGACCTCGTTCTGCCAGGCGAACCGAACCGTGAACCGCCTGCTGGTCCGCCACGTGGTCGACACGGTCCGGCAGACCGGTGCATCCCGCGTGCTGGAGCTCTATGCCGGGCACGGGAATTTCACATACCCCCTGGCCCATGCGGGCACCGAGGTCGTGGCCGTGGAAGTCGGCGTGGACCTCTCCATCCTCCCTCCCCATCCCAGGGTCCGTTTCATCCGCGGTGATGCCGTGGGACAGCTCCGGAAGCTCGGCCGGGCTCCTCTGGTTCTCCTGGATCCCCCGCGCACCGGGGCACGCGAGCTGATGCCCCACCTGGCAAAGGCCGGCCCTGGACACATCCTGTACGTATCGTGCGACCCGAACACCTTTGTCCGCGATGCGGCCGTGCTGTCGGAAGGAGGTTACCGGATCGCCTCGATCACGGCCTTCGACATGATGCCGCAGACCCACCACGTGGAGCTGACCGCACTGTTCCAGGCGGACTGACGGGGTCTGACTGAACCGTAGAGGTTGTCTATCCCGGCCCCGGCTTCTCGTTCGCCTGCCGGGCCCGGTGCGTCACATCACTCGGCCTGGGTCGCGCTCTCCTCTGGCTCGTCTTCCTTCACTCCCATGTACTCGAGCAGGTCCACGACCCGGCTGGCGTACCCGAACTCGTTGTCGTACCAGGCAACGAGCTTGAAGAGCCGCTTGTTGCCCGCCAGCTCGATGCACGCACCGCGGTCGAAGATGGAGCTGTGCCGGTTGCCGATGATGTCGCTGGAGACCAGCGGATCCTGGGAGTACTGGAGGATCCCCTTCATGCCGCCGTTGCGCACCTCGATCCTCGAGGCCTCGTCCATCGCGGCCCCGATCTCGGGCAGGGTCGTGTCACGTGCCACCTGGACGACCAGGTCCACCGCGGAACCGGTGATCGTGGGCACCCGGAAGGCCATGCCGGTCAGCTTGCCCATCACCTCCGGGACCACGAGCCCGATGGCCTTGGCCGCACCGGTGCTGGCCGGAATGATGTTGCAGCTTGCCGCCCGCCCGGAGCGCATGTCCATGGGATCGGGCTTCTTGGCCGGACCGTCCACGGTGAGTTGCGACGCCGTCAGGGCATGGACCGTCGTCATGAATCCCGCTTCAACCCCCCAGTTGTCCTGGAGGACCTTCACCATCGGGGCCAGGCAGTTGGTGGTACAGGAGGCATTGGAGACCACGAAGTGCTTCTTGCGGTCGTAGTAGCCCTGATTCACGCCCAGCACGACGGTCATGACATCTTCCGTCCGCTTGGCGGGGGCGGTGACGAGCACGCGCCTGGCGCCGGCATCCAGGTGGAGCATGGGATTCTTGTCCGGTTTGCCGGTGTCGGTGAACTTCCCCGTGGCTTCCACCACGTAGTCCACGCCCATCTCCCCCCATCCGGCCCGGTTGGGCTCCTTGACCGAGATGTACCGGATCGGGCGGCCGTCGACGACCAGGGTGTTTCCGTCGGCCACCTCGACGGTCCCGCCATACGGACCGTATGCTGTGTCGTACTTGAACAGGTACGCCAACACCTCGATGTTCGCAACGTCGTTGAAAGCAACGAATTCGAGGTTCTCGTTCTTGAGGCCGCTGCGCAGCACCAATCGTCCGATTCGTCCGAACCCGTTGATCGCAATCCGCTTCGTCGCCATGGCTTCTCCTCCTTCCGTGAGGTTCAATTCATGGGGGGACTATTGGCCAAACCGGAGCCGATGTCAAGCGGTGTTCTGTGGTCGAACGTCCGTTCGGCCGCGGCTCGACCGGGCTACTGTCTGTGGTCCTTGCCGCACGCCCGTTTTTCACCAGCGAACTGGACGTCCCGGGAATCGGGGATACCATCTTGTGAGACGAGAGGGGGACCGGATGAGCGTAGCCCTGCTGTTCTTCCTGCTGTTCCTGCATGCCGTCGACGTGCAGGCCCGCGATCGGGGCGTGTGCATCGAGGCGGCTGCCGGAGGCGGCTCCGACGCCGCGTTCGACCCGGACAAGGAGCTGGCTCCGCTGACCGGACGCCACCAGAAGCTGGCAAACGCTGCCAGGCTCCGGGCCGCTGGGAAGTTCGACAAGGCGGACAAGGAATACGAAGCAGCGGAGAAGGCGCTGACCGACCCGGAGCTCAAGCTGCGGGTCGCGTACCTGAGGGCCGGCCTGTCGGCCGAAGCGGGCAGACTCCGGGAGGCAGCGGACCGCTACCTCGCACTGGCCGGACGCTATGTGCTGCTTGCCGACTGGTGCCTGTATCGGGCCGGGAACGCGCTGTTCGAGCTGGGGGAGTTCGAGGAGAGTGCGGGTGCTTTCGCCCGCGTGTCAGGCTCGTTTCCCAGGCACTCGGCGGCCCGGGGGATGCGATGCAGGGCAATCTCCCGCCTTGGCTCTCCGGCAGCAACCGTGGTTTGTGTGGACAGCCTTTCGGGGCCGGAGGCCGACCTGCTGCTCCTCCAGGCCCGGGCCGCCCTCGATGCGGG
>VGRX01000201.1 GCA_016875215.1 Deltaproteobacteria bacterium
CCCCGGGCGAGGTGGCCCGGCGACTGGCGTCTGCCGAGGGGTTGTTGGCCGGGATCTCCAGCGGTGCGGCAGCAGCGGCAGCGCTGAAGGTGGCGGCCAGGCCGGAATCGGCCGGGAAGCTCCTCGTGGTGGTGCTGCCCGACACGGGCGAGCGCTACCTGTCCACATGGCTGTTCGAGGAGCAGTTCAAATCGGCAGGGCTCTAGCAGGAAACCGGGGTCGGGGAGAGACAACCGCAAGAAGCCGGGGTAGTGGGGTGTGGGGATTGCTGCGGAGGCTGCGGTGACAGCTTCGGATTCGGGACGTCGGATCGAAGGGCCAGGTGGAGGGACCTCCTTGAACGAGAAGTATGGGCGATTGCTGCGGATTCTCCGGTCGTTCGACCGTGGGGCCGTCGTTGCCTTCTCGGGCGGAGTGGACAGCACGCTGCTGCTGGTGGCAGCGGCAGAAGCGCTTCCCGGGCGGGTGGTGGCAGCTCTGGCGCGGTCACCGAGTCTGCCGTCGCGCGACCTGGCGGATGCGTTCTCCGTTGCGGAGCGGCTTGGAATCGAGCTTGTCGAGGTGGAGACGTGCGAGATCGAGGATCCGGCGTACAGCGCCAACCCGCCGGACCGGTGCTATCACTGCAAGCGCCACCTCTTCTCGAGCCTGATCCGGCTAGCCGGCGAACGGGGGTACGGGCAGGTGGTGGAGGGCAGCAACCTGGACGATTCGGACGACTACCGGCCGGGGCGGCGGGCCATCGGAGAGCTCGCTGTCCGGTCTCCGCTTTCCGAGGCGGGGCTCACCAAGGCGCACAACCGGGAGTTGCTTCGGAGCCGGGGGTTTCCCGCCTGGGAGAAGCCGGCCCAGGCGTGCCTGGCGTCGAGGGTACCCTACGGGCAGGAGATCACGGCCGGGCGGCTGGCCCGGATCGATGCGGCGGAGCAGTCGCTCCGCTCTCTCGGCTTCCGCTGCGTAAGGGTCCGGGATTTCGGGCACCTCGCGGTCGTCGAGGTGGGGCCGGATGAATTGGAGCTGCTGTTTGCCAATTCGGCGCGGGCCGAGGTTCTGCGAAGGTTGACCGCTGCGGGGTGGAGGTCGGTGGCGCTGGACGCACGGGGGTATCGCACAGGCTCGTTGAACGCAGGGTTGCCGGCGGCCCCTCACGACGACCCTTGACAGCCGCTCACGCCGGGGGGTTGCCGTCGTTGTCGGAACTTCGGGGCCAGCTCCGGTGGAATTCGGGTCTTGAGATTGGTCCTGGTTTCCCCTCCGCTCCTTGCGCTGCCTCGACGGTTGCTCGGCCTCGCCACGGCAAGAACGGCGAAACACGGTTCAACGGGCTCACTCAGGCAGGACGCCGGTGATCTGGCGGCCATCCCGGCAGCGCCAGTGGACCTGCGGGATGGGGCTGGAGGCGCACCTGGGAAGGGGAATGGTGGCGTCGGGCAGATAGTCTTCGTGGCCGATGCGCTTCTCCTGCCCCCTCTGTCCCTTGCACTTCCAGAGGAGCGAGCCTCGGGCAACGACCCTGAAGCCCTCCTCGGAGTATAGGGCGAGCCCGATGGTCCCCTTGTCCGGGACGACGACTACGGCCTGGGCCGGGTGATTGGCATCGCGTGTCTCGACGACGACGGTCTTGTCCGCTGCCCGGCGGAAGAGCTCGTCCGCGATGCGGCCGACGCGGGTCTGGCGGGAGCTCTGGCGGGCGATGCGCCGGAGCGCGGTGCGGGCCGCGTCGGTTGGGGTGGCCCCGAGGGTTCTCACGACCAGTTCGCGGAGCTCGTCGGAGGAGCTGTCGAAGAGGATCTCGAGGTCGGCCTCGCCTCCGTCGGCCCCGACCACGCCCATGGCGTCGAGCACGGCCCGGACGACCACGGGGCTCTTGCTGTGGAGGAGGGGCAGACAGGCGGCAATCAGGGTCCTGTCGCCGGAAGCGGCGACGAGTGCCAACGCTTCGGTCTGCATGACGTCGTCCGGGGAGGCCAGCGATGTGCGGAGGGCAGCGGCGCAGGAGAGGCGGGAGAGGCGGCAGACGGAGCTGAGAATGGCGGGGCCGGCCGGGGGAGCGGCCTGGGGCAGTGCAACCATCAGGAGCCTGAGCGACTCCTCGCGGCCGGAGGAACCGAGCGAGATGGCTGCGATGCGGCCGACGGTGGAGGAAGCGTGGGTGAGCAGCGATGCGACGGCCTCGGGGTTCCGGCGGGCGATCCGAGTGAGAATCGAGGTGATCATGTCCTCCGGGAGCATGTCGTCCGCTGCTGCGGATGCGAGCGGCTCCAGCGCCCGCTCCTCCATGGCGACGACGGTCCACTCGAGCTCCCGTACGACTTCTGCGGGCAGGGTGGGATCATCGAGGAGTTGGAGGAGGGCGAGTGCGACCGGCTCGCTGCGGTAGCCGGCGAGGCGGCGGGCGACGTCGATGCGCCGGGTGTCGGAATCCGCTGCGGAGAACTCGACCACCAGATCGAGCCCCTGGTCGATCCGCGGGTCCCCCGAAGGCAGGTGGGCGACCAGGAGGAATCCTGCGGCGAGAAGCAGGTTGACGGCCATCGGGTGCGCCTCCGTCGGATGCGGCGTCGCACCCTAGCATAGACGGAGTTGTGTGCGCGTCAAGCGCGTGGGGTGGTGACGGAAGCTCGAAAGGGATGTAGAATGATGGGGCGGGAGGGGTGACCCATGCGCGTCGGAGTTGTGCAGTTCTGTCCGCTCTTCGGCGGAGTGGGGCGCAACATTGCAAAGGCGGTGAGCCTGGTGAGGCAGGCGGAGAAGGCCGACCTCTGGGTATTGCCGGAGCTCTTCGCTACGGGCTACCAGTTCTGCGACCGGGGGGAGGTGCTGGCGCTGTCGGAGGACACGTCCGGGCCGACGATTGACACGATGGTGCGGAAGGCGGCGGAGCTGGGGTGCTGGTTCTGTGGGGGGTTTCCCGAGCGTTCCGGGCGTAGGGTGTACAACAGTGCCTTTCTCGTGGGGCCGGACGGACTGGAGGCGGTGTACCGCAAGGTCCACCTGTTCGGCAGGGAGAAGGAGCTGTTCATGCCGGGGGATCTGGGATTCGCGGTCCACACGGTGGCGGGGGTGCGGGTCGGGATGATGATCTGTTTCGACTGGCTGTTTCCTGAGAGTGCGCGGACGCTGATGCTGGGCGGTGCGCAGGTGCTGCTCCACCCGTCGAACCTGGTTCTGCCGCATTGCCCGGACGCGATGAAGACGCGGGCGCTGGAGAACCGGGTGTTCACGGTGACGGCCAACCGGACCGGGTCGGAGAGCCGGGTTCCGGGAGAGACGTTGACCTACATCGGGCAAAGCGTGATCTGGACGCCGCGCGGGGAGGCGCTGCTTCGGCTGGGGGTCGAGGAGGAGCGGGCGGCAGCCGTGGAGGTGGACGTGCGGCTGGCGGCGGAGAAGCGGGTCACGCCGTACAACGACTTGGTGAAGGACAGGCGCTGCGAGTTCTATCGGAGTGAATGAGGGGGAGGGCTCGGATGGGATTCTCGTGTGGCATCGTCGGGTTGCCGAACTCGGGCAAGTCCACCATTTTCAACGCGTTGACTCAGGCGGGTTCACCGGTGGCGGCCTACCCGTTCTGCACCATCGAGCCGAAGGAAGGGATGGTGTCGGTGCCGGACCGGCGGCTGGAGCGGCTGGCGGAGCTGGTGAAGCCGCCGGCGGTCACGCCGACGACGCTGACCTTCGTGGACATTGCGGGGCTGGTGAAGGGCGCTCACAGCGGGGAGGGGTTGGGCAACCGTTTCCTGTCGCACATCCGGGAGATGGATGCAGTGGCGCACGTGGTGCGGTTTTTCGACACCGGGAAGGTGGCGCACGTGCACGAGACGGTGGATCCATGCCGGGACTTCGACGTGGTGCAGACGGAGCTCCTGCTGGCGGATCTGGAGACGGTGCAGCGCCGGCGGGAGAAGAGTGAGCGGATGGCGCTGGTGGGGGACAAGGAGGTGCGCAAGGAGCTGGACCTCCTGCACCGGCTCGAGGCGAGCCTGGGGCGGGGTCTTCCGGCCTCGACCGTTTCGCCCCGGGACCCACGGGAGGCGGAAGTGCTGCGGGAGCTGTTCCTGCTGACGGCCAAGCCGTGCTTCGTGGTGGCCAACCTGGGAGAGGACCAGGTGGGCCGGGCGGAAGAGGTCGTGGCGCCTCTTCGTGCGCATCTCTCGAGCTGGCGTTTCCCGGTGGTGGCGTTGTGCGGGAAGCTGGAGATGGAGTTGGCGGAGCTGTCTGCGGAGGATCGCGGGGAGTTCATGCGGGATCTCGGGATCGTGGAGATGGGTCTGGGGCGGGTGGTCGAGGCGGGGTACGGGATCCTGGGGCTGGTGACGTTCTACACGACGGTCGGGACGGAGCTGAGGGCCTGGACGGTACCTTCAGGGACTCCCGCTCCTCGGGCAGCGGGGCGGATCCACACGGACATGGAGAAGGGCTTCATCAAGGCCGAGATCATCCCGTTCGGGCTCTTCGACCGCCACAGTGGGGAACAGGGTGTGAGGCGGGCCGGGTTGGCGCGCGTCGAGGGGAAGGACTACTGCATCGCGGACGGGGACGTGGCGTACTTCCACTTCCGAGCGTAGTGTTCTGGCCCCCGGGCCCGGCCAAACTGATCGGCGTTCCAGGGCGAAGAAGGCGAGGAAACGCGGCAGACGGCCGCTGACGGCCGCCGGCCTATTCGTACTCGATGACGGGAAGGACCTGCCGATTCTTGTAGTACCCGCAGTGGGGGCAGACCCGGTGCGAGAGCTTGGGGGCTCCGCAGCGGCTGCAGCTGCTGACGTTTCGGACGGGGACCTTGCTGTTGTTGGACTTGCGGGTCCGGGTCTTTGCCTTGGCTTTCTTCTTCTTTGGGACTGCCATGTTGCACCCTCCAGGGCCCGGTTACTTGCGGGCCAGCGTGTTCTTGAGCTTCCCGAGTGCGGCAAACGGGGAGTCCTTCCCCGGGGTACCGCATTCGCATGTCTCCGAATTGAGATTCCTGCCGCAGGTGGGGCAGAGGCCGGCGCAATCCTCTGTGCAGAGGGGGTAGTCTTCGAAGGCGAAGACGACGGCCTCGGCCAGGGGGGGCTCGATGCTGAAAGTCCGGCCCGTGTATTCGAACATCCCCTCGAGGCCGTCAGCGCTCATGTCCATGTCCTCGAGGTGGATGTGCGTGGCATCCTGAGGCACGAAGAGGGCTTTGACTGCGAGGTCGAGGGATCGGATGCCTGCGTCGGCACAGCGGCTGCACTCGAATCGGACCTCCCCCTTGAGGGTGGCCGTGACGAGGACGTTGTTGCCTTCCCGTCGGACGTGGGCCCGGATCGTCTCCGGTTTTCCGGTGGAGCGGTACGCGGAACCCAGGTGCGAAGCCAGCCAGCCCTCGGGGAGGTCGGAAGAGCGGTCCAGACCCGCCTGGGGAATCTCATCGATGTGAATGTCGAACAGGCCTGGCATTTTCACAATCATTCCGACCGGTTGCAGGCACGCTACCCGCAAAACGAGGCCGAAGTATAGGGGGAGTCCCTTGCCATGTCAAGCCGATGGTTGATATAACCGGGCGGACGGGCGGTCTGGTCGGAGGTTTCGCCATGGGGTTCGTGCACCTGCACCTGCACACGCAATATAGTCTTCTGGACGGGGCGATTCGGCTCAAGGACCTGTTCGAGCGGGTCAAGTCGATGAGCATGGATGCGGTTGCCATCACGGACCACGGCAACATGTTCGGGGCGGTGAAGTTCTACGACGATGCGAAGAAGGCCGGGGTGAAGCCGGTGGTGGGGTGCGAGGTGTACCTGGCCCCCGACGGACGGCACGTGAAGCAGAAGGGGAGGTCGCCGTACCACCTGGTTCTGCTGGCCCGCAACGAGCTGGGATACCGCAACCTGTCGAAGCTGGTGAGCCTGGGGTACCTGGAGGGCTTCTACGGGAAGCCGAGGGTGGACAAGGAGCTTCTGAGGCAGTACAGCGCCGGGCTCATCGCCTTGTCGGGCTGCCTGTCGGGGGAGGTGCCGGTCCTGCTCAAGGAGGGGAAGAAGGACGAGGCGTACCGGATGGTCGAGGAGTACCGTTCGCTGTTCGAGCCGGGCAGTTACTTCCTGGAACTCCAGAAGAACGGGATTCCGCAACAGGACCTGGTCAACGAGGAACTGCTGAACATCTCGGAGCTGACGGGGATCCCGGTGGTCGGGACGAACGACTGCCACTACATGGAGCGGGAGCACCACCTCGCGCACGAGGTGCTGGTGTGCATCCAGACCGGCAAGAAGCTGTCCGACGAGAAGCGGCTGTCGTTTCCGACGGACCAGTTCTACCTGAAGACGCCGGATGAGATGTACGAGCAGTTCCGTGGGATCGAGAAGGCGCTCGAGAACACGGAGCGGATCGTGTCCATGTGCGACCTGAAGATCCCCATGGGCAAGCCGCTGCTGCCGCGCTTTCCGGTGGAGGCCGGGGACTCGTCGGATGCCTTCCTGCACCGGCTGGCGGCCACCGGATTGGAGAAGTACCTGAATTCCCGCGAGGAGGCCGGTGAGAAGCTGGATCGGGAGGAGTATGGCAGGCGGCTCGACTACGAGGCGTCGGTGATCTCCCGGATGGGGTTTGCGGACTACTACCTCATCGTGTGGGACTTCATCCGGCATGCCCGTGAGAACGGGATACCGGTCGGACCGGGGCGTGGCTCCGGTGCGGGCAGCCTCGTCGCGTTTTCGGTCGGGATCACGCGCCTGGACCCGCTCAAGTTCGACCTGCTCTTCGAGCGGTTCCTGAACCCCGAGCGCATCGACATGCCGGACTTCGACGTGGACTTCTGCCAGCGCAAGCGGGACAAGCTCATCGAGTACGTGACTCAGACGTACGGCAAGGAGCGGGTCTCGCAGATCATCACGTACAGCACCTTGAATGCAAAGGCGGCGATCAAGGATGCCGGGCGGGTGCTGGGGTTCCAGTTCGAGGAGACGGACAAACTGACGAAGCTGATTCCGGAGGGGCCGGCCGCGGCCAAGAAGACGATCCGGGACCACATGAAGGAAGATGCCAAGCTCCGGGAGCTGGCGAACCAGGATGACCGGCACAAGCAGCTCATCGAGACCGCCTGTGCGCTGGAGGGGCTGAACCGGCAGGCAGGGGTCCATGCAGCGGGGGTGGTCATCGCGAAGGATCCCCTCATCGACGTGGCGCCGCTCTGCACCGGGAAGGACGGGGAGGTCATCACCGAGTATGCCAAGGAGGACATCGAGAAGGTCGGGCTGGTGAAGTTCGACTTCCTTGGGTTGAAGACGCTCACGGTAATCGATGATGCGCTGGCGTTGATTCGAAAGAACGGGAAGGAGGCGCCTGACCTGGAGGCGCTGCCGCTGGACCTGCCGGACGTGTACGAGTTGATCTGCTCGGGCGAAACGGAGGGGGTGTTCCAAATGGAATCTCCGGGCTTCCGGAAGCTGGTGAGACAGCTCAGGCCGGACCGTTTCGGAGACATTATCGCGGTGCTGGCACTGTACCGTCCGGGGCCGCTGGGCGGCGGAATGGTCGACGACTACGTGATGCGCAAGCGGGGGGAGCAGGCGCTCGAGTATTCGCATCCGGTGCTGAAGCAGGTGCTCGAGGAGACGTACGGAGTCATCGTGTACCAGGAGCAGGTGATGCGGATCGCCTGCGTGCTGGGCGGGTTTGCGATGTCGAAGGCGGACGAGCTGCGCAAGGCCATCTCGAAGAAGAAGAAGGACAAGATCAAGCAGCTCAGGGAGGAGTTCATCACCGGCGGCGTGGCGCAGGGATATCCCCTGGGACTGCTGTCGGAACTGATGGACAACGTGGAGAAGTTCGGGGAGTACGGGTTCAACAAGTCCCACTCCGCGGCGTACGCGTTCATCTCGTACTGGACTGCGTTCCTCAAGGTGCGTTTCCCGGCCGAGTTCATGGCGGCGCTGACGAGCCTGGACAAGGACAAGCCGGAGAAGATGGTGGCGAAGCTGGCCGACTGCCGGAGGATGGGGATTCCGGTACGGGTACCGCACATCAACAAGTCGGACAAGGAGTTCTCGGTATCGGGGGAGGAGATCCTGTTCGGGCTGGCGGGGATCAAGAACGTGGGTGAAACGGCCGTGGATGCGATGATCGAGGAGCGTGAGAGGACGGGGCCGTTCAAGGACTTCCTCGATTTCTGCGTGCGCGTGGACGGCCGCAAGGTGAACAAGCGGGTGTTCGAGGGGCTGATCAACGCGGGAGCATTCGACTGTTTCCCC
>VGRX01000202.1 GCA_016875215.1 Deltaproteobacteria bacterium
CCCGGCAGCGCTGCCACCCTGTCGGTGTCTCCTGTCGCTGAGGATGATGCCGGCAACAAGTACTCGGACGGCTGGTTCTCGTCGGCCCGCCACCTGGTCGACCTGGAGGACGCCGAGGCCGTGGGGAGGATCGCGGCCAGACGTTGCCTCGACCAGGTCGGTGCGGACAACAAGGTGGGGACGGGGCGATACCCGGTGCTCTTCTCACCGGAGACTGCGATGGGGCTGCTGACGCACCTGTTCGAATGCATCTCCGGGGACCGGGTGTACAAGGGAGCCTCCTACCTGGCCGGCAAGGAGGGGGAAGCCGTCGCTTCCGACCTCGTGACGGTGCACGACGACCCGCTGCGGGCACGAGGGCTCTCTTCCGCTCCCTTCGACAACGAGGGGGTGGCCACGTCCACGCGGACGTTCGTGGACAAGGGGGTTCTCAAACTCTACCCGTGCGACACGTTTGCGGCCCGCAGACTGAAGCGGAAGAGCACGGGGCATTCTGCGGGCGGCGGGGCCATCCGCTCGTACAACCTGTACGTGGCGAATGGGACCGAGACCCGCGACGCGCTGCTCGCGAAGATCGGTACCGGTCTGCTGGTCAACTCGTTCGTGGGGTTCAGCTTCAACCATGCGACCGGGGACTTCTCGCGGGGAATCAGAGGATTCTGGCTCGAGGGGGGCAAGCCCGTGCGCCCGGTGCAGGAGATCACGGTATCCGGCAATCTCGGGAACATGCTCAAGGACGTCGTCGCGGTCGGCAACGACCTGGAGTTCCGGTATGGTACGGACAGCCCGTCGCTGCTCGTCCGGGAGATGATGGTGTCGGGAAGCTGATTGGCGTGGAGGAGAAGCTGCAGGTCGCTGGAAACTGAGTGCGCACCGGGAACGGCGGTCCGGGCGGGTTCGTCGGGTGCGTGCTCCGGCAGGGGAAGCGGTATCGCCCATGCGAAGCCGGGCCTACGTCACGACGGAGAACATCGACCGCAAGTGCGAAGCGTGGCTGGCATCGCTTCGCAGGCGGGCAAAGCCCCGTCATCGCCTGCGCCTGGACCCGGGCCGCTGTGCGTTGCTGGTCATCGACCTGGTCAACTACTTCGCGCGTCCCGGCGACAGGGCCTACCTGCCGGCCACTGCGGCGATCGTGCCCCGGGTGGCGGACCTGGTGGGGGCGTGGCATCGTCTGGGCGGGACCGTGGCATTCACCCGGCATTGCCACGAGGGAGAGCACGACCTCGGGATGCTGGGCAGGTTCTTCGACGACCGCATCCGATGCGGCATGCCCGAGGCTGACCTGGTGGATTCGCTCCGCCCCGCGGAGTCGGACATCGTCCTGCGCAAGACGACCTACGATGCGTTCCGGGACACGGAGTTGGAAGAGCACATCCGCAGGAGAGGCTGCACCCAGGTGCTCGTGACCGGAGTACTGACGCAGATGTGCTGCGAGACGACGGTGCGGGCCGCGTTCGTGCGTGGGTTCGAGACGTTCGTCGCTGCGGATGCGACGGCGACGACCGGCGAGCGGCTCCACGTCGCGTCGCTTGCCACCATGGCGAGCTGCGTGGCCGTGGTGCTGTCGACCCGGGAGATCCTGGAGATTTGCGGACCATCCGACAGGAAGTGCGGGAGAAGCTCATGAGCGGGTCCGAGATCGATCTTCTGATCATCGGCGCCGGGCCGGCAGGCTGCTCGGCCGCGGTGCAGTTCAAGCGGTTGGGCGGTCGTCCGGTGCTGCTCGACCGCGACGGTAGAGCGGGCGGGCTGGTGGCCAATGCGTTCCGGGTGGAGAACTACCCGGGGACGGAGCGACCGCTCCGGGGGCTGGAACTGGCCGAGAGGCTCGGCCGGCACCTGGACCGGTTCGGCCTCGGGGTGGAGACCGGCGTCGTGACTTCGGTGCGCCCGGTCGAACGCCGGGTGAAGGAGCCCCCCCCCTCGATCTCGGACTGGCATCCCGACGGGGAGCAGCTTGGCGAGCCGGGGGAGTCGCAGCGTTCCGGCTTCCGTGTGACCGGCGATTTCGGTGAGATGCAGGCTCGGTCGGTGGTGATCGCGTGCGGAACCGTGCCGTCGAAGGCGGCGATTCCGGGCGAGTCGCTTCCCGGGGCGAGGCTCTTCTACGAGGTCAACGACCTGCTTCCGTTCCTGCCGAGGACCGCAGCGGTAGTGGGCGGAGGAGAGGCTGCGCTGGACTATGCGCTGACGCTGGCGGATTCGGGGACGAGGGTGAGCGTTCTCGTGCGGGGGCAGACGCTGCGTGCGTCGGGCCGGCTCGTGGACATGGTGGGGAAGGAGCCGAGGATCACGGTGATGACGGGCACGCCGGTGCACGAGCTGCAGAAGCCCTCCTCCAGCCGTGTCGACGTGCTCATTCCGGGACGGAGGCTGTCTGTGGACGGAGTGCTGCTGGCGGTGGGGAGGAGGTCGGCGGCGGACGCGATGATGCCGCCACCGCCCCCTCCCCTCCCCGGCCGGGGGCCCGGCGGTTCCGCAGCGGTGCGGCCGCCCTCCCGAGCTCCCAGTCCATCCTGCTTGACTTCCATCCCCGGATTGTTTATTGCGGGGGACGCCCGACTGGGCGGTCTTGGCCAGGCGGGGATTGCCGTCGGCGACGGCCTCTGGTGCGCTGCTGCGGCTGCGGCCTTCTTGAGCGGAGATGCGGTTGGATCTGGAAGTCCTGTATCAGCACGGGAATGAGCAGATTGCCGTAGTGCACGTCGCACGGCTGTCGGACGGAAGCCGCATCGAGATGGTCGAGTCGCTCCAGCCCCCCCGCCCTCGCGGCGACAAGTGGGTGCTCATCGTCTCCACGCTGAAGGGGTGTCCGGTGCGCTGCCCCATCTGCGATGCGGGCGGCAGCTTCTCGGGGCTTCTCTCCAAGGAGGAGATACTGGCGCAGATTGAGTACCTGGTCGGCCGCCGTTTCGGCGACCGCAGGGTCCCTGTCCGGCATTTCAAGATCCAGTTCGCGCGCATGGGGGATCCGGCGTTCAACGACGCAGTGCTGGACGTACTGGAAGCGCTCGACCGACGTCTCGATGCTCCCGGGCTCATGCCCTGCATCTCGACGGTCGCTCCGGCCGGTCGCGACCACTTCTTCGAGCGGCTCTGCGACATCCGGGACCGGTACTATCGCGGGCGCTTCCAGATGCAGTTCTCGCTGCACACGACCGACGAGGCAATCCGGCAATGGCTCGTACCGGCCCGCACCTGGAGCTTTGCCCGCATGGCCGAGTGGGGACACAGGTTCCATCGGCCCGGGGAGCGCAAGGTGACCCTCAACTTCGCACCGGCAAGTGGCATCCCCCTTGTTGCCCGGGTGCTGGCAGAGCAGTTCTCACCGGAGAGCTTCGCAATCAAGCTGACGCCGATCAACCCTACGGCAGCGGCACGGTCGAGCGGCCTGGTGGGGCTCATCGATCCGGCCCGTCCGGAGACCGCCGAGGAGACGGCCGCACCGTTCCGGGATCTCGGCTACGAGGTCATCGTGAGCATCGGCGAATGCGAGGAGAACCGAATCGGCTCGAACTGCGGGATGTTCCTCGGCGACATGGCGGCCGGGCATCGCACTCCGTCGGAACGGGCTGCCCTGGAGACCCCTGCGGCATGACGCTGCCGGGGCCGGAGGAGAATCCATGACGACTCTCGTTACCGGTGCAGCGGGCCACGTCGGCGCCAACCTGGTCCGTGAGCTGCTTGCCCGTGGACGCACCGTCCGCGTGCTGGTGAAGAGCGATACCCGCGGCTTCGACGGTCTGCCCGTGGAGCGGGTCAACGGCGACATCACCGCACCGGAAACGCTCGAGCCGGCATTCGAAGGAGTGACCGTCTGCTACCACACGGCTGCCTTCATCTCGGTGGACGGACGCGATCACGAGGACCTGTACCGGGTCAACATCGACGGGACGAAGCACGTGATCGCCCAGTGCCGCAGGGTCGGCGCCCGGCTCGTGCACTTCAGCTCCATCCATGCCTTGTCGGAGTTTCCGCTGGACCAGCCGGTGGACGAGTCACGGCCCCTTGCCATCGAGGACGGGACCCTGGCCTACAGTCGAACCAAGGCCTCGGGCGAGAAGGTGGTCCTGGATGCGGTGGCTGAAGGACTGGACGCGGTGATCGTGAATCCGACGGGCATCGTGGGACCGCACGACTACAAGCTCTCTCATATGGGGGAGACGGTACGTGATCTCGCGGCCCGGCGGTTGCCTGCGCTCATTCCCGGGGCGTACGATTTCGTCGATGTCCGCGACGTCGTCGCTGGTGCGCTGGCTGCCGAAGAGCGGGGAAAACGCGGCGAACGCTACATCCTGTCGGGCCACTACGTCACGGTCAGGGAGCTGGCCGAGTCGGTCCATCGGGTCACCGGTGCGCGGCCGCCGCGCATGACCTGCCCGATGTGGCTCGCACGGATGGTTGCGCCGCCCGTGACCTGGTTCAGCCTGATGGCCGGGGTCCGTCCGAAGTTCACCAGCTCGTCGCTGGCGGTCCTTCGTTCGAACGGGCGCACGACGTATGCCCGGGCGAACCGCGAGCTGGGGTACGAGCCCCGCCCGCTCGACGAGACCATCGCGGCCACGGTGGAATGGCTGCGCGGCGCCAGGTTCCTCTAGAAACGAAACGGTACACCGAGGATCACCGGATGAGACCTCGCAACGGAGTGGGGGTGGAGAATGTGCCCTGGAGAGCTGGCTTTGTACTGGTGGGTCGTGTACGCCTGGGTCGGGGTCGCCGCGGTGACCTTTCTTGCCTTGCTGTTCATCACCGCTCCGTACGGCCGGCACATGCGCAAGGGCTGGGGACCGACCCTTCACCGTACCGCGGGCTGGGTGCTCATGGAGATACCCGCCGTCATCGTGCCGGTCGTCTTCTTCCTGCTGTCGGAGCGCACCGGAAGCGCCGTAGCGCTGGCATTCCTGGGGATCTGGCTGCTCCACTACGTGAACCGGAGCCTGATCTATCCGTTCCGCCTCACCGGCGGCAACATCGAGATGCCTCTGTCCATCGCGGCCATGGGGTTCTTCTTCAACCTGGTCAACGGGTGGCTCCAGGGGCGCTATCTCTTCTTCATCGGCCCGGTGCTGGATGCGTCCTGGCTCGTGGACCCCAGGTTCGTTGCGGGCACTGCTCTGTTCATTGCCGGCTTCGTCCTCAACCAGCACTCGGACCACGTGCTCCGGAACCTGCGAAAACCCGGTGAGACCGGCTACAAGATCCCCTATGGCGGCGGCTATCGGTTCGTGTCCTGTCCCAACTACCTGGGCGAACTCATCGAGTGGGCCGGATTCGCTCTCCTCACCTGGTCACCCTCCGGCCTGATCTTCCTGCTCTGGACCGCGGCGAATCTCGTCCCGCGGGCACGAACGCACCACCGCTGGTACGTGGAGAAGTTCCCGGACTACCCGCGTGAGCGCAAGGCGATCGTTCCGTTCCTGTACTGAACATCGTCGCGTTGAGCCTTTCGAACCGACGTCCGAATTCACCGGGTTGTCTTGACGCTGCCCCATAGCCGAACGGCCAGGTCGAAGAGCACCAGCATCGGCTCCGGAAGCGGCGGGAGGCGGCCAAGCCACACGAGGAGATCGCATGCCGTGGGCGGGCTGAGCTCCTGCTCGAGCACCAGGGGCAGCGGGAACCCGCCCCGCTCGAGCTGTCGGGCCAGCCCCTCGGCAAGGTCTTTCGTTTCCGGCCCGTACCGGCCCAGCGTGATCTGGGCTCGACCACCGGCAATCTCCTCCTTGATGACCGGCACGCTGACCACCACGCCCTCCACCACGATGGCCAGGTAGCCGTCGACGTTTTCCCGCGTCAGTGCGGCGAACCGCTCAGCGGCCGACTCGGTGAACGTCACCATCACGTACCAGTCGCCCCACTCTCCGACCGAAGCTTGTGCCCGGGCGACATCGCTGTCGGTGATCTCCGCCTGCTTCAGGCACCAGGCCGTGTAGACAGGTACGTCCAGGGTACTGCCCTCCTCGACGAACCAGGTGCGTCCTTCGGGAACCGAGCCCGAGCCCTCGAGCCGTGCGAGGAACGACACGAGGTCCTCGCGACTCCTGGACCTGAGCTGCACCCGCCCGTTCGAGACTTCACGCTCGATGCTTGCGGCCGCCCCCTCTTCCCTGAGCGCGACGAGCAGCGCATCGGCCGCTGCCAGGCACACGCCCGAAGTGTCCGCCATCCGGAACTCGAGCACCGGCCCTCGGCCCAGGTCGTGTATCGCGGCCAGGGCCGCCTTGCGATCGCCCAGCCAGTCGACCACGATGCCGTCGTCGGCCAGCTTCATGACCGAGGCCCTGAGCAGTCCGGGCTGGTCGAACCGGGCGTGCACCGCCTCGAGGATCCGCTCCGTCACTTCGGGCGGCCGGGTCGACTGCGATGCGCCCCCTTTTCCGGCGGAGAGCCGAAAGACGAACCGCCCGCAGCTCGCTTCGTCGAACGGCAGCCAGAAGGAGGCAAGAGACCGGACTACCCGCAACGGCGTGGGGCTCGAATCCTCCCCGGGACTCCTCTCACTTCGGGCAAACGCAGGCGGAGCGAACAGCCCTGCCATGCATGCCGTTGCAAGGCAGGCCGCCATTGTGGAGGACAAGGCATTGCGCAGACGTCCCGGGTCTTTCGAACTGAGATTTGCCATTTGCGATTCGCCATCTGCAAGAGCGGCTCGGCTCCAGTGCCGAGCAACCTCTTGTCTACAGGGTGCGACGGTGGAGGTCAAGGAACGAATCGGGCGCATCCTGCTCCGCAATCCGGCAGGCGAGGCTGTCCACGGCAAGCCTGCGCTGCTCGGCTGACTCGCGATCCACGTCCCACGGCATGTCGATGACCGTGACCCCCTGCGAGCGCAGGACCGCGACCATGTGCGATATCTCGCGGTCCAGGTCGATCAGATACTGGAGGTCGATGCCGGCCTCGCACTTGCGCCCTTCGCGCTGCTCCATGCGCGACTCGATGCGACGGCGCGAGACCTCCGGGCTGACCAGCAACCGAACGCAGACGTTCGGAAGAAGCACGTGGGCCGTCATCGTGTGGTATAGGTCGCGGTAGGTGTTGAACTCCCGCAGAGTCATGCTCCCGTTGCGGAGCTGCAGCCGGGCAAAGCAGGTATCCCCGAAGTAGGAACGATCCAGCACCGCGTGCCCGGCACCGCTCATCGCGTGCCACTGGGCCTGGAGGTGCATCCGGTAGCGTGCCTGGAGAAGATGGACCTGCATGACGAGAGCCCAGCGCTTGGGATCGTGGTAGAAGTCCGCAAGGTACGGGTTGGCGTTGTTCGCCTCGTCCGGCTCCATTTCGACCAGGGTCTGGGGCCCGAGCGCTGCCCCCAGCTCCTTGGTCAGGGAGCTCTTTCCCGCACCGATGATTCCCTCGACGATGACGACCTTCTTCTGACCTGTCATTGTGATGGCTCTCCTTTCGAGTTCCGCGGTGACGCCTGCTGTCGAAACACAAGATGACAGTCACCCCGGATCCTGTCAACGCTACATGTGGTGTGCGTCGCGTTTTCCCCGGTCTCAATTTGCGACAGGCTCGATCCGACCGGCCCCGTTGCTGGCCCGAACGGTTGCCGGCTGTTTCGGGCCTCCCGGTGGCGGCAGCGATCGGATCGTTTTCGAGGGGACCGCCATGAGCCGGCCTTTCCGCCAGGAGTCCTCTCGCAACCCTTCCAAAACACTGGGAAATGGGGCTGGAAGCGGATGGAAAAACGTGGAAAAGGCCACGGACGGTGCAGCGTCCCGGACGAGGTGGTGCAACGGGCGGCCAGCCTTGTCGTCTCCGCTGCAATTGCGCAGGCCCGCACACGGGTGGTATGATGATTGTCCCGGAGGTGCCCACATGGTCCGCTGGAAGACGATCCCGGTAGTCGTTCTGACGGTAGCTTTCCTCTGCATACCGCTTCCGGCCCTGGCGGGATTCTGCTCGGGCAAGGCGAGCGGCTACTGGTGCGATGGTGACAACCTCGTCCTGTGCAAGAACGGCAGCGTCTCCTCCTCGAACAAGTGCGACTGCGGCTGCCAGTCCATGCCCCCCGGGGTGGACGATCAATGCAAGTCGTGCGGCGGCTTCTGCTCCGGGAAGCAGAACGGCTACTGGTGCGACGGTGACAAGCTGGTGCTCTGCAAAGGGGGGAGCGTTTCCTCCTCGAGCTCCTGCGAGTGCGGATGCCAGTCAATGCCGCTCGGAACGGACGACCAGTGCAAGGCCTGCGGC
>VGRX01000203.1 GCA_016875215.1 Deltaproteobacteria bacterium
AAGCCCGCCGAAACAGCGGCCAGGAAGGGGGACAAGGGAGAAGGGGGAGGCGAGGTGCGCGTGCGCCAGTGGTTCCCCGAGACCCTGTTCGTGGAGAACTTCCTCGTCACCGACGAGCAGGGGCGGGCATCGCTGGACATCCCGCTGGCGGACTCGATCACCACGTGGCGCCTCTCGGCAATCGCCTCGGACCGCAACGGCAACATCGGCGGCAAGGATGCCCCCATCACGGTGTTCCAGGATTTCTTCGTGGATGTCGATTTCCCGGTCTTCCTGACCCGGAACGATACCGTCGAGTTTCCGGTGGCCATCTACAACTACCTCGACCGCGAGCAGGAGATCGAGGTTCGCGTGGAGCCGGCTGACTGGTTCCAGCTCCTGGGCAAGGCCGACGCCCGCGTGCGGCTGGCCGCAGGGCAGGTCTCTGCAGTCCGGTTCCCGGTCAAGGTGACGCGGGTCGGCCACCACGCGCTGACCGTCTTCGGCAGCACCGTGGGCAGCCGGAATGCGGACGCGGTCCGCCGGGTCGTGCAGGTGAGGCCCGACGGTCGGGAGGTCGTCCGGACCCTGAGCGGGCGCTTCCGGACGGGCGAAGACAAGGCCGCACAGCCGGTCACGTTCGACCTGGCCGTTCCCAAGGACGTGATCGAGGGCTCGGAAGGGATGGTGGTCCAGATCCTGCCGGGGCTCTCCTCCCACGTGGTGCAGGGGATGGACAGCATGCTCCGTCTCCCGGGTGGGTGATTCGAGCAGACCACGTCGTCGGCGTGGCCCAATGTCCTGGCACTCAAGTACATGAAGGATACCGAGCAGTCCTCCCCGGAGATCGAGATGAAGGCCCTGCAGTACGTCAACGTCGGCTACCAGCGCATCCTCACGTTCGAGTGCGCATCCGGCGGGTTCAACTGGTGGGAGGGGGACAACCCGGGCAATCCGATCCTGTCGGCCCTGGCCATCCAGATGCTGTCGGATACGAAGAAGGTCTACCCCACCGTGGACGAGAAGGTGATCGACCGGGCAGCCCGCTACCTGGAGGGGATCCAGCGAGCGGACGGTGCCTGGGAAGCGGAAGCGCATCTCCACGCGGGCAACGAGAATCTCGGCCAGGGCGGCCTCCGGTCCACCTGCTACATCGCGTGGTCGCTCAACGTCGGCGGATTCGGCAAGAGCAAGGCGGCAACCCGGGCGCTCGACTACATCCGCAAGAACCTGAAGGAATCGAAGGACAGCTACACGCTTGCCATGTGCGCCAACGCGCTGGCTTCCGGCGGGGACGACGGGGCCGTGCTGCAATACGCGCTGGACAACCTGGCCAAGGCCGCGATCCGCGACAAGGAGACCGTGCACTGGGAGCAGCAGGGGCAGACCCTGGTCAACTCGGGCGGAATCGCGGGGCAGGTGGAGGTCACGGCACTTGCAGCCCTTGCCTTCATTCAGGCGAAGTATGAGACCGGCCTCGTGCCGATGGTGGTCAACTGGCTTGCCGCCACCAAGGACCCGAACGGCAACTGGGGCTACAACACCCAGGCATCGGTCCTGGCCCTGAAGACCTTTCTTGCAGCTGCGACGCTGGAGCCGGGGGATACCGATGCAGAGGTGACGGTGCTTCTCAACGGCAACAGGCTTTCCGCCCGCCGCTTCGACAACTTCAACCGTGACGTGCTCTGGCAGGTCGAGGTCTCGGCGGAGCAGCTCGATGACACCAACCGGCTCCAGCTGCGGCTCGACGGCAAGGGAAACCTCGGCTACCAGGTGGTCGCAACTCTCTCTGTCCCCTGGCGTGAAGGGGAGCGGGAGAAGGCCGAGCCCCTGGTCATCGACGTCGGCTACGATCGCACTCGGCTCAAGTCCAACGAGACGGTGGGCGTGACCGTCAAGCTCCGCAAGAACCTCGAGGATGCGCAAGGGATGATCCTGGCCACCCTGGGCGTTCCCCCCGGCTTCGACGTGGTCACCGAAGACCTCGAGAAGCTCAAGGCGGCAAAGGCGATCCGCACCTATGAGCTCACCGGTCGCCAGCTCCTCCTGTACCTCGACGATCTTGCGGTCGGCAAGACGGCGGTGCTGACCTACCGGCTCTCCGCCCGCTACCCGGTCAAGGCCGCCACGGGCGATTCCGAAGTCCGCCTCTACTACCGCAGCGATCTCAAGGGACGGCAGGCTCCGCAGCAGATCGTCGTAGAGTAGCCGGCAACCGATCACTGCTGGGTTGACGAGCAGGCCTGTTGCGGCCCCTCCCTCACGGTCAGGGCTCTGACAGCCTCCTGCTGCGCCCCGCAGTCAACCCGAGAGTGATGCCTTGCCTCTGAGTCGTTTTTTTCTTTTACTCGGCTTTCCGGCCCCACTATAATCGCCTTGGTCGCAGCGAGGAGGAGTCGCATGGTCGAGAAGAAGTCTGGGGGAAGCGTGAAGTTGCGCAGGCCCGGTCCCGCGAAGACCGGCAGCATCGAGGCCCGGGACGGAGTGGTCATCGTGATTACGCAGGCATTCTGTCCCAATGGCCACAACCTGGTCCGCGGCGAGGACGCCCATTTCGACGGCTACCCCGGAATCACGCTGTTCGTGGAGTGCGGCGGCTGGTCCGGCGAGATCTCCCTGAGTCCGATCCACGGCGACCACGCCCGGGTGGGGATTCCGCGCTCCATTCCCAACGGAACCCGCTGCGTCGTCCGCTGCCCCGAGTGCGAGGTCGAGCTGCCCCGCCTGGCGACCTGCGGTTGCGAAAACGGGGGCGAGTTGCTCGGCATTTACCTGCGTCCCGACCTGTCCGAAGGAGACATGGTCGGCATCTGCAACATCCTCGGCTGCTATCGCTCCCGCGTCATGGACAAGTGGGAGATCCTGTCGGAGTTCACGGAAGAACAGGGGGAGTAGTCGCGACTCCCGGCAAACGTGGATTTGGGGTCGCCCTCGTCCTTGACCCGGGGCAGTCGTTGGCTGCATACTGTGCAGGATTGACGTGGAGGGGGTGATGCGCGGAATCGTGGTGGCAGGGGTGGCGGTGTGTCTGGCCGTTGGTTGCGTTTCTCCGCGCTTCATCGCCAACAACATGACCGGTTCCGTGAAGGACATGCGCGAGGCGTTCTATGCGGAGCGCAGCCCGCAGCATGCGTATGCAGCGGCGCCGGGGATGTTGATGCAGCTCGACGGCTTCCTGGTCAGCTCGCCTGACAACGTGGACCTGCTGTACCGTGCTGCGGAGTTGAACTGCAGCTTTGCAATGACGTTCCTGGACACGCGTGACCGGGTCTGGGCTGCGGACGAGTACCTGAAGGGGCGGGAGTATGCGCTGCACGGGCTGACTCTCCTCGCTCCGGAGCTGGGTGCGGCGATCAGGGCGGGGGATGCGGAGGCGGTCAAGGCGGAGGCGGGCAAGGTAGGCCTGAAGGAGCTGCCGCTTCTGTTCTTCACCGGCTTGTGCTGGGGCGGATACATCAATGCGACGATGGATGCCGGCAATGCTGCGGAGCTGCCCGTGGTCGAGGCGTTGATGCACCGGGTCATGGAGCTCGACGAGACGTTCTATTTCGGTGCGGTGCACGTGTTTTTCGGTGTGCTCAATGCCGGGCGGTCGGAGCTTCTCGGGGGAAACCTCGAGAAGGGGCGCGGGCATTTCGAGAAGGCCCTGGAGATCACGGGGGGGAAGTTGCTGCCCGTGAAGGTCCGTTTCGCACAGTCGTACGCGGTGCAGAAGCAGGATCCTGAGCTCTTCGTCCGCCTGCTGACCGAGGTTCTCGAAGACGACACCCCGCCCCAGCGGGAATGGATCGTGGGCAACGCTGCGGCCCGGGTGGATGCTGCGGCCCTCCTGGAGAAGATCTCGGACCTGTTCATGGGATATGCCCCGGGCGGGAGCGGCCCCGGGCCGGAGGAGGAAGCGGAGGATCTCGACCTGGACTGATGGAGTGCACGGCGACCTGTGCGCGGCGGGGTCGGGGCCTGCAACGGCGTCGATTCCTCCCCCCCATGCCGAGGGCTCGGCAGGGGCGAGAGCAGGCGGTTTCGCGAGGATGTGGAGACAAACCTGTGGAGGTGTTCGAGATGGCGAAGCGAATCCTGGCAGCAACCCTGTTCCTGGTCTTCGGTCTGACGACGACGCCGTCGGTGGCCGAGGATTTCGAGATCACCCTGGCCACGGTGGCACCGGAGGGATCTCTCTGGATGAAGGAGATGCACAAGCTGGACGAGAAGATCCGGGAGAAGACCGACGGGCACGTCCGGATGAAGTTCTATGCCGGCGGCGTGGCCGGAGATGACAAGACCGTGCTCGAGAAGATCAAGGGAGGGCAGTTCGTCGGTGCGGGGCTGACCGGCGTGGGGCTCGGCGAGATAGTTCCCGACTTCCGCGTGATGGAGATCCCCTTCCATTTCCGCAACTACGCGGAAGTGGACTACGTCCTCCGCAAGCTCTCGAAGTGGTTCAAGCAGAAGTTCGAGGAGAAGGGGTACAAGGTCCTGGGATGGACCGACCAGGGCTTCGTGTTCGTGATGTCCAAGAAGAAGATCGGCAGTGTGGCGGACATGAAGGCAGCCAAGCCGTGGGTGTGGGATGTGGACCCGCTGGCGCATGCAGCGTTTGCCGCGTTCGGGATCAATCCGATACCGCTCTCCATCGAGAACGTGGCCACGTCGCTGGACAGCGGCATGATCGATACGATCTACATCTCGCCCGAGGCGGCGATCGCGCTGCAGTGGTATCGGAAGGTCTCGTACCTGGTCGACATGCCGGTGGTCGACGGTGCGGGGGCCATCGTGATTTCGAAGGCCTATTTCGACAAGATGCCCAAGGAGTACCAGGTCGTTCTCGAGACTCTGTCTGCGTCTTACCTCCAGAACCTCACGAGCAAGAACCGCAAGTCCAACGAGCAGGCGATGAAGACGTTGGCAGGCAAGGGGATCGCTGCGATCCAGCCGTCTGCGGAGGACCTGGTCCGGTTCGAGGAAGTGGGGCGCAAGGCAGCGAACAACCTGGTCGGAAAGCTGTACTCGCAGAAACTTCTCGACAAGGTGAGAGCCCTGATCGATGAGCACAGAAAGAACGCCAAGTAGCGCGGTGGAAGGTGGCGGTCCCCGGGGGATCGTAGACCGGGTGGACGTGTGGCTCCAGCGGGGGCAGGAGTGGGCGGTGTTCTCGCTCCTCGTGCTCCTGGTCGGGCTGACGTTCGTGCAGGTGGTGCTGCGCAACCTGCCGGGCAATCCGTCGCTTCCGTGGATCGACCTGGCCAGCCGGCTGCTGGTGCTGTGGGTCGGGTTGCTGGGAGCGAGCCTCGCCGTGGCCAGGGAGAAGCACATCAGCATCGACATTGCGGGAAGGGTGCTGCCTGCCCGTCTGGCCCGGTGGGTCCGGGGGGCGACGGGAGCCATGGCGCTGCTCGTGCTGGTGGTCCTGGTCCATGCCTCGCTGGACTTCACGCTGGTCAAGCACCAGTCCGCGTCGCTGCCCCTGTTTACGATCGATTCGCTGGGGCTGAAAGTCTACGAGTATGCGTTCACGGACCTCGTGCCGGTGCTGTTCCTGCTGATGCTGTGGCACACGTGGGTGCTGTGGTTGCGGGGGCTCGGCGACAACCGGCCGGTCCGCGTTGCCGGGTACGTCGTCGGGGTGCTCCTGGCGGTCCTGGTGGTCCTGGTGGCCGTTGTGGACATCGGGGGCGGGGCGGGGGGGCTGGTGTTGCTGGCGGAAGGGTCGCTGGGTGCGATGCTGAGGCAGCTTCCCTACCTGTTCCTCGCTCTGTCGGGGGTTCTGGCCCTTCTGGGGGCGCCGTTGTATGTCGTGATCGGTGCGGTTGCGCTCATCGGGCACTACTCGTTGGAGGCGATCCCGGTCCAGAATTTCGTGTCGGACGGTATCGGCGGCTTCCGCAAGAGCACGATCTTCCTTGCGATTCCGCTGTTCACGCTGGCGGGCTACCTGATGGCGGAGGGGAACACGCCCAAGCGTCTCGTCGGGCTGTTCCGCGGTTTCCTGGGATGGATGCCGGGGGGCGTGGCCATCGTGGCGCTCATCGCCTGCTCGTTCTTCACCGCGTTCACCGGTGCATCGGGAGTGACGATCATTGCGCTGGGCGGGCTCCTGTATCCGATTCTGCGGGAGGACCGCTACTCGGAGAAGTTCGTGCTTGGGCTGCTGACCACGGGGGGGAGCCGCGGTCTCATCTTCCCGCCGTCGATCCCGGTCTTTCTGCTGGCGATGATCATGGGGCTTTCCTGGGATGCCGTGACAGCGACGGGTCCTTTCGGAAGCGCGGTCATGCCGCAGGAGCAGCGCACGGCCCTGTGCCGTGAGGAAGCGGCCAGGATGAGGGCCGAGATCGCGCTGGACGAGCAGCTATCTTCCGGGGACGGGGCCATCGAAGAGGACATAGATCGGCTCCTGGAGCAGCGCCTGCACGGCGCGGGTGTGGCTCGGTCGGTCGAGGAGACGGCAGCACCCCGGGACGAGTTCGAGCTGGGGGATGACGAGGGGGTGGGGGCGCCGGGTGGCGCTCCGACCGCGGAGGAATCCGGAGGCCCGGAAGAGGGCCGGGACGAGTTCGAGCTGGGGGATGACGAGGGGGTGGGTGCGCCGGGTGGCGCTCCGACCGCGGAGGAATCCGGAGGCACGGAAGGGGGCCGGGACGAGTTCGAGCTGGGGGATGATGCTGCCGTGGGCAGCGGCGAGGGCACGGGCGGAGAGGAGGTAGCTGCGGCTGCCGGCTCCGAGTCCGCTGCTGCCGCTGCGGACGGGGCCGTCTCCGCTGAATCCTCTCAGCCGTTGCCGATCGACCCTGCGGCCCCGGCGTCCGATGCGATCGCGGTCCCGAGCAGCACGCAGATCTTCACCGCCGGGCTTCTCCCGGGGATTCTCATGGTGCTGGCCATAGCGGTCTACTGCATCATCGCCGGGTTCTCCGGAAAGGTCGTGCGGACCCGGTTCCAGCTTCGCTCCGCGGGGCGGGCGCTGCTCGACGCCCGCTGGGAGCTGCCAATCCCCATTCTCATCGGCGTCGGCATCTTCGGTGGGTTCTTCACGCCTGCGGAGGCTGCCTCGGCCACGGCCGTCTACACGCTGCTGATGCAGCTCGTGCTCTATCGCGACTTCGGCTTCAAGACTGTATTCAAGGCCTTTGTCGACAGCATCGTGCTCGTGGGCGGAATCCTGGTGATCCTCGTGGCGGCCATGGGGTTGCTGAACTTCCTGGTCGTGGCCAAGGTCCCGGACCTGGTCCTGTCGCTCATCGAGAACCTGGTCCCGGAGGAGCTGCCCGTCTTCGGACTGTTCTCGATTCCCAGGCAGATCACGTTCCTGCTCATGCTCAACCTGTTCCTGCTGATCGTGGGTTGCCTGATGGACATCTTCTCCGCCATCCTGGTGGTGCTGCCGCTCTTGCTGCCCATCGCGTATCGGTTCGGGATCCACCCGGCGCACCTGGCGGTGATCTTCCTGACCAACCTGGAGATCGGCTACTCGACGCCTCCGGTGGGAATCAACCTGTTCGTGGCGTCGTTGCGGTTCGAGAAGCCCGTGGTGAAGCTGTATGCCGCATCGATGGCCTACCTCGGGATCATGCTGGTGGGGTTGCTCGTGATCACCTACTGGCCTCAGCTCAGTCTGTGGCTCATTTCCGTGACCGGCGTGCAGTAGGAGGTATCTGGATGGCTGGGTCTCCTCAGGCAAGCTCGAGCTCTCCGGCGTATCGTCTCCGTTCTGCGCTGCGCTGGGTCGGTGCGCTCCTGGTCTTGCTTGCGCTCTGGCAGCTCGTCGACTCGGTGACCGGGGGACAGCCGGGAATGCTGGGCCGGCTCTTCTACCCGTCCGAGCGGGTGGGGGCGTTGCTGGAGGAGGCTTCCCCGCTGGTCGCTCCGTACCTCGACGCGTGTCGGGACAGTACGCTCCGGGAGAGCTTCGACAGCGTTTCGGTCCGTCGGTTCGACCGTTGGTGCGAGGCGGCTGAGGGCTTTGCCGGGGCACGGGAGGCCACTGCTGCCGTGGCGCTCATGCGGACCGGCAATCTCCATTTCGACCGCATCGTCGAGAAGCTCCTGGGGGCGGGGGGGGAAACGGCACGCCGCGGAGTCGCACTGTACGAGGCGCGAGGTGCCCTGCGCCCACTGCTGGAGCAGGTCAACAGCGAACTGGCGGGAGCCTCCTTTTCGCAGGCTCTCCTGGGAATCACG
>VGRX01000204.1 GCA_016875215.1 Deltaproteobacteria bacterium
TACTGCCGTCGAGCTCTCGGATGAGCCCGAGTTCACGGCCCGGCTGGGACGCTCCGCCGGGCACCTGGGGAGGGCATTGGAATCGGGAATGCCGATCTATGGCGTGACCACCGGCTTCGGCGGGGCATGCGGGGTGCGGCTGTCCCCGGCCCAGAGCCGGGAGCTGGGGGAAAATCTCCTGCGCTATCACGGCATTGGAGTCGGGATCCCACTCCCGGTTCCGGAGGTTCGGGCCGCCATGCTTGCCCGGCTGGTTTGTCTGAGCCGCGGGTACTCGGGCGTGTCGGTTCCGCTTCTCCGGCAGCTCGCAGCCCTGCTCAACGCTGGGGTGACTCCTGTGGTCCCGGCATGCGGGTCGGTGGGGGCGTCCGGTGATCTCACTCCCATGTCCTACATCGCTGCCGTGCTCTGCGGAGAGCGGGAGGCGTTCTACCAGGGCCGGAGGATGACCGCCTCGGAAGCACTGTCGGCCGCCGGCCTGGAACCCTATGGCATGGGCCCCAAAGAGGCACTGTCCATGGTGAACGGCACGTCGGTCATGACCGGGGTGGCGCTGCTTGCCCTGCGCAGGAGCAGCTCCATCGAACGGGCGGCGACGCTTGCCACGGCACTGTCGGTCCATGCCATCGCTGGACACCCCAGCCACTTTCACCCGACTTTGTCCAGGGCCCGCCCCCATCCCGGACAGACCTTGGTCGCACAGCGGTTGGCCTCGCTGCTGGTCGCTACCGGTGAGGTCGCCGAGTCCCAGGAGCCGGCCGCTCTCCAGGATCCGTACTCGTTCCGGTGCAGCCCGCACGTCCTGGGAGTCCTGTCCGACACGCTCGAGTGGGCTGCTCGTTGGGTCGAGATCGAGGCCAATGGGGTCAGCGACAACCCGCTGTTCGAACCCGATACCGGCGAGCTCCTGACTGGGGGCAATTTCTACGGTGGCCACGTCGCACTGGCCATGGACGCGCTCAAGACGGCAGTTGCGTCGGTTGCCGACCTCTCCGATCGGCAGATGGCTCAACTCGTCGACGTCCGCTTCAGCCGGGGGTTGCCGCTGGGATTGACCGGGGTCGAGCCCGCCGCCCGCATGCTGCACCACGGGTTCAAGGCTTCCCAGATCTCCGCCTCGGCTCTCACCGCCGAAGCGCTCAAGCTGACCATGCCCGCTACCGCGTTTTCCCGTTCCACCGAGCTGCACAACCAGGACAAGGTCAGCATGGGAACCGTCGCTGCGCGCGATGCGGCAGCCGTGTGCGAGCTTGCGGCCTCGGTCGTGGCAATCCACCTGGCTGCCGCTGCCCAAGGGGCCGAGCTGCGTGGAGGGCTGGAGTCACGCCCGGCACTTGCCGGACTCGTGGCAGCCGTCCGCCCGCACGTCCCGTTTCTCACGGAAGATCGTCCGCTGGATCGGGAGATCGCCACCCTTGCCGGTGAGATCCTTGCGGGGACCTTTGACCGGTTCACCGACTGACGGGAGTGCCCATGTCTCAATCCAGCCTGCACCGTTGCGAAGTCGAGCTGGTCGTCCCGTTCCACGACGTCGATGCCATGCAGGTCGTCTGGCACGGGCACTACCTGAAGTATTTCGAGATCGCGCGGGCCCTGCTCTTCGACCAGGCCGGCATCGACCTGTACAAGTACCATGCCGAGTCGGGGTATCTCTTCCCAGTCGTGCGGACGAGCATCAAGCACATCCACCCCCTCCGCTACCGAGACCGATTCGTCTGCGCCGCCCGTGTGGCGGAGCTCCGGCGCAAGATCGTGGTGGACTTCGAGATCCGGCTGGCAGAAGGGGGCACGCTTTGCGCCCGCGGCCGGACGGAGCAGGTGGCCATCCGGAGCCACGACTTCAAGCTCGAGCTGGCGGTCCCGGACTACATCCGGCGAGCCATGGGGGGGGGCGATGACAACTGAGGCTCTCCGCACAGCGCAGCGCTCCTTCTGTCCGGTCGGCCGGAGGGGAAACGATGGACCGTGAGCTGGGACAGGCCCTGGTCACTGGTGCGGAGCGGCTCGCCGGATGGGCCGACCTGCTGGATCGGCTCAACGTCTTCCCCGTCCCCGACGGGGACACGGGGCGCAACCTCGTCCTGAGCCTCTCCCCGCTGCGCCGGTACATGGATGGGCCGGCTGCCGTGCCGGAGCGCCTCCTGCTGGCGGCCCGGGGGAACTCGGGCAACATCGCGGCCCGCTTCTTCTCCGGGTTCCTCACCGCGGCCGGCGCCGACGATCTGCCCGCCGCGGCTGCTCACGGCAATGACCTGGCCTGGAAGGCGGTCCCGGACCCTCGTCCAGGGACCATGCTGAGCCTCTTCGAGCAGCTCCGGTCCGCACTCGCCGAGGTACCTCCGGGGTCGTCCGAGGATTGGATCGACCAGGTTCTGGACCGGCTCGAAGCCGCTGTGCGGGCCACCACCGACCAGCTTCCCAAGCTCAAGGCCGCCGGGGTTGTGGATTCCGGCGCCCTGGGCATGTTCGTCTTCTTCGACGGGTTCTTCCATTCCCTGGTCGGCCGTGCAGGCGAAGGGCGCAATCTCTCCGATGCCTTCGCCGGCCGGCTGCGCCTGGATGCGGGCTGGCAGGCCGCAGAGGAGGACGAGTCGGAACCCGAGTGCTGCATCGACGCCGTCCTTGCTGCGGACACGGTCCCCGATGACTTCGAGGAGCAGCTTGCCGAGCTCGGCGAGAGCATCGTCAGCGTCCGGGAAGGAGGGTACGTCAAGGTGCACCTCCACGCCGGGGACGAAACCGCTGCCAGGGCCCGGCTCGGGCTCCTGGGGAAGCTCGTCTCCTTCTCATCCGATGATCTCCGCCAGCAGACCGGGCGATTCGCAGCGGCGGCCCCGGAAACATCGATCCACGTGCTCACCGATGCGGCCGGATCGGTCACGCGGGGAGATGCTGCCGAGCTTGGCATGACGCTGCTCGACAGCTACGTGAACCTGTCGGACCGCTCGGTACCGGAGACGCACCTGCCTGCCGAGGAGCTGTATGCGGCCATGCGGGCCGGCATGTCCGTGTCGACGTCGCAGGCATCGGTCTATGAGCGGCACCAGCACTACGCCCGGGTGCTCGAGCAGCATCCCAGGGTGCTGTACGTCTGCGTGGGATCGGTGTTCACCGGCAACTTCAGGACAGCATCCGACTGGAAGGCCGAGCACGACCGGGACGGCCGGATGCTCGTCCTCGACTCGGGTGCGGCCTCGGGGCGGCTCGGGCTGGCCGCAATTGCGACGGCCCGCATCGCCCGGTCCGGTGCGTCGGCCGACGAGGTCGTGCGGTATGCCCGCCGTGCGGTCGAGGCGTGTCGGGAATACGTCTTCCTCGACAAGCTGCACTGGCTGGCCGCTGGGGGACGACTCTCCAAGACCAAGGCCTTCTTCGGCGACATGCTGAGCAAGAAGCCGGTGGTCAGCCCGTTGCCTGACGGCGCCCGCAAGATGGCCGTTCTGAAGTGCCGGGACGAGCAGGTCGCGTATGCCGAAGCCCGCGTCCGGGAGTTCGTGCCGGTCGATTGTCCTCACCTGCTCATGCTGGAGCACACCGACAACGAGGACTGGGTCCGCGATGTTCCCGCCCGTCTCCTGGCCGCGCTTCGGCCGGATGCGGAAGTGCTCGTCCGGCGGATGTCGCTGACGTCCGGAGTCCACATGGGCCCCGGAACCTGGGGAATCGCCATGCTGCCCGTCGCACTGCCGGTCACGGAGCTCGGCTCCGCCCGGTCGCCAGAGGAGGTTTGCAAATGAGCCAACGCCGTCGAGTCGTGGTCACTGGGATTGGGTTTCTCTCCCCGATTGGCAACTCGCTGGCGGATGTCCGCACGTCGTTGCTGACCGGACGCAGCGGAATCGTGGCAATGCCCGAGTGGGAATCGATCGGCTCGCTTCGTACCCGGGTCGCCGGAATCTGCACGGACGTGGATGAGAACCTCATCCCCCGACAGACCCGGCGCAGCATGGGGCGCGTCTCGATACTTGCTGCACTCGCGGCTCAGAAAGCGGTCGCCGATGCGGGGCTGAGCGAGGAGCAGATCGCCTCCCCCCGCTGCGGTGTCTCCTTCGGCTCCACCGAGGGCAGCTCCCAGGCCATGGAGGAGTTCCTCTCCCGGATCCTCTCGGCCCGCAGTCTCAAAGGGATGCAGTCTTCCACCTACCTCCAGTTCATGAGCCACACCTGCGCGGCCAACCTGGCCATGATGTTCCGCACCCAGGGCCCGGTCGTGGCAAGCTGCACCGCCTGTGTCGCCGGAAGCCAGGGTATCGGCTTCGGCTACGAGCAGATCCGCAACGGCAAGGCCGAACTCATGCTGGCCGGCGGCGCGGAGGAGATGCACTTCATGGATGCCGGCATCTTCGACATCATGCGTGCGACCTCCACCGACTTCAACGACCGGCCCGAGATGACCCCGAGACCGTTCGACGCGGCCCGGGACGGCCTGGTCGTGGCCGAGGGGGCCGGCTGCCTCATCCTCGAGGAGTTCGAGCACGCACGCCGCCGCAATGCCGACATCCTCGCGGAGATCGCAGGCTTCGGCACGAACTGCGACGGTGCGCACCTCACCAACCCCAGCTCCGACGGCATGGCCGGTGCCATGCTGCTGGCCCTCGAGGACGCCGGAATGTCCGCCGATGCCATCGGCCACGTCAACGCACACGCCACCGCCACCGCAGCCGGTGACGTGGCCGAGGCGGCAGCCACCTTCAAGGTCTTCGGCGACCGGGTCCCGGTCACCGGCTTCAAGGGCTACATGGGCCACACTCTGGGGGCCGCAGGGGTGCTCGAATCGATCTTCACCGTCCTGATGCTCCGCCAGGGATTCATCGCCCCCACCCACAACCTGGATACTCCCGACCCGCAACTCGCCCCGATCCAGCACGTGCTCCGGGAGCCGCGGGAGCACCGGTTCCAGGTGGGAATGAACAACAACTTCGCATTCGGGGGGATCAACACGTCCTTGATCTTCCGGCTCTCCTAGGAGGACGCCATGAGCGAAAGACCTGCCGCCATCGTGACCGGGGCAAGCCGCGGCATCGGCCGGGCCATCGCCGTCGAGCTCGCTCGCCGCGGCCACTACGTCGTCGTGAACTACCACAGCCGCCAGGATGCTGCGGAAGAGACCCTCAGGCTGGTGCGTGAGGCGGGATCGGACGGCGAGAGCGCTCGCTTCGACGTCGGGGACGGCCCCGCCACAGCAGAAGCCCTCAACGAGATCACCGGCCGCCTCAAGAACCTGGCCGTCCTGGTCAACAACGCCGGGATCGTCGCGGACGGCCTCTTCGTCATGATGGGCGAGGAACAGTGGCACTCGGTCATCCGTACCTCCCTGGACGGCTTCTACAACGTGACCCGTCCGGTCGTGAAACGCATGATCCGGAACAAGGCCGGCTCGATCGTCACGATATCGTCAGTATCGGGCCTCATGGGCAACCGTGGTCAGGCCAACTACGCGGCGGCCAAGGCCGGTCTCATCGGAGCCTCCAAGGCCCTCGCCTCGGAAGTGGCGAGGCTCAACATCCGCGTCAACGTCGTAGCCCCGGGCCTCATCGAAACAGAAATGATCAAGGAAGCCCCGGTCGACGTCATCAAGCAGATGATCCCCATGGGCCGCATCGGACGACCCGAAGAGGTCGCAGGTGTCGTCGGCTTCCTCTGCTCCGATGCCGCAAGCTATGTCACCGGCCAGGTCCTGTCGGTGAACGGAGGCATGTTCTAGCATGCAACCCAGATCATTCGGCATCGGCATCGACATCGGCACTGCAGTCGCAATCGCAGTCGTAATCGCTGCCGTTCTCCCCGGCAGGTCACTCCTGGCAGCCGAGGATTTCCGTGAGCTGCGCCAGCAGGCCGAGCTGGTCAAGTCCATCGCAGCGGACTTCACCCAGACCAAGAAGATGAAGCTGCTCAAGAAGCCGCTCGTGTCCAAGGGGCGGTTCTTCTACTCTGCGCCGGAGGCCGTCCGGTGGGAATACCGGTCGCCGATTCGCACCGTCTCCCTGGTCAAGGGTGGGGGCGTGAAGCGGTACAGCCTGTCGGCCGAGGGGACGTGGCGGGCCGACTCGTCATCGGCTGTCGAGGGGATGCGGATCGTCATGGAGCAGATCACCGGCTGGCTGGCCGGCCGCTTCGACGATGGGACGCTGTTCGTCGCCTCACTGGCTCCGGGCGAGCGCCCGGTCGTCATGCTGAGCCCGAGAGACAAGGAGATGGCCCGGTTCATCTCCCGGGTCGAAGTGCGCTTCTCCAACCGTCCAGGCGTAGTCGAGGCCGTCGAGATCTTCGAGGGGGAATCCACGTCGACCCTCATCGAGTTCTCCAACGTCCGGCTCAACGAAGCCGTCGACGGCAGGCTGTTCGAGGGGGTGGAGTGAACCGGACGTCCCGCACCGCTACGGGCCTCATCGCGCTGGCTCTCGCCTGTGCGTGCAGCAGTCCGCCGGGTATCGTTCCGCTCCCGGCCGCGGACGCGGATCCTCTGCTTCGCTCGTGCCTTGCCCGCTTTCCCTCCGGGTCGTTCGAAGTCGTGCACGCCATCGAGGCCACGCTTCCGCTCGGGAACGCATCGACGGTGGTCGGAGTGAGCGCCTGGGATGCCGGTTCCCGAACTCTGTCGGCAGCTCTGCTGGCCCCGGAAGGCATCGCCCTGTTCGAGGCCTCCCGCTTCGGAAAGGGAGACGTTTCGGTCACGCGGGCGCTTCCCCCGCTCGACAGGCCGAACTTCGCACACGGGCTGTTCGAAGACCTCGGTTTCATGTACTTCGCACCCGGCGGAGGTCCCTCCGGTTCCGACGGCGATGTCTCCGCACCCCAGGTGGGGCGCTACGGGGACGGAAGTCCTGTGTGCCGCTGGTCCCTGGAAGGCAGCGTCGTAGACCTGGTCTCCAGTGGCGAAGGTGGTTTCACCCTCTCCGAATACCGGGGCAGCGGGGAGCCGGTGCGCCGATACGAGGCCGGCCCGACCACTTCGGCCCGCGGCTTCCCCCACTCCTCCCGATTCCAGCGAACCGGTCCGGCCGGCTACTCCATGCGGTTCACCCTGGTGGAGCAGTAGCTGCCCTCGCACTATTCGAACGGGATTCCGGATTCCCCCGTTCTTCATCATTTTTGCGTTACTCGACTTGACGAAGCGTCGGGATGCGTCTACCTTTCCCGCCAACCCGCGTTTGCAGGCAGCCTGCGACGGGCGATGTCGTTGCCCGCCGCAACCTACGGCATGGAGGGGCAAGATGGAGAGATGGAGAGGGATTCTGTTCGGCGTTCTGGCTGCTGGCTTCCTGGCCGGTCCCGCGTGGGCACTGGACATCCAGCCCACAGGTGACGCCCAGACGTTGGCCAACGCCATCGTCGGGAAGTCCGGGGTGGTGATCAAGAGTGTGAAGTACACCGGTTCCGCCCAGGCGTCGGGGACCTACACGGCCGGCCCGCTGGGATTGGCGGACGGCTCGATCTTCACTTCGGGCAAGGCGACTACCGCCTTGCCGCCGAACAACCAGACCAACGCCGGCGACTCGTGGAACCTCCCGGGCGATCCCCTGTGTACCGCGCTGGCCGGAGGTATCGGTACTTTTGATGCGGCCAGGCTCGAGATCGTGTTCACGCTGCCGGTCGGGGCAAGCGGCATCCGCTTCGACTACGCGGTGGGCTCCGAAGAGTATCCTGAGTGGGTCGGCGAGATCAACGACGTGGCGGGCATCTTCGTCGACGGGGTCAACAAGGCTCTGGACAAGGAAGGCAACGCCATCACGATCAACGGGCCCTTCTTCAGCGGCCAGTCCGTGATCACCGACAGCGGTACTCAGTACGACGGCACGACTCCGCGCCTGCAGGCGCAGGTCGCCATGGACCCCGGCGATCACACCATGATCATCATCGTGTGTGATGCCCTGGACGACATCCTCGACACGGGGATCTTCGTGGCCGGCCTGGGGGTATGCCTGGGCAACTGCGACTCCGTGGCCTGGTGCGGCGACGGAAAGAAGGACCCGGGCGAGGATTGCGACGACGGCAACAACAAGGACGGCGACGGTTGCGACAACACCTGCAAGCTCGAGGCGGTCTGCGGAGACCCC
>VGRX01000205.1 GCA_016875215.1 Deltaproteobacteria bacterium
CCACGAGTACGCGCCCGGCCCCTGGATGTGGCGGACGAGCGCGTCGTCGCAGGGCAGATGCTTCAGCGACACCGCGGGCGGTTTCCAGCATCGCCAGCCCCTCCCGAGGGGGGCAGCGGCCCGGTCGTACCCCATCCGAGCCAGCTCGAACAGCACCACCACGTCCTCGAGGCAGTACCGGACCAGGGTCTCCAGCGCCCCGCCCACCCCTCTCCGGTGGGCATGCCACAGCTTGACCGCGGTGTACCCGTCGACCTCGGCCAGGGCACCTTCCCGCCGCCCGAGGAGCCGCACCTGGATCTTCTTCAGCCCTCCCCGCTCCCCGAGCCGTTTCCAGAGGTAGTAGAGATCCACGTGGAACGGCGGGAAGCGGGTCTGTTCCCACCCGAGGCTCGACCGCAGGAACGGGACATCGAACCTGCGGCCGTTGAACGTGACCAGCACGTCGCTCTCGGCCAGAAATCGGGACAGCACCGCGTGCCAGTCGAGCGTGTCGGCATTGATGGATACCGGCTCGAAGCCGGTGGCATGGCCGCACAGCCCGATGACGGTCACGTGGCACGCGGGGGGGGCCAACCCCGTGGTCTCGATATCCAGCGCAAGCCAGCGGAGGGGCTGGACATCGCTGTCCCGCCTGCAGCACAACGCCCGCCAATGCTCGACCGCGGCAAGCCGGTCGGCAACGCTTTCCCACCTGCCGTCGCCGAGCGCACGCAGGCTGTCGCCGATGACATCTTGCAGGAACGGGACGCTCCGGAGGGTCGGGACCGCGGCATCCCACCACGTGCGGATCCCGCTGTTCCAGAGCTCCATCTCCCGCCGATCTCCGATGCCCGGCACATGCAGAAAGGTCTCGGTCAGCAAATCGCTACCCCCCTCCTCGGCTCATCCTCCCCCGCCCCTGGGACAACCCCGGGCCGGATCGAGGAACGGGCCCAGCTCGGCCGGAATATCCTCCGGAACGTCCAGAAGCGGAGGCTCCTCGCCCAGCAGCGGGTAGTAGAGCGACCAATAGAGCGGCGTCACCCCGAGGATCCTCTTCACGTATCCAACGGTATTCGGATAGGTGATCTGCTCGACGAAAGCATCGGTGGAGAGGCCGGAGAAACGCTCCAGCCACCAGGATGCGGTCCCGGGACCGGCATTGTATGCGGCCAGAGTCACCGGCCAGTTGCGGTGATGCCTGTCCCCGAGTCCGGCGATATAGATGCTGCCCAGCTCGAGATTGCGCAGCGGATCGAACAGCTCCTTGCGCCGGACCGGCTTCTGGCCGAGGCACGACGCAGCCACGTGACTGCCCGTGTTCTCCTTGACCTGGAGCAGGCCATACGCACCGGCTCGGGAGGCGGACCGCGGATTGTAGTCGCTCTCGAATCGGATGATGGCCGCGGCGAGGGCGGAGTTGAGCCCCGATGCCTCGTGGCCGTGACGAATGGCCTCGGGGAATGCGAGAGGCAGGCTCCTCCGCCAGAACCGGGCGCCGTTCACCCACGGCGGCGGCATGAACCCGAAGGTCCTTCGGAACTCCACGGACTCGTACAACGATCGGGATCTCAGCCACGCCGACGAGGCCAGGGACGAGATGCCTGCGCTCGGGCCCGTGACCGGCAGCAGGCGACGGATCTCCTCGGCAGCGTCGGCCCAACGCCCCAACCTGAAGAGCTCCACGGCGCCGGCATACTCCTCGGGAAGCAGCAGCGATTCCGGGACCTCGGCGGGAGATGCCTCGAGCCGAGCGGCTGCGGGCGGCGCCACGGACTCCCCTGCCGCGGCAAGCCGTGCCCTGGATGCGACGGCATAGTAGCTTCCCGCAAACTCGGAGACCAGCAGGCGGAAGGCCTGGAGGGCCTCGTCCCGGGCACCGGCCCGCTCCTGCGCTCGAGCCCGCCAGTAGAGCGCGGTCGGCCCGTAGAGCACCCATCCGAACGAGGAGTCGAAGAAGTAGCTCCGCTGCAGGCGTGCCCACCGATCGCGTGCGGATTCCAGGCGGCCCGAGAGGTACTCCACGAAGCCGAGGAGCCAGAGGGCCTCTGCCACGTCCTCTCCCGGGCAGGCCGTGTCGATGTGGTCGCTCAGGCGCTCGATGGCCCGCAGGGGCTGCCCCTCGCGGACCGCGATGAGGGCGAGCCTCAGCGACACGTTGCGCCGCAGGGGGAAGTCCGGGTGATCGGCCTGGAGCGACCGGTAGACTTCGGCTGCCTGGAGGTCGTGGTCCAGCGCCTCGAGGGTCCGGGCCGTGAGGTACTGTGCAGCGGCCCGTCGCAGGGGAGTGTCTGCGAGCTGCCGCGCCTCTACGAACGAGGCAAGCGCCTCCTCCTTGCGCCCCCTTGCCTGGCGCTGAGCCCCCCCCTGAACCAGAGCCGCCTCCCATGTCCCCGAGCGCCTCGACGCGGGCAGGTCTGCGAGCCGCGCCCGGCCGCTCAATGCCTCGTTGAACAGGGCCAGGTCGGGAGTCTCTTCTCCCCAGATGCGGGCGACGGCCTCCCAGGCAGCGTGCCCCGAGCCGGCAAAACAGCGCTCGTGGAGTATGCGGGTCCGGCACGAGGCATCCTTGCCCAGGGTCAGCCGGTCATGTTCCAACACGAAGTCGGACCGCTCCTTTGACGAGGGCAGACTCTCCAGCAGCTCCAGCGCAACGGCCGATGCCTCGTCGACCCTGTCCGACTCCTCGAGGAGACGGACACGCTCCCGCAGAGCAAGGGCTGCGATCCCGGGCCTGGCTGCCGCCCTGGAAAGCAGCTCCAGCGCCTCGTCCTTCCTCCCGGCTTTCCCTTCCTCGACGGCGAGTTCCAGTGCGGCCCTCGATGCCAGCGGAGAGTCGGATTTCGCCACCTCGGAGAGGTGCTGAAGCCGCTTCTTCACTGCTCCCGACCGGGCTGACCAGAGCGCGGCCAGGTAGCGCCGGGAGGGCAGCGGAACCGACTCGGCCTGAAGCGCGCGCCGCACCGCCTTTGCCCACTCCCCTCTACCGGCCAGGAGCACGGCCTGCTCCATCGCCGCATCAACGGCCGCGTACGGGGTCAGCTCAAACCGGCGTTCCTCGCTTCGACCCGCGGGCACGCCGGCAGACACCACCGCTGCCAGCAGGCAGCAGGACACGAGGATGCGGGCAGCGGGCACCGAACTCATGCATCGAATCCCGGTGACAGATCCAGATCGGAACGCTGCAGCGGGACGAACCGGGTGAGGTTGGGCTGAAAACCGACCTTGACCACTCCCGTCGGGCCGTTGCGCTGCTTGCCGATGAGCAACTCTGCGATCCCCTTGTCCTTGCTGTTCTTCTCGTAGTACTCGTCCCGGTAGATGAACAGGATCACGTCCGCATCCTGCTCTATGGAACCCGATTCGCGAAGATCCGAGAGGAGCGGCCGCTTGTCCTTCCTGGCCTCCAGGGAGCGGTTGAGCTGCGACAGGGCGATCACCGGCACCTCGAGCTCCTTGGCAATGGCCTTGAGCATTCGGGAGACCTCGGCGATCTCCTCCTGGCGGCTCTTGTCGTCACGGCCTCCCGTGCTCCCCTTGGCAAGCTGGAGGTAGTCGAGGATGATGAGGTCGCACTTGTCCTCGCGGCGCAGCCGCCTGGCTCGGGTCCGGATGTCGAAGATCGAGATCGCAGCGGAATCATCGACAACCATCGGGGTCCGGGACAGGCGGGCATAAGCATCGAAGAACGCCTCGGTCTCCCGCTGGGTCAGGCGCCCCTCCCGCAGCCGCTTGGAATCGACCCCCGACTCGGTTGCAAGAAGTCGCAGCGCGAGCTCGTGCCTGGACATTTCCAGCGAGAAGATGACCACCTTCTTGCCGAGCCTCGTGGCCGCGTGCTGGCCGATGTTGAGCGCCAGCGCAGTCTTGCCCATCGACGGACGGGCCGCGATGATGATCAGGTTCCCCTTCTGGAACCCGGAGGTCATCTCGTCGAGGTCGGAGAACCCGCTCTGGATGCCGAGGACCGCCTCTCCGGTCTCGAGCCGGCGGAGGATGTCCGTGTGCACCTCGGACAGGATCTCCTCGAGCGGGTGGGCGGCCTCCACCGGGCGCTGCTGCACGAGCTCGAACACCTTGCGCTCCGCGTTGTGCAGCAGCTCGTCGATATCGGCCCGGTCCGACATCCCCTCGCGCACGATCCCCTGGAATCCTTCCACGAGCTTGCGCTGGATAGCCCTGTTCTTCACCGACCCGAGCAGGAAGTCGAAGGAGGCCGTGGTCCCGACATAGCCCACCATGTCTCCGACGACGCCGACGCCGCCGACCGCATCGAGCTTGTCCGCCCGCTTGAGCTCGTCCACGACGGACATGAGCGAGATCTCACGGTTGCCCGAAGACAGGCGCCGCATGGCGTCGAAGATCTCACGGTGTGCGGTGGAGAAGAAGTCATCGGGCCCGAGCCGGGAGCCGGCCCGGTCGAAGAGCAGCGCGTCCTGGAAGATGGCGGAAAGCAGGCTTTTTTCCGCCTCCAGGTCAAAGGGGATTCGTCCCTCCGGCTCGCGCCCCTTGTCCGTCATGGTCTCCTCCGCACATTACAGGAAGGATGCGATCCCTTCCAGGTACCGCTCGAAGTCCCCGAGCGAGAGCTGCTGGCTGCCGTCGGACATGGCGACAGCCGGGTTGGGATGGACCTCGATCATGATGCCGTCTGCGCCGGCAGCCAGGACAGCCCGGGAAAGCGGTACGAGCAGGTCCTTCCGGCCGGCTGCATGGCTGACGTCAACGACGACAGGCAGGTCCGTGTACTCCTTGATCAGGCAGACTGCCGAGATGTCGAGCGTGTTCCGGGTGGCATTCTCGAACGTTCGGATGCCCCGCTCGCAGAGGATGACCCGGCGGTTGCCGGACGAGAGGAGATACTCTGCTGCCTGGAAAAACTCGTCGAGTGTGGCGGCGAAGTGGCGCTTCAGGAGCACCGGCCGCCCTGCGTTCCCGAGTTTCTTCAGGAGGTCGTAGTTGTACATGTTCCGAGCACCGACCTGGATGACATCCACGCGGTCTGAGAACTGCGGCAGCAAGCACGCATCGGTGATCTCGGTGACGACGCGCAGGTCGTGGCGCGAAGCCACCTTGCGCAGGAGGTCCACTCCGGGCATACCGAGCCCCTGGAACGTATAGGGCGAGGTTCGGGGCTTGAAAGCTCCGCCCCGGATGAACTTCAGCCCGAGCCGTGCGAATGCCTCGGCCACCTGTTCGAGGTAGTCCTCGCTCTCGACCGCGCATGGGCCCGCAATGATCGTGGGTTTCCCGCCGCCGATGGGAACCCCGCCGACGTCCACGATGCGAGGGGTCCCGGACCGCTCCAGGACCAACGGGGCCTGGTCCGTGCCCTTGCGCATCTGCTGGGAGAGCGAGGCCCGGAAGATCTCCTTGAACACGTGCTCCACCATGGCGTTGCTCATGGGGCCGCGGTTCTTCATCATGAGACTCTGGATCTGCCGGGCCTCGCGCACGGGGTCATAGAGATCCATGCCGTGCTCCACCTTGAAGGCACGGATCTCCTCGACCAGAGCGGTCCGCTGGTTGAGCAGGTCGAGAAGCTGGTCGTTGAGCCCGTCGATGGCCTCCCGAACACGTTCCAACTGCGGTTTCTTGCGCGGCATCCCGTCCCCCTTACGGCGATGAGTGTAAACCGTCGACTCTCCCGGGGCAAGGGTGGCAGCTTCTACGGGACCTCAAGGAACCCCCGGACGACTTCGAAAAGGGTACGCACGCCCCAGCGGAATCCCTGGACCGGGCAGCGCTCGTCCGGTGCGTGGAAGAGCGAGACGTAGTCGAGCGACGGCGGCATGAGCACCGGGGTGAAGCCGAGGTAGCTGCCAACCACTCCGGTGGTGCTGTATGCGCCTCCGTTGGTAAACGCGGGCATGAGGTACGGCGTGACGACGGCCCCGGGGTCCATGACCGAGACGGTCCGGCGGATCTGCTCGAGCAGCGGGTTGTCGAGCGATGTCGCGTGCCCTCGCCAGCCGCATCGCAGGACGGCCTTCCCGAGTGGCCCCATGGCCCGCTGGACCTCGGCCTCCATCTCCCGGGGGTCGACGCCGGGAAGGACCCGGCAGTCCAGCTCGATCACGCCGCGGGTAGGGACCACATTCGACCGCTCGCCGGCGTTCACCATGGTGGCCTGGCAGGTATTGGACAGCATGGCCTTCAGGCGATTCCTCCGGTCTTCGGGGACGACGTGGTCGAGCAGGAAGTCGGCAAGCACCCCTCGAGACAACAGGCTCAGGGCCACCTTCTGCGGCAAGGGGGATGCCTCGGCAAGCGACTCGAGGAAGACCCGTGCAGCGGGGTGCGGGGCAATGGGGAATCGGAGCCTGCGGATCCGCTCGAGCACCTTCCCGAGCCGTGCCGGAGCCGAGTCGGGATTGGGAACGGAGCCGTGCCCTCCGGTCCCCGCAAGCTCCACCGAGATCCGGCAGGCCCCCTTCTCCGCGACCTGGACCGGGAAGAAGCGCTGGTTTTCGACCTGGATCGAGAATCCGCCGACCTCTCCGAGGGCGAAATCCGACTTCACCAGCCCCGGGTGCTCCTCGCAGAGGAAGCGGACGCCGGCATCGCCTCCGTCCTCCTCGTCCGCAGTGATGGCGAGCGTCAGGTCACCCGCGAGCTTCACGCCGAGGCGGTGGAGGGTGGCGACCACCGTGGTCGACATCGCGGTCATGTGCTTCATGTCCAGCGCCCCCCGCCCCCAGATGCACCCGTCCCGCACCTGGCCCGCAAACGGCGGCACGGTCCACTCCTCCTCGCGGACTCCCACCACGTCCGCGTGCGAGTCGAGCAGCAGAGACGGCCCGGTTCCGCTCCCCGGAAGCCGCAGCACCAGGTTGGAGCGCCCCGGGACCTTCTCCACGACCGTGGGCTTCAGCCCGACCCGCTCGAGTTCCTCCCGAACCAGGCCTGCGACCAGCGCCTCGTTTCCCGGGGGGTTGCGCGTGTCCGCCATGAGCAGCCGGGCAAACAGCGCCAATGCGTCTTCTTCCACCCGGTTCCAGTCCTTGACCTGCGGTCGCTGCGTCATCCTCGCCTCCCGGTCGCGGCCCCCTTGCGAAGGCCGCCTGGGAGTTTATGACTGGAAACCAGGCGGCACAACGGTTATCTTGCCCAGAGGAGGAGCGGGGCGTGTACGTGCTCGATACCCTGTATGTCGAACCCACCAACCGGTGCAACCTGGCGTGCACCACGTGCCCCAGGACGTTCTTCCGCCACGACCCCCTGCGGGACATCACGCTCGCTGAATTGGACGGGCTGCTGGCCGAGGCCCCTGCTGCCCGCCGCCTGGTCCTCCACGGCCTTGGCGAGCCGCTCCTCCATGCGGACATCGTGGAGATGGTCCGCCTCGGGACGTCCCAGGGACGCACGGTGCTGTTCAACACCAATGGCATTCTGATGACGCCGGAGCTGGCCCGCAGCCTGGTTGCCGCCGGGCTGGCCGAGTACCGCGTGTCGCTGGACATGCCGGACCCGGAGCTCTACCCCGAGATCCGCCGGGGGGGAGACCTCGCCGCCGCCTATGCCGGCGTGCGGATGCTCGCAGAGGCCCGCGAGGCGGCCGGGAGCCAACTGCCGGTGGTCTCCTTCTGGATGACCGAGGGGCGCAACCGGCTGCCCCACCTGGCGAGGCTCGTGCGGGAGGCCGCGGCCCTCGACGTGCGGGAGGTCTACCTCCAGCGGCTCATCCTGATGGACCGCGGCGAGGCGGTTCCCGAGAATGCCGTGTTCGGAAAGAACGACCCCGAGCTGGTCGAGGCTCTGGCCGAGGCCGAGAGAACGGCGGTGGAGCTGGGCGTGAGGCTCATGGGCTCGGGCAACGTCAACCCCGCCACCCGCAACGGCGATTCCGCCGCTGCCGGGGACCTGGAGCGACGCCCCTGGTCCCGCTGCACCCGCCCCTTCAACACGACCTACGTGACCGCGACCGGAAACGTCCTTCCCTGCTGCCTGTCCCCCTTCACCGCCGCAGCAGGGATCGAGTCGTGCATCCTCGGCAACGCGTTCGAGGAGCCGCTGTCTGCGATTTGGAACGGACCGCGCTACCAGGCCTTCCGCAAAAA